>JAZQYJ010000019.1:0-38243 GCA_045633465.1 Alistipes sp.
TCGATGTCGGTATTGTCCGACAAAGTGTTGTTGTTTTCGATACTACCTCGACGGTCAATAACCTTACCTTCATACGCCATAGCCTCCGCCAAGGTAGTTTTACCCGAGCCGGTGGCACCAATCAGAACGATGTTCTTAATCTCTTTTGGTGAGTAATTTTTCATAGCATTATAGTTTTAAGTGTTCAAAGTTTTTCGGTTTTCTACCAAATCGTTTTATAAAGTTACAAAGTTTTTTTTGAATTGCAAACTATTTGCCCGAAAAATTGGATTTTTCGGTCGTTATTATTGGGTTTTATGGGGGCGATGCGCTTTTCTGGGGACGGGCTACACCCTTAACGGAGGACGCTCGCAAAGCTCGCTTTACGAGGGGCGCTGCGCTTAACTGGGGGGGCACTCGCTATGCTCGTTCTACTGGGGTGCCCCCAATAATCCCCAGTAATCCCCAGTAAAGCACCGAAGGTGCGCCCCCAGTAACACCCAGTAATCCCCAGTAACACCCCACACTCCACAAAAAAACTCTCACAAGAGTTGCACAAGAGCTTTATTTGTAGTACATTTGTTTCGATGAATGGATTGAAAATCAATACCGGTAAGTATCGCACATTGTTAGCTTATCGCAAAACAGAAGTTATCTACGATATGACCTTCTACTTTTGCAATAAGTACCTCAACCGTGGCGACCGCACAATCGACCAAATGGTGCAGGCGGCACGCTCTGGCAAACAAAACATAGTCGAAGGTGTTGAGTTCTCTACTACCTCCTATGAAGTCTTTCTGAAACTACTCAACACTGCAAAAGCGAGTTTACAAGAGCTACTCGAAGATTACAAAGACTACCTGCGTGTGCGCCATCTTAGATTATGGGAGAGCGACTCTGCCGAAGTCAAAGCTATGAGCGAGCTTGGTCGCAAGTACAAAAAAAGCGACTACTTCTTATCGTTAGCCGAGACACGAAATGATGAGGTTGTAGCCAATATGGTTATTGTGCTGATACACCAAGCCGACATATTGATAACCGGCTATCTCAATCAACAGTATCAAAAATTCCTAAAAGAGGGTGGCTTCCGAGAAAAACTCACAAGGGAGCGTCTATCTAATCGCAATAAATAGTTTTTTTCTGGGGAGAGTTGCGCCCTTTATGGGGGCGGTGCGCTTTTCTGGGGGCGGGCTACACCCTTAACGGGGGACGCTACGCTTTACTGGGGACACTCGCAAAGCTCGCTTTACGAGGGGCACTCGCTCTGCTCGTTTTACTGGGGTGCCCCCAATAAACCCCAGTAATCCCCAGTAAAGCACCGAAGGTGCGCCCCCAGTAACACCCTATCGCCCCTATTACCCCTATCGCACAAAAAAAAGCCCGACCACTCGTTACGAGCAGTCGGGCGAAATATCAACTAATATGATTTACTCTTTATTGTTCTCCTTGAAGAATACCAAACCATATTTCAAAGTGCTCTCGCCTGTGTACGAACGGCACAACTTGCTTGTAGCACCAGCAGTACCCAAATATACACCAGTCTCAACATGCTTCAACGAGATACCACCGTTTGCGTTGTTCGAAGCAACCCACTCAGATGGAGTCGAAGTCTGACCAAGCTTACGGTTAGCAGCCTGAGTCGAAGTGAGGTAATCTTCACCAACCTTTACATAGTAAGTATTAGCCGCACCCTCAACAGCCTCGAGGGTAACAATCTTTGCTGTATAGGTCTCACCATCCTTAATTACCAAGTCACCACCGGTGTAAGCATAAGGAGTAGTGTACAAATCTGTCGAAATACCGTTAATCAAGTGGTATGGATTTGCAGACCAATCGAGAATAGAACCATTGTAATCGTAAGATGCGAGGTAACCACCAGCATAGTACTCACCTGCTGTCAAATTCTCAACCTTCTCAATCTTCGAGAACTTCTCTGCAGGAGCAGGAGCCGGAGCAGCAACCTGAGTCAAACGCAAGCTTGGAGTTGTGACACCCCACATATCGTCAGTCTCGTTGGTGTACTTGAAGCCTGGGCTTACATAGTGGTGGTTCTGTGCGGTGTCGAACTTGTCGATCTTGAAGGTGATAGTACCAGCAGCATTGTCGATTACTGGCTCGCCATCAACTACATTGTAGCTATCGTAGAACGAACCATTCAACTTAACAGATGCACCCTCAACCGGATTAGTAAGGATGTAGTGGAGAACTACGGTCGAGCCTTCAACAACTTCGAGGTCGTAACGGTTGTTGGTACTGCTCCAAACAAGTTCCGGATTCTTAGTCAAATCCCACTCGAGCTTAGGCATATTGCTTACATCGATAGTTACCTTCTCCGATACAGCAGCCTCACCGAGGATCTGGCTAACAGTCCATACAGTCTTAGGTTTGCCCCAATAGTCGGTAGTCTCCTCTGAAGTAGCCTCTACTGGAATTGCATATACATAGTAATCATAGCCATCCCAATCGTAGTTTCCTACATTAGTCTTAATGAGGTAGTTAGTCAAAGTACCCTTGTGGAATGTCTCGTTACCAACATAAGAGAGGAGGCTCTCTGCCTTGCCCATCCAGTCAATAGGAAGCTCAGCGCCAGTCTCCCAATCCTTCTCAGGAGCAGTGTGGTTCAAAGCGTAAGTTACGTTGTCGTCAGATGGAACGACATCAACCAAGATACCATTGAACTGAGTACCCTTAACAGTGATATTCAAAGTTACAGCAGTTGCAGTAGCATCCTTCTCCTGAACGAGAGTAATCTCGGTAGGGTTAGTGTACCAGCCGTAGCTAACAGCGATCTTAGCACGACGAGCAACAGCAGCAGTGTTAGCCTCATAAGCCAAAGTCAACTTACCATCAGCATACGATGGAGTAACCCAAGCAGCCTCAGTCTCAACCAAAAGCTCAGTACCCTCAACTGGGTTCTCGATAGCGCAGTCGATAGTTACCTCACCTGCAGTAGCAGCAACAGTCTTGTTCAAGTCAGCCTCAGCAATTGTGAGCGATGGATAAGGCAAGAATGGAACCTTGAACACATGAACAGGAGTTGCCAACTCAGCAGCAGTGGCAAATACCATACCCTCCGCCTCAACAGTCTCTGTAATCTTAATACCTACAACATAGATTTCAAACTCCTGCTCAGCCGAATATCTATAAGCCTCACCCGGCATTTCGGCATTCGAGCCCTTGAATGTATAGTAATAATCAGGCTCTGCCGCAATCATATTGTTTTCAAGGAGCAATGGGAGCAAACTCTGCATCTTCTCCAGTGGAGTTTCACCCTGAGTTGGAAGTTCTGCTACATTTTGCATGAAGTAGAGCATCTCGCCGTCAGCTGGGGTACAAACATAGTTTGCAGTGTTGCAAGTAACATTTGAGTACTCCATAGCGAATACAGCTGCCTCAGTATTCTGTGTCAAAGTTACGAACTTATCCTCAGCACCATTGTAAGCAAACTTGATGACAGCCTTACGAGGCTCCATTCCAGGAGCGTCAGTGTTAGCCTCATAAGTGAGGATAACAGCAGTCTCGGTAACATCTGCCTTAACCCAAGTAGCCTCAGTGGTTACATTGAGAGCGTCGGTCAAAGTTGGGTTCTCGATAGTGTAACCCAACGAGAGTTCGCCAGCCTCAGGAGCGAGGTTAGCCTCAGGAGCACCGGTAATGGTGATCGTTGATGTGTAAGTTGGACCCTGAGGTTCGTCTGCCGGACCATCAGTGGTACACGATACGACTGTAAGCGCAGCGCACACAATCGCCCACATAAGTGTAAAAATCTTCTTCATAATTGTAAGAATTTGAAATTAAAAATAAAAATTTAGTTAAAAAATGTAAGTTTTGTTACTTCTCCGAAAAATACAAAAAACGGCTTTTATCCCGTTTCGTTAATGCAAATTTATATTTTGAATTTGGTTTTTGCAAATATTTTTTGAGTTTTTTTAATAAATTGTGAACAAATTGTAAGGATTTTAGCATATATGCAGGAGATATGCAGAAGGGAGTTGAGAGTTAGGAGTTGAGAGAATTTAGGGAGTTTAGGGAACAATTCCCTATTATCCCTAAAAAAATCGTCGATGGTGGTGGAAATTTTGCGCCAAACAAGGAAGCGAGAGCGCAGCATAGCCCCCCACAACCACAAAAAAACATTTTAAGGAGGAAAGTGCAACGCCGTCAAAGAGAAATGAGATGGGCGCATACAAAGCGTATGTAACCATCTCATTTTTCGAAGACAAGGAAGCAATTTTTCCCTTAAAATGTTTTTTTTACAGTTTGGAGCCGTAACACAAATCCCCCGCATCGCCCAGACCGGGAACGATATACTTGTGTGGGTTAAGAACGGGATCGACGGTAGCCACCCACAAATCGACATCGGCTGAATTGGTGTGCTCCAAGACATAATCTACACCCTCGGTACAGCCAAGAACAGACACAAGGTGGGTGTGCGCCGGTTTGCCACCGTGAGCAACGAGAGTCTCATACGCTGCAACCATAGATGCTCCCGAAGCAAGCATAGGGTCACATAAAATTAGCGTTTTACCCTCCAACGATGGGCAAGCGATATACTCGACCTTAATCTCGAACTCGCTCTCATTGGTATATTTGCGGTATGCCGACACAAAGGCATTTTCCGCATCGTCAAAGTAGTTGAGCAAGCCCTGATGGAGTGGCAAGCCCGCACGAAGAATGGTCGCAACCACCACATTGTCGCCAATGCACTGCACCTCAGCCTCAGCAAGAGGAGTCTGCACCTTTTGTGGCGCATAGTTCAGCGTTTTCGACAACTCGTAAGCCGAAATTTCGCCAATACGCTCCAAGTTACGACGGAAACGCATCGAATCCTTCTGTACATTTACATCGCGCAACTCGGCGAGATACTTGTTTACGATTGAGTTCTGCTTGTCTAAAATGTGTAGCATACCTATATATATTTATAAAAGGTTAATACAAGAAATTGTTGAACGGATAGCGACCGCAGTGAATTTCGCGCACCATACCGTAGAGGTCGGTGCGGAACTTCTCGATATTTGTACGCTCGGCTGCCGAGATGAAGATGCAAGGTGTATTTTGCTTCGCAAACCAACTCTGGCGCAAGTCGTCGAGCGAACGATTCTCCTTGGTTGCAGGGGTGAGGTCATCCTCCTCCTTCGGGGTGTAGGTGTAGGCGTCAATCTTGTTGAATACCAAGTAGACAGGCTTCTCGCCTGCGCCAATATCCTGCAAGGTCTGCTTCACCACATCAATCTGCTCCTCGAATTGAGGGTGCGAGATATCGACCACATGGATAAGCAAATCGGCCTCACGCACCTCGTCGAGGGTCGATTTGAACGACTCGATAAGCTCAGTAGGCAACTTGCGAATAAAACCTACGGTATCCGACAAGAGGAATGGAAGGTTATCGAACACAACCTTGCGCACCGTAGTATCAAGTGTAGCAAAGAGTTTATTCTCGGCAAAGACCTCGCTCTTCGATATGAGATTCATCAAGGTCGATTTGCCGACATTGGTATATCCCACCAACGACACACGCACCATACCGCCACGGTTGGAGCGCTGTACCGCCATCTGCTTGTCAATCTTTTTGAGGTCCTCCTTCAATTTGGTAATACGGTTACGCACGATACGGCGGTCGGTCTCAATCTCGCGCTCACCGGCACCACCACGCGTTCCCGTACCTCCTCGCTGGCGTTCGAGGTGGGTCCACAAACCAGCCAAGCGAGGCAACATATACTCGCACTGAGCAAGTTCCACCTGCGTCTTGGCGTAAGCAGTCTGTGCACGCTGACGGAAGATGTCGAGGATAAGGCGTGTGCGGTCGATAACTCGGCACGGCATCGCAGCCTCGATATTTCGGGTTTGCGATGGCGAGAGTTCGTCATCGAAAATCGCAACATTTATCTCGTTCTCCTCGCAGTAGGCTGCAATCTCTTCGAGCTTACCCGGACCTACATAGATGCGCGACGAGGGTTGCGATAGGCGCTGAGTGAAACGACGCTCGGTCTTGATAGAGGCGGTCTCGGCAAGGAACTCCAACTCATCGAGGAACTCCTCCGCCTGGCGTGGCTCCTGATTATCACGAATTACCGCCACCAAGACTGCTCGCTCCTCGCGCTCTACCTCAACAACAATACTCTTATCTTTTTTATCTGTTTTCTGTTCTGACATATTCTTCTTTTAACAAAAGCCGAGCGTTACAGCCCGGCTTTTTAGCTTTTAGCCATTAGCCATTAGCCATTGGCTTTTTTACTACTCTACTAAATTCAGTTGATGAGAGGATTTTCATCTCTCTTTACCCCTCCCCACTAAAAGTGCATTATAAATTGTTTTACAAAACACTCTACTAAATTCAGTTGATGAGGGGATTTCAAGGCTTGCGAAACTTTTTAATGCGGAGCATACTTGGCGTATGTGAGCAATTAAAAAGTGAGCGTAACGCAGAAATCGCCCATCAAATGGATTTAGTTCTGGATGCGGAAATCAATAGGGAGTGTATACTTAACACGCACCGACTGATTACGCTGCTTACCAGGAGTCCACTTTGGAGAGGTTTTAAGAATACGGATAGCCTCGTCAGAGAGCGAACTATCAGGAGTCTGCAAAACCTGAATATTGGTAAGCGTACCATCACGCTCGATGACGAACATCAAAAGTACACGACCCGAAATATTGTTCTCCTGTGCAATCTGTGGATAACGCACCTTTGACTGTACCCAATTACGGAAGGTCATCAAATCACCACCCATAAACGAAGGCATCTGCTCTACCTTTACGAACGGCTGATCATCTTCGAGGTTCTCGTCCTCAACTGCAACCTGCTGAATAATCTCAACATCCTCGGCAAACTCTGCGAAATCGACACTTGTCTCAATCTTCTCATCGTTAGTCACAATATTGAGAATGTCAGTGATAACGGTAATTTCGGTACGCTTTGGAGGCTCTGGTGGCTTTTGGTCCTGACGAGTAATCTCGGTAATCTCCTCCTCAACAACTGCGGCAACCTGCTCAATCTGCTCAATCTGATACTCACGAGGAGTATAAAGGAATGCGCCAATAACTACGAGCAACGCCAATGCCAAACCAATTTCGAGCAACAAAACACGCTTGTTCTGAACATCTACTTTGGGGTTTTTCTTAATCTCCATTATTGTTTAATTTTTTAATATTTTTCGACAAATCATAGGAGAGATTTACGCTCCGCTCCTAATCAACCACAAATATAGACATTATTTTTCAAATAATCACACCAAATGATAATTTTTTCTCTATTTTTGCATCAAATTAAGTGCGAAATGAGAAGAGATGCGCTATATGGCAAAACTTTAACGGAGTTGCAAGCGGTGTGTACCGAATTGCAGTTGCCGCGTTTTGTGGCGAAGCAGATTGCCGATTGGCTCTACCGCAAAGGGGTGCGCTCCATTGACGAGATGACCAATCTATCGAAGGTTGCCCGTGCTGCTTTGAGCGAAAAATTTGAGCTTGGATTACATGCTCCGGAACGAGCCGATGAGTCGGCCGACGGCACAAAAAAGTATCTCTACCGCACTGCCGAAAATGAGTTTGTAGAGTCGGCTTATATCCCTGACCGTGAGCGAGCTACACTCTGCGTTTCGTCGCAGGCAGGTTGCCGTATGGGTTGCAAGTTCTGCGCTACGGCACGACTCGGTTTGAAGCACTCGCTTTCGACCTGCGACATACTCAATCAGATAGCATCGTTGCCCGAGCGTGAGAAGCTTACAAATGTGGTATTTATGGGTATGGGCGAGCCGTTGGACAATATGGAGAATGTCCTTCGTGCGCTCGAAATTCTCACTTCGGAGTGGGGTTTTGGCTGGTCGCCAACACGCATTACACTCTCGACTGCGGGCGTAGCGAAGGAGTTGCGCCGTTTCCTCGATTCGACACAGGTGCATCTTGCCATTTCGCTCCACAATCCATTCCACGAGGAGCGTGAGGCTATTATGCCTATCGAGCGAGCCTACCCTATTCGCCAGATTGCCGATATTCTGCGAGAGTACGACTTTACGCACCAACGCCGAGTATCGTTCGAGTATATCGTGATGAGCGGTTTGAACGACTCGCCACGACACATCAAGGAGTTGTGCCGATTGCTCGATGGTATCAAGTGTCGCATAAACCTTATTCGATTTCACAAAATTCCCGATTCGCCATACTTCTCCCCTTCCGACGAGAAGATGATAGCTTTTCGAGATGCACTCACCCAACGAGGCATTATGACAACGATTAGAGCCTCGCGTGGCGAAGATATCAAGGCCGCCTGCGGACTCTTGTCAGCGGAAAGAAACAAATAAGTCGAGCAAATTTGCTCGACTTATTTATTTGATTATTAGAGTCTTCTCAATTTCACCGTGAAATGTCTCATTAATTCGGTCTCCCAAACAATCTCCACACCACGGGTAATCTCGTTGCGACGGTCATATACATTCTTTAATGCAGCAGCAATTACTCGCATATGGTTGTCGGTATAGACACGACGAGCAATGCAAAGACGGAGAAGGTCGAGACCTCCGAAACGGTTCTCACGGGTTACAGGGTCACGGTCAGCAAGGATATAACCAATCTCGCAACCACGAACACCTGCTTCGAGGTACAATTCGATAGCGAGAGTCTGTGCAGGGAACTCCTCCTTTGGTACCTTAGTAAGCACCTTGTCGGCATCTACGAAGATAGCGTGACCACCCACAGGACGCTGATATGGAATTCCATACTCATCGAGCAAGCCTGCAAGGAACTCAACCTGGTGGATACGGGTTTCGAGGTTGTCGAACTCGGTATTCTCGTCGAGACCAACAGCCAGAGCCTCCATATCACGACCATTCATACCTCCGTATGTGAGGTAGCCCTCGAATGGGATACAGAAGCGCTTTGCACCCTCGTACCAATCCTCGTGGCGAGTTGCGATAAAGCCACCCATATTTACGATACCGTCCTTCTTTGCCGACATTGTCATACCGTCAGCGAGAGAGAACATCTCCAAGGCAATCTCCTTGATAGTCTTGTCGGCATAGCCCTCCTCACGAGTCTTGATAAAGTATGCATTCTCGGCAAAGCGAGCCGAGTCGAGAACTACGCGCTTGCCATACTTGTCGGCAATAGCACGCACCTCACGCAAGTTCTGCATCGAAACGGGCTGACCACCTGCGGTGTTGTTGGTAATGGTTACGATGATAAACGGCACATTCTCGTGGTGCTCTGCCAACGCCTTCTCCAACTTCTTAGGGTCGACATTACCCTTGAAAGGTATTTCGAGCTGAGTATCCTTAGCCTCGTCGATAGTGCAGTCGAGGGCAGTAGCCTTACGGCTCTCGATATGGCCCTTAGTGGTGTCAAAATGCGAGTTACCCGGAACAATCGAGCCTGCCTTTACAAGGTGCGAGAACAATACATTCTCGGCAGCACGACCCTGGTGAGTAGGGATAACATACTCGAAACCGGTAATTTTATTGATTGTTTCTTTCAAGTGGAAGAACGACGACGAGCCGGCATAGCTCTCATCGCCCATCATCACGGCTGCCCACTGGCGGTCGCTCATTGCACCCGTACCCGAGTCGGTCAAGCAGTCGATATAAACCTGCTCTGAACGGAGTTGGAAGAGGTTATAGTCTGCCTCTTTCATCCACTGCTCGCGCTCCTCGCGAGTACTCTTCTTGATTGGCTCAACCATCTTGATTCGCCAAGATTCTGCAAAAGGAAGTTCCATAGTAGTTTAGTTTTATTAGGTTTTAGGTTATTTTTCGTTTGCAAAGCTTTTAAGTTGGGCAATCTCTTGTGCCCAAATCTCCTCGTTAGGGGTTTCGAGCGTCAAAGGTATCTCCTCGAAGATAGGCGATTGTGCTATAAATCGGAAGCAGTCCCAACCGATAAAGCCCTCGCCCAACGAGGCGTGTCTATCCACATGTGAGCCGAGTGGTTTCAACGCATCGTTGAGGTGCATACCATAAAGGTATTTCAGCCCCACTATACTATCCACCTGCGCAAAGGTCTTTTCACAAGCATCCGTGCTCGAAAGGTCATAGCCCGCAGCGAAGGTGTGGCAGGTGTCGATACAAAAGCCAACTCTCGACTTATCCTCCACCTTATCTATAATATGAGCGATATGCTCCCACGCAAAACCGAGGTTCGAGCCCTGTCCTGCCGTGTTCTCGATAACGGCAGTTACGCCCGAAGTGCGGTCGAGAGCCATATTTATCGACTCTGCGATGCGGTCGAGCGACATCAACGAGGTGATTTTGCCGAGGTGGCTGCCAGGGTGGAAGTTCAACCTATCCAAGCCAAGCAACTCACAACGCTTCATCTCCTCGAAGAAGGACTCGCGCGACTTCTCCAACCCCTCACGCTCGGGGTGTCCGAGGTTGATGAGATACGAGTCGTGTGGCAAAATCTGCTTTGCCGAGTAGCCGCACTCCGCACAAGCCGCCTTGAAGCGCTCACACTGCTCCTCCGTAAGCGCAGGGGCTATCCACTGACGCTGATTCTTAGTAAAGAGAGCAAAGGCGGTTGCTCCTATCGCCTTGGCGTTGTGCGGAGCATTTTCGACTCCACCCGCAGCACTTACATGGGCTCCAAAGTACTTCATAATAAACTTCGTTTATAATTGAGAATTGAAAATTGAGAATTGAGAATTAAAAATTCCTAATACCCACAACCTCCTAAAATCGTCAATGATTGAGGAAATTTTGAGCGATGCAAGGCGACAAATCCGCAGCATAGTAAGCCTATGTGAGGAATTTGGAGTCCGACGCACTCGTGCAAAATTTACCAATCAGAACGATTTTAGACAAGGCCTTCGACATTTCCATCCTCGGCAAGTCGAATATTCACCGCTTGCGGAGTCTTGCTAAGACCAGGCATACGCATAATATCACCGGCGAGGACTACGACAAAGCCACTACCTGCATTGAGTTCGATATCCTTGATTTTGAGAGTAAAGCCCTCAACGCTACCATACTGCTTAGCATCGCCACTGAATGAGTATTGAGTCTTGGCAATGCAGACAGGTAGGTTACCCAGGCCCCACTTTTCGAGCAATGCAATCTCCTTCTGCGCCTTCAAACTAAACTCAACGGAGCCGGCACCATAAATCTTCTTGGCAACCTTCTCAATCTTGGTCATTATGCTATCTTCGAGGTCGTAGGCATATTGGAGTGGTGCCGATGGCTGATTCTCGATAAGCTCAACTGCCGCCTCTGCCAACTCTTTCGCTCCTGCACTGCCCTCCATATAGGCGTTGTTGATTACGCAACGGACACCCTTCTCGGCACAATGCTCCATAACGAGAGCAATCTCCTCGTCGGTATCGCTTGCAAAGCGGTTGAAACATACCAAAACGGTCTGTCCAAACTTCTGCAAGTTAGCAATATGGCGGTCGAGGTTAGCAAAGCCCTTCTTCAAGCCCTCAGCATTTGGCAACTTAATCTCCTTCTCATCCACGCCACCGTGCATCTTCAACGCCAAAGTCGAAGCTACCAAGACTGTCAAATCGGGCTTCAAACCCGCCTGACGGCACTTGATATCAAAAAACTTCTCCGCACCAAGGTCAGCACCGAAGCCAGCCTCGGTAACTGTATAGTCTGACCACGACATAGCCATACGGGTAGCAATAACCGAGTTACAGCCGTGAGCGATATTCGCAAATGGTCCGCCGTGGACAATTACAGGGTGATGCTCGGTAGTCTGCACGAGGTTAGGGTTGATAGCGTCCTTCAACAACGCCACAACCGCACCCGTAACACCCAGATCCTCAACGGTAAATGGAGTATCGTCGTAGCGCACACCCAACACAATGCGACCGATGCGGGTATACAAGTCGTCGATATTGCGAGCAAGGCACAAGATTGCCATAATCTCCGATGCTGGGGTAATATCGAAGCCTGTTTCGGTTGGAATACCATTTACCGAGCCACCAAGACCTGATACGATATTACGCAACGAGCGGTCGTTGATATCGAGCACTCGACGCCACATAACCTTCTTCAAGCCCACCTGCTTCGAGCGATTGTGGTAGAGGTAGTTGTCGAGCAACGCTGCGATAAGGTTGTTTGCCGAGGTTACGGCGTGGAAGTCGCCCGTAAAGTGTAGGTTGATATCCTCCGATGGCAACACCTGCGTATAACCGCCACCTGTCGCGCCACCCTTCATACCGAAGCAAGGTCCGAGCGACGGCTCACGCAGAGCAATCATAGCTCGTTTGCCGATATGGTTCAAACCCATACCCAAGCCGATACTTACGGTAGTTTTACCGACGCCCGCCTTGGTTGCGGTGATAGCTGTAACGAGGATAAGGTGGCTCTTCTTCACCTTCTTATCGTCAATAAGTTTGTACGGAATTTTGGCAATATGCTTGCCGTAGTTAAATACCTCATCCTCGGGAAAACCCACCTTGGCAGCAATCTCGCGGATGTTCTTCAATTTCACCGAACGAGCAATCTCAATATCTGATTTCATAGCTTTTATAATTATTTCATTTCGTTTTTATTCACAACTTTCTACAAATATATAAAGAATTTACGATATTTATTGTATATTTGTCTATCAAAAATCGCAACAAATAGTAAAATATACGATTATGAAGAGATTTTTTACACTTTTTGCAGTCATTGCAGCATGCACAAGTATCGCTAATGCACAAGCAACCGTGGAGTCTGCTACCCCACAGGAGCAGGTAACCTTTGCCAACGAGGTAAAGACCGAAAAGGCCGCACCAACATTCAAGAGCGAGGCTCAGCTCAAAGCCGAGAAGGCGGCTCTCCGCAAGGAGCGCAACACCATAGAGTTCAACGCCACTTTGAATGGTTCGTTAGCACACTTCAACGACAAGTGGTTGTCTGTAAATGGTAACACCAACTCACTCACCGGTATCGGAAATGTTCTCTTTACCCACACCTACACAAAGGATAAGTTCACTATCGGAACGAAGGTAACGGGTAAGTTAGGCTATGCCTACAACTTCACCAATGAAGAGGGTGCAAGCACTGTATCGAAGAGCCAAGACGAGTGGTTTATCCAGACCTCACCGGCTTATGTTATCTCGAAGAGTTGGAATGTTGGAGGTACCCTCTCGCTCCGTTCGCAATTTGCACATGGTTGGGATAGCACCGACAAGAACACAAGAAAGCTCACCAGCGCAGGCTTTGCTCCGGCATACTTGATTGCCTCGATTGGTGTGACTTATGTTTGTCAAAATGCAAAGTTCCCTATCAAGATTAACATTGCACCTCTCTCTATGAATGCCACTTATGTAACAAACGAGACTGTTCGTGCCTTCTACTATGGAGTTGAGGACAATGGTCTTGCCGATTTGCGTGCTATATACCCAACTTACGCCGATTACAACGCTGCAAAAGAGAACAATTCACTCGACAAGTCAATGAACAACTTCTACAACAAACCATTCGTATACGGTTTGACACTCCACAACCACAATCAGCGTTACGAGGGTGGTTCTTCGATTCAGATCGACTTCGATAAGACATTCGGCAAGAAGGGCATCTTCCGCTACCGCACCACTCTCTATTCATTCTATGGTTGGATCAACCAGGTTGCACAGCAGCAGGCAAGCCATAAGACGGGTATTGAGTACGAGAGCATTGCTCCTACTGTTCGTTGGGAGAACACTATCGACATCAAGGCGACAAAGTACTTCTCGACTCAGTTCTACTTCCAACTCTACTACAACAAGGCGCAGAATGCCAAGATTCAGACACAGACCGTGCTTGGCGTAGGTCTTGCATATACATTTAAAAATAAGTAATAACTAAATTTGTAGGCTAAAGCTTTTCGGTGGCTTATTTTTCTTGCGGTGTTACCACCGCATTTACAAATCTACCCACCCCTAAATCCCCTCCGAGGAGGGGACTTGGTCGCCAAAGGCGATAAAGGGGAATATTGTAAAGTTTAACGAAAGACAAGAGAAAGCGAAAAGTTGAGAATTGAGAGATTGCGCCAAAAAGATTATGAAAGGGGTATATAAGCACTTTTTAAGAACGATTGTTCTACTTTTAATACTATTCGTGGGTTGGTTTGCCGGAGTATATTCAGGCAAACAACTTACTAATAATCAAGTGCGTGTATATCTCAACAACTACGACTCCAACAACGACAAGTTGTCACGAGTACTCACGATGATTGAGCGTGAGTATGTCGATTCCATATCGCGCGACTCGTTGGCAGAGTTAGCCATTCCTGCCATTCTCCACAAGTTGGACCCACACTCGGTATATCTTCCGCCAAAGCAATTTGAGGAGGCAGAGGAGCCTCTCAAAGGAGAGTTCGACGGCATTGGCGTAGTCTTCAATATGGCAACTGATACGGTTATTGTCCTAAATGTCATCCCGTCGGGACCAAGTCGCAAGGCGGGTGTGCAAGGTGGCGACCGCATCATAAAAGTCAATGACACGCTCATTGCAGGACAAAAAATGTCGCAGATTTCGGTTATGAAGCGTCTGCGTGGTCCTCGTGGCACACAGGTAAAACTCTCCATCGAGCGCAAAGACATCAAAGATTTAGTCGATATTGTTGTTACACGCGACGCCATACCTCTGCATAGCGTGGAGGCGTCGTTGATGCTGACCAACAACATCGGTTTTATAAAACTCTCGCAATTTGCTCGCACCTCGTTTGCTGAGATTAAGAAGGCTCTCGCATCGTTGCGCACACAGGGTATGACCTCGCTGATTTTCGACCTGCGAGGCAACTCCGGTGGCTTCCTCGACCAGGCAATTCTTATCGCTAACGAGTTCTTGCCGACAGGTTCGTTGATTGTCTATACCGAGGATAGAAATGGCAAACAGTTACGCCAATACAGCGATGGCAGAGGTGGCTCGACTGACCTCAAAGTGGTGGTCTTGATTGATGAGGCAAGCGCCTCTTCGAGCGAGATTTTAGCGGGAGCATTGCAGGATAATGATCGAGCAACCATCATCGGTCGTCGCTCCTTCGGCAAAGGCTTGGTGCAAGCCCAGACACCTTTCGATGACGGCTCTGCACTGCGTCTTACCGTTGCTCGTTACTACACGCCAACAGGTCGTTCAATACAAAAACCTTACACCGCAGGCGATGGCGAAAAGTACGAACACGACCTTATAGACCGCTTCAAACGCAACGAGTTCTTCTCGGCAGATAGCATCCACTTTGCCGATTCGTTGCGCTATACTACTCCTAAGGGCAAGGTGGTATATGGTGGAGGTGGCATTATGCCCGATATTTTTGTACCGCTCGACACACTCAATGTAACCAAGTATTTCTCGGAGGTGGCAGGTCGCAATATCCTATATCGCTACACAATCGACTACTCAGACCGCCATCGCAAAGCATTGGAGAGTACAAAGAGTATTGCCGAGTTGAAGGCTCTGCTCGATGGCGATGATGAGATGTTCAACGGTTTTGTACGCTATGCAGAGAAACAGGGCGTAAAGCCAAATTGGAAGGAGATAAATCGCTCACGCAGCATTATGGAGGCGCAGCTCCGTGCCTACATATCGCGCAACTCCGACCTCGAAGATAACGCCTTCTACTACTTTATCTACCCTATCGACAAAACGGTAATGGGGGCGATAGAGGAGCTGAACAAATAGTTAATAACGGAGAGTTGAGAGTTGAGAGTTGAGAGATATTTTAATTTTCCTCTCTAACGACACTAACGCCCCTGACGACTCTAACTTGATTTCTAAATTTCTTGTCAGAAGGCGCAAGCTTTCCACAACTTCAAATTGGATTTTAAGGAGGTAGTTGCAACGCTGTCAAGAAAAATGAGATGGGCGCATACTAGGCGTATGTAACCATCTCATTTTTTGAAGACAAGGAAGCAAATGCCCCTTAAAAACAATTTCTACTTTTTAGCACGACTTGATTTCTTAGCCGCAAGAGCCTTCTCCACCTCAATCTGGAAGTCCGACAACACATTCATATAGTTGATGAACGCCTCGTATGACGAACCATAAGGGTTGAAGTAGGAGTGAACATCACCATCTGAAAGCCACTTGGTTGCCATATAGTAGAAGTGATCCGAAGTCTGCATGAAGTTCCATACATACTCGAAATCCTTGCTCTTCAATGAGCGCACCTTATCCTTCATTGCGTAGAGCTTCGAGAAGGCCTCATTCTGCAAGTCGTTACCAAGCCAAGCGGTGATATCGCGCTCCTCGTCAGCCCACGACATAACATGAGGGCAGTGGAGAACTGCAACAGGCTGGTGCTCGGCAGCGGCCTCCGAAACAGTCGAGAACTTCAAATCGCCACGCTTCAAGATTGCTGCTGGGAGGTTCTTCACAAAGTCGAAGATACCGGTCGAAGCCTTCTGGTGCTCACCAAAGGTCTCGTAGTCCATAAAGAGGTTTAGAACCTCACCCTCCGACTCCGAAAGCCAAGCAGCATACTTGTCGGCTGTGAGTGGGTACTCATCCCAACCCTGATTTGAGAAGCGGAATGCGATATCGTCTGACAACTTGTAGTTGCGGAGCAAAAGACGAAGGCTCTGGTCTGCTGCACCTGCATAAACGAAGTCTGGCGACTTCCAACCAAGGATATGCTTTGCACCCTCTGCCAACATTGTCTTAAAACCGAGTTCGCCAACTGCCTCGCCAATCTCGTCAGAGTAGATAAGCTCTGTATTGCGGAAAGCCTTTGGCTTAACACCAAATTCCTCCTTCAACATTGCGGTATGTTTCTTAACCTGCTCCTTGAAATCCTCCTTCGAAGAGAGGGCTGCCAACGAGTGCGAGTAGGTCTCTGCCAATAACTCTACACACCCTGTATCAACTAAGGCACGGAACGAATCCAACACCTCCGGAGCATAAGCCTTGAACTGCTCAACAACACTTCCTGTGAGCGAGAATGTTACACGGAATGCACCCTTATTCTCCTTGATAAGTTTCAAGAGGAGAGCGTTCATTGGCAAATAGCACTCACGAGCAATCTTCAACATAATTGCACGGTTGGTCAAATCGTCGAGGTAGTTATGGTCCTTACCGATGTGGAAAAAGCGGTAGGTCTTCAATCGCCAAGGCTGATGTACCTGAAAATATAAACAAACTGTTTTCATATTTTTTTGTATTTTTTTGTTTTTCTTTTTCCGTTTATTTCATTGACGCAATAGCATCTTCGTAGACCTGCTTAACCTTCTTTGCAGCATCGTTCCATTTGAGGTTAGTAACCTCCTCCAAGCCCTTCTGGGCAAACATCTTCGAAAGTGCAGGGTAGGTAATCAAGCCATAGATTGCATCTGCCATAGCATCGACATCCCAATAGTCGACCTTAACGGCATAATCCAAAACCTCGGCTACACCCGACTGCTTCGAGATAATCGAAGGAACATTCGCGCGCATAGCCTCCAATGGCGAGATACCGAACGGCTCCGATACCGATGGCATGATATATACATCCGACAACTGGAACATCTTATGAACATCGTCGCCCTTCAAGAAGCCTGTGAAGTGGAAGCGGTCGGCAATGCCAAGGCGAGCTACACGACGAATTACATGGTTCATCATATCGCCCGAGCCTGCCATTACGAAACGCACATTCGGAACTCGTTTCAGCACCTTTGCAGCCGCCTCTACAAAGTAGTCTGGACCCTTCTGGAAGGTGATACGACCGAGGAAGGTTACAATCTTATCGGTTACACCACGCTCAGGCAGTTCAGACTCATTCTCGGCAAAACGCACTGCATTGTGCACGGTAACAACCTTTTCGGCCGGAATATTATACTTCTCAATACAGATATTACGAGTCAAATTCGACACCGCAATTACTCGGTCGGCAGCCGCCATACCGGTACGCTCAATCTCATAGACACGAGTATCGATATTATCGCTCGACGAACGGTCAAACGATGTAGCGTGCATGTGCACGACAAGTGGCTTGCCCGACACACGCTTTGCAGCAATACCTGCGTAGTAGGTGAGCCAGTCGTGTGCGTGAATCACATCGAACTGTCCCTCCAAGTCCTTCGCAACCTGCGCTGCAACAATAGCATAACGAGCAACCTCCTCCATAAGGTTTGCGCCATACTTACCCGAGAAGGTGTAGCGCTGACTCCACAAGTCGCTTGTCTCCCAGCGTCTCTCTCCGCTCTTTACGAACTCATCGTGATAAGTTTCGTAATCCTCGGGTGAAAGGTAAGGCACGAGATTGGAATCTACATGAATGAACGACATCTTGTCGATAATGTCAGCGCAATCGGAACTAACCTTGCCGAATACAGTCTCGACATCGCTGGCATTCACCACCTTGATAAAGCGCTCATCCTCATCGCCCGAAGCACGAGGCATAACGAATGTAACATCAACATCGTTACGAGCCAATCCACGGGTCATTCCATAACAGGCCGTACCGAGTCCTCCCGCAATGTGCGGAGGAAACTCCCAGCCAAACATTAAAACCCTCATACTATCTCTATTTTATTATTTCTTAACACTCTTTTTTGTTGCAGGGCGCTTTGTAGTGCGCTTTGTGGCACTCTTAGAAGTTGCCTTTGCAACAGCCTTGGTTGCAAACTTTGCCTTTGCCTTGTATCTCTCGACAAGTTGCTTTATGTAGAGCACTCCGGCAACACTCCAAGCCTGCGAGATCGCTCCTCGCGGAGCAAACGGAGGATTTGCATCGTAGTACTCTGCAACAGAGCCTATACAATAGGTCTGGATGTTATCGTCGAACGCCTCCAACATCTCCTCTGCATGCGGAAGGAAGCGCGCGCCATCAAGACGCAATGCGCACTCTACATAGAACATCAACGGCCATACCCAAACTGCTCCATTCGTTGCAGCAGCCTCCTGCTCGATTGGGTTCTCCTTGTAGGTAGACTCGAACATAGGGTGAAGTGGCGACAACGAGCGCAAACCCGCAGGGGTAAGCAGGTGCTGACGCACAACCATCAAGATATTCACTGTTTGCGCATCGTCAAGCATCGTATATTTCAAGCCACACGCCACAATCTGATTGCAACGAATTGCTGTATCCTTACCGTGCGAATCGACATAGTCAGCAAGATAGCCCTCATCCGAGAGGTAGAACATATCGACGAATGACTTTTGTATCTGAGCAGGGAGCGTCTTCCACTCCTTCTCAAACTCCTTGTCACCCATCTTCTTTGCCAACTCCAAAGCGTACGATACGGCATTATACCACAAGGCATTTATCTCTACGGTATAGCCTGCACGAGGTGTTACCGGCTGACCATTCATCACACAGTCCATCCAAGTCAATGCCATACCCTCGCGAGCCGCCCAAATGAGTCCATTGGTGTGCATTGCCACGCATCCACCAAAGAAGCCACGACGATATGCAGTCAATATGCTCTTCATCGCTGCGCCATACTTCTCCCAGATGGCTTGTGTGCCAATATGCTCCTCCAACTGCTGCAAGGTCCAGAAGAACCAGAGCGGCGCATCTGCCGAAACCTCTGCCGAAGCCTTGCCAGCAAAGTCGCCATTGTGCATATCGCCAACCATCGTGTCGAGGACATCCATACAGTCCTCCTTGTAGCCCTGCTCCAATGTCAAGCCAGGGAGCGAGATGAAGGCCGAACGGCCTGCCTTGCCATACCAAGGATAGCCAGACATAACCTCGGTGCGATTGCCCGGACGACGGATGATAAATTGACGAGCCGAGTGGTGCAAGCAACTCTCGAAGTCAATCTTGTGAGTACGACGAGCCACCGAAGCTTCATAAGCCTCAACGATAGCCTCGCCCGAAGGCATCTCATCCACCGAAGCCGAGAAGATGATGCTCTCGCCCTTCTTGATATTCATCTCGAAGTAGCCTGTGGTCAAGAGGTCTTCGTAGCCCTCGTATCCACGCTCCAACTCCTTCTGATACTCGAAGTCGTAGTACCAATCCGGTGCAGGAATGAACTTTGCATCAGCCTTCGACAACTGCATATGCAACCAAGGGAAGCCATCATAGAGGCGGTTCTTCACTCCATTCGTTACCGGATAGGAACGAACATTGGCATACATATTTGCCTTGGACAATTCGTGTTTGTTGCGGAAGGCAAGGAATGGGCGCAAACGCAATGTAGTCTCGGAGTGAGCATCCACGAGCGTATAGCGAATCATCAATTGTGTACGCTTGTGAATCCAAAGAATCTCCTTACGAAGAATAACTCCACCGACACGATAGGTGATAGTCGGACACGGAGTGTATTCGAAGTCGGTAACATACTTGTGTCCGCGAGGTTCATACACACCACGAAAGCGATGTAAAGCCAAGTTGAAAGACTGGTCGTGCTGCACGATAGTTTCGTCGAGCGACGAAAGCAACACATAGGCATTGTTGCTCGAATCTATCGGAGCAACAATCAAACCATGGTACTTGCGAGTATTACAACCAACAATGGTAGTACTCATATAACCGCCACGACGATCAGTTGCCAACATCTCTCGCTGCAACGAATACTCCAAGTTACCAAGTTCTCGTTTGTCGAATTTTAATCCCGGCATAACTCTATATTATTGTAAAATTTATTCTCGTCTTGTAAAGTTAATAAAAATTTCGGCTAATTGTTCCGTAAAAGTCGAATATTTTACAAAATAACCGTTTTTATACGATTTTTTACTCTAAATAAAACGAATTTGTATCTATTTCTGCTATTTATACATCAAATACTGCTGAGCGATCTGCGCCCAACAGTATTGATGTATGTTTTTCTTATTAGAGTCGTTAGGGGCGTTAGAGTCGTTAGGGATTTTTCCTTCTCCTTAACCAGCCACCCAACTTTAACAATTTTGGATATTGGAGCTATTTTTCACCAAGCAAGTCGGCAAATCCACTCCCCCATCTAAAATTGCTTTTAGAGGAGCAGTTTCAAGGCTTGCGAGGTGTTGAGTGCGCAGCATAGTAAACCTATGTGAGCAACTCAACATCCGAAGCGTAACGCAGAAACTGCCCTATAAAACAATTTTAAGCCCACTTTACGAGGGCGAAGTCCATACGATATGGCAAGTTCTCGTTCTTTGGATATACGCGCAATGCAATGTCGAATGCACCGGTACGGTTTGGAGTAAGGTCGAGAGAGTATGTTACCTGCGAGCCCTCGACATTTACAACCTGCAACTGCTCGGTGAGAATAACATCCGGAGCCTGCTGGCCAACCATCTGCTTTGCTACTACCAACTCAACGCCAATCTCCTCAGCCGAAAGCGATGCAACATCGACCTTAACCTCGAAGTGGTACTTCTCACCGAGCATCATCGACTCATTACCTACGCGTACACGCTGCGAGTCGAGAATCTTAACATTGTCCCAAGCTGCCGAAACCTTACGCTTCCAAGCCGCAATCTCGCGAGCGAGGAGATAGTTGTTCGACACGAGCTCCTTCTTGCGCTGTGCCAACTTGTAGTAGAAGCGCTCCTCGTAGTCGATGAGCATACGATTTGTGGTGAAGTTCGACGCAATATCCGAGATACACTTCTTAACCGATGCTACCCAATCGGTTGGGATACCCTTCTCGTTGCGAGCGTAGTACTTAGGTACAATCTGCTCCTCGATAGTGGTGTATATCATCTCTGCATCGAGCTCGTCCTGGTGGCCCTGGTCAGCGAATGTGCGCTCCATAGGGAGAGCCCAACCGCCATTCTCCTTGTAGCCCTCAACCCACCATCCGTCGAGTACCGAGAACTGCATTACACCATTCATTACACACTTCTCGCCCGAAGTTCCCGAAGCCTCCAAAGGACGGGTTGGTGTATTCAACCAAACATCAACACCCTGAACCATACGGCGAGCCAACTCCATATCGTAGTTCTGCAAGAAGATAATCTTACCTACAAACTCAGGCATCAACGATACCTCAACGATACGCTTGATCAAATCCTGGCCCGGCTTATCTGCTGGGTGAGCCTTACCTGCAAAGATAAACTGAACAGGGCGCTCCTTGTTGTTTACAATCTTCGACAAACGCTCCAAATTAGAGAAGAGGAGGTATGCTCGCTTGTAAGTAGCGAAACGACGAGCAAAACCAATAGTAAGAACCTCTGGCTTGATACGGTCTGCAACCTGTACCATCTGGCTTGGGCGGTCGATACGCACCTGCGAAGGGTCGGTATAGCGACGCTTGATAGTCTTGATGAGTCGCTGTTTGAGGAACATACGCTCGTTCCACAACTCCTCATCCGGAATATTATATACCTTCTGCCACTCTGGGATATTGTATGTATGTCCCTCAAATCCGTTAGGGAAGTAACGCGAGTAGAGACGACGCATATTCGATGCGGTCCAAGTCGGGAAGTGAACACCATTGGTTACATAGCCAATGTGCAACTCCTTCTTGAAATATCCCGGCCACATATTGCCAAGGAGATCCTTCGACACCTCACCGTGCAACCACGATACACCATTAACCTCTTGCGAAAGGTTACAAGCGAGTACCGACATCGAGAAACGCTCGTTTGGATCGTTTGGATTAACCTTTCCGAGGTTGATATACTGATCCCAAGTGATGCCGAGTGCATCTGGGTAGTGCGACATATACTGACGAATCATCGACTCTGGGAATGCGTCGTGTCCTGCCGGTACCGGAGTATGTGTTGTAAAGAGCGACGACGAGCGTACAACCTCCAACGCCTCCGAGAACGAGAGCTTCTTGCGCGACATCAAGTTGCGAACGCGCTCAACACCGATGAATGCAGCGTGTCCCTCGTTGCAGTGGTAAACCTCCTGCTTGATACCCATCTTTACGAGGGCACGGATACCTCCGACACCGAGCAAAATCTCCTGCTTCAAGCGGTTCTCCCAATCGCCACCGTAGAGGTGGTGAGTAACCTGACGGTCCTCCTCCAAGTTAGCCTCGTAGTCGGCATCGAGCAAGTACAAAGGAGTACGACCTACCTGGCAGCACCATACGCGAGCGCTCAAAGTACGACCCGGCAATGCCACCTGGGTAGTTACCCACGAACCATCCTCCTCACGAACAGGGAAGATTGGCAACTTGAAGAAGTTTTGAGCCTCGTATGTAGCCTCCTGTGCACCCTGTGCCGAAAGACGCTGGGTGAAGTATCCGTAACGATAGAGAAGACCTACGGCAACCATCGGAGTATTTCTATCCGAAGCCTCCTTGATATAGTCACCAGCCAAGATTCCAAGACCGCCCGAATAGATCTTCAACGAGTGGTGCAAACCATACTCCATCGAGAAGTAAGCAATCTTCGGAGCCTTTGGATTTGGCTTCTCGTTCATATACTCTTGGAATTGTGTATATACTGCATCCATCTTTGCGAGGAACTCGACATCCTTTTCGAGCTCTGCCAAACGCTCCATAGACAACTTATCGAGCAATGCGATTGGGTTGCGATCAACCTCAATCCACAACTCCTTATCGATAGCCTCGAACAAGTCGCGAGCACCGAGAGTCCAACTCCACCACAAGTTGCGCGACAACTCTTCGAGCGGACGCAAGCGTGCAGGCAAAGCCTTTTCAACCATTACACGCTGCCAATTAGGACGCTCCACAAACAACTGCTGACGCACAAAGTTGATCTGCTCATGCGAAGCACCACCATCGCCCATAACGGCACGATTAGTACGAGCCACACAGCTCTCGATAGCGCAGTCATAGGCCTTCTGATAGTATGCGAAGAGGTTCTCCCAAAGAGCCTTCTTCGACATCTCGAATGCAGCTTTGCGAACAGCAGCAACCTCCTTATCCGAGAGGGCGAGGAAACGAAGAACAGCATCTGCAACCGAAGCCGCAGCCTCAGCAGCATTGTTATCGTTGCGATCAACCACAACTACTCCATTGTTCTGCTCCTGCTCCGCAGCCCAAACACCAAAGCCAGCCAATGTGGTGGTGATTGTAGGAACCGAGAATGCAACCGATTCGAGTGGAGTGTATCCCCATGGCTCGTAGTACGAAGGATAGATGGTCAAATCCATACCCACGAGCAACTCATAGTAGTTCTTATTGAAGATACCGTCATTCTGATTGAGGTATGTTGGAACGAAGATAACTTTAACCTTCGACTCTGCCTTATCAAGCACCGAGCCATTGATAGCATTTGCCACCTGATCCCAAGCCTGATACTCCAACACATGTGTCGAGTAGCGATACTGCGAAGCATCGATTGGCTGCGACTTATCCTGCAAGTGAGCCTGCAAGTCGTGACGAGCACCAAGGTTTGCAGCAGGAACGGTAACATAGGCCAACACTTCACGGTCGAGCTTACCCGATGTTTCGAGCGCCTTCAACGCGTCGAAGAAGATATCCAAACCCTTATTGTGGAACTCATAACGACCGCTGGTGCCGATGATAAATGGCTCCTTCTCGAACTTGTGCGAGAGACAAGCCTCAGCAACCTCAATCATCGCCTTGCGAGCCTCTTTGCGCTTTGCATCGTACTCCTTGCCTGTCCAAACAAAGTCGTTCTCGAAGCCATTAGGAGTAACGACATCTACCTCCTTGCCGAGCAAGTGCGCACACTCGCGAGCAGTGATGTCGCTAACCGAAAGGAACGCATCGTGATTCTTTGCACCCATCTTCTCGATAGAGTGCTTTGCCATAACATTGAACTGACGAGCCAAATCGTCTGCATTGAACTGCTCCAAGTTACCATAGAGAGGAAGGTTATTACCTGCAATGCAACGACCCATAACTGTTGCGTGAGTACTCATTACCGTTGCAATATATGGCGAATGCTTGCGCAAGTAAAGACCACCCGAGCAGGTCATCCACTCGTGGAAGTGAGCAACCACCTTCTCGGTAGTAGCGCAGAAGCTATCTACATACGACTCGATAACTTTACCTGCCAAGTATCCAAACAACACAGGCTCAACATAATCCCACTGACCCGAGATAGAATCAACCTTGTAGTCCTCCCACAACTCACGCAACACATCGTCCTTGCTTGCGAAGAGTGTGGTGAAGTCGATAAGAATTGCGATAGGGTTACCACAAACATTCCAACGACCAATACGAACACGAATACCATCATTATAGAGAGTCTGACGCCAAGTCTTCATCAACATTGGATCCTCAACAAACTCCGACACTTCGCTATCCTGCGAAAAATCGGGACCAATGGTGATATACTTATCACCCAACTGCTTTGTGACAGTCAAAGCTTTGGTAGCCAATACAGTGTGGATACCACCAACTTTGTTACATACCTCCCAGCTCACCTCAAAGAGAACATCTGGGCTAAATTTAATTTCGCTCATAATTATCTGATAATTTATTGTTTTTATCTCCAAATTTTGCCGCAAAGATAATTCCATTTCCCGACAAAACAAAGTATTTATTAAAATTTTTTAATAATTTACACCAATATATATAATAAAGCTATTTACAATGCCATCAAAGTCTCAATTACGAAGTCCGACATAAGCATATCTTCGGGGGCGATTCGTAAATTTCCTTTATCATTTATCAACAATCGTTTCATTCCCTCTTTCGAAGCCTCACGCTCCAATCTTTCGCGCTCCTTTGCACCGAAATCTCGCTCAACCTTCGCCAACGACAACCCCTCCACGCAACGCAACGAAGTCATCACATACTCATTCAACTTATTGGTCGAAGTAAGCACCTCCGAGCCATACTCCGCCCCACCAATATACTCCTCTATCGGCTGGTCGCACCAACGACGCATCTCACCATTAAACGAATGGGCCCCCGGGCCTATTCCGAGATACTCCACGCCCTGCCAATATGACGAATTGTGCTTCGAGCGACGCCCCTTCAAGGCATAATTCGACACCTCGTAATGCTCGTAGCCGGCTGCAACAAGCCTCCTATGCACCCACGAGAAGTGTGACTCGCTACTGCACTCATCAAGTTCAACGAGTTCGCCCTTTGCCATCATTCGACCAAAGCGGGTATTCTCCTCGATTGTGAGGTGGTATGCCGAGATGTGTTGCACATTCATCGCCACAACTCTTTTTAGCGTATCGTCAAGTTCCGCCAAGCCAAAGCCTGGAACACCAAAAATCACATCCACAGAGATATTATCATATCCCGCCGCCTGCAACATTCGCACCGCCTCAACAGCTTGTTGCGCAGAGTGGCGTCGCCCCATAAATTGCAAACAACTATTGTCAAGCGACTGCACACCCATCGAGATACGATTTACCGATGTTTTGCACAACTCGGCAACATACTCAGCAGTAATATCGTCGGGATTGACCTCGATAGTAATCTCCTCCAACTCGGAGCAGTCGAACTGCGAGCGTACCTGCTCGACAAACCTCTCAATCTCGCTCGGGGCAAGCAACGAAGGTGTGCCGCCACCAAAATAGATTGTACGAATGGTGTTGTCGTGTAGAAAATCTCGCTGCGAAGCCAACTCATCGCGCATAGCCTCAACGACTTGCGGCATATATCTCAACTTGACACTGCGATAGAAATCGCAATATCCGCACAATCGCTTGCAAAAAGGTATATGAAAATATATCGCTGCCAATTTAGTCGTTTGGTTTATCTTAACAAAATTAAAAATTATTTTCGAAATAAGCAAGAAAATAGAATAAAAAAAGGAGTTCAAAATGAACTCCTTTGTGCCCAGAATAGGACTCGAACCTACACGCCTCTCAGCACTCGCACCTGAAACGAGCGCGTCTACCATTTCGCCATCTGGGCCTTTGCAAGTGCAAAGGTAGCTAAAATTTTATTATTTACAACCACGGCATATATTTTTTGAAAAAGTTTTCCGCTTTCACCTCTTCGTTTTTCAGTTTTTTTACTACCTTTGTGGTTGATGAGCAGAGAAAAACTAATCTTTTTGACCAACGACGATAGTTATCGCAGCAAAGGGTTTGCTGCGGCGATAGAGATAGCACGCCAATTCGGTCGCGTGATTGCCATTGCGCCAGACACACCGCAAAGCGGTATGAGCCAAGCTATTACAATCTACAACCCACTCTACTTGCGCAAGGTGCGAGAGGAGGAGGGTGTGTTGGTATATTCACTCAACGGAACACCCGTAGATTGCGTAAAAATGGCTTTCGACCACCTCTTTGTAGACGAAAAAGTCGATTTGGTAATCTCTGGAATTAACCACGGCTCGAATGCTGCGGTAAATGTTCTCTATTCGGGTACTATGGGAGCGGCTATCGAGGCTGCGTTTTACAACATACCGAGCATTGGCCTTTCGCTCACCGACCACGACCTCGATGCCGATTTCGAGGGGGCGATAAAGTATGGAACACAGATTGTAGAGTCGGTACTCAGCAACCTATTACCTCGCCCACTATGCTTGAATGTAAATATCCCTGATATTCCATGCAGTGAGATTAAAGGCGTACGGCTCTCTCGGCAGACTAAGGGATATTGGAGAGAGGAGTTCTTCAAGCGCACAGATCCTCACGGCAGAGAGTACTTCTGGCTTACAGGAGCCTTCTCGAACGCTGAGCCAAACGCTGAGGATACCGACGAATGGGCATTGGCAAACGGATATGTTTCGGTCGTTCCCGTACAGGTCGATATGACGGCATACAGCCAAATGGAGCAGTTAAGGAGTATACTATAAAACTTTGCGACAATGTTGAGCCTTGGACTTAAAATAACAATGGGGGTAATAATGGCCATTCAGTTATTAGCCATAGGCTACGCAGCGCACCTTGTACGACGCACAAAGTATAGCGTCATCTGGATATTGTGCATACTCTGCTTCATAACCTCTTTTACACAGCACTGCATCTACATCTTTTCGGTAAAACCCGTTGATTTCAAACTATTTATTGCATTCGACTTAATACTTTCGGCTTGTCTTGCCGTTGCGATATTATTTGCCAACAAGCTCGTAAATTATATAGACCGGCTCAACTATCAACGCAACCTTTTAAGCAAGCGACTGCTCTCCACCGTACTCCGTACCGAGGAGCGTTCTCGTTCACAGTTTGCCAAGGAGTTGCACGATGGTATGGGACCTTTGCTCTCCTCGGCAAAGATGTCATTATCTGCCATTTCGACCGAGAATATGAGCGAAAGCCAACAGGAGATATTGCAAAACACCCGATTCGTGATTGACGAGGCTATTCGCTCGGTGCGAGAGATTTCGAATAATATGTCACCGCAGATTTTAATGGATTTTGGGTTGGCACAAGGCATTCGTAACTTTATGTCTCGCATAAAATCGTTGCACACAATCGAAGAGATTTCGTTTGAAACCAACCTCCATGAGGATAGATTCGACAACGATATAGAGGTGGTTTTGTACCGCGTAGTGTGTGAGCTGATAAACAACTCGTTGAAGCACTCGAAATGCACAAAAATCGAAGCCTCTCTAATCAAAAAAAACTCCACATTGGAGTTGACTTACACAGACAATGGTTGTGGTTTCAATCCCGACAGAGTTATATCGAACGGTATGGGCTTGTCGAATATAACCTCACGAGTAGATTCCCTGAATGGCGAGTTGCAGATTACGAGTTCCGAGGGTAATGGTATGCGTGTATTTACCCGCATCAACACTGCCCAAAGCGAGCCTTCTGCACCAAAACAGCGCAAAAGACGATGGAGAAAGAGATAAAAATAGCATTAGTCGATGACCACGCCCTTTTTCGCAATGGTCTGCGAGGTCTGATCGATGGTCGCAACGGCTGTCGCGTAGTTGCCGAGGCAAGCGATGGTGCGGAGTTTTTGGAGAGCGAGGGGGCTTTGGCAGCAGATGTCGTCTTTATGGACATTGCTATGCCTACCCTTTCGGGCGATAAGGCTACGGCGTTGGCATTGGAGCGCAACCCCGACTTGAAGATTATCTGCTTGTCGATGTTTGGCGACGAGAAGTACTACTCGCAGATGATGGCAGCAGGGGCAAATGGCTTTTTATTAAAGGACTCATCCATAGATGAGGTTTTCGCCGCTATTAAGGCGGTAATGAATGACGAGGAGTATATCTGCAAAGCTGTTATGCGGGCTCTTTCGGGTGCAATGCGTCGCAACGAGGATACCGAGGTGTTGTCGGAGCGAGAGATGGATGTATTGCTCGGTATCTGTCGAGGATTATCCACGCAAGAGATTGCCGACAAACTCTTTCTCTCGAAGCGCACGGTCGATACCCACCGAGCAAATATCCTCGAAAAGACGGGTTCGAAGAATACGGCAAGTCTTGTGGTTTATGCCATAAAGAATAACCTCGTGGAGGTTTAGACGAAAGACGAGAGACGAGAGATAAAAAAGCTAATGGCTAATAGCCAATGGCTCAACAACAAAGAATAAACTTAAAATATAGTAATAACATTAAAATTTACAGACGATTATGAAAGTAAATGAAATCATGCAGAACTTGGAGCAGAAGCATCCAGGTGAGAACGAGTACTTGCAGGCAGTACGCGAGGTATTGGAGTCTATTGAGGAGGTTTACAACCAGCACCCAGAGTTCGAGAAGGCCAAGATTGTGGAGCGCATCGTTGAGCCTGACCGCATCATCACATTCCGTGTAACTTGGGTTGATGATAATGGCGAGATTCAGACCAACCTTGGCTATCGTATCCAGTTCAACTCGGCTATCGGTCCTTACAAGGGTGGTATCCGCTTCCATAAGGCGGTAAACCCTTCGATGTTGAAGTTCCTCGGTTTCGAGCAGACATTCAAGAACGCCTTGACTACCCTCCCGATGGGTGGTGCTAAGGGTGGCTCAGACTTTGACCCTGTGGGCAAGAGCGATGCTGAGATTATGCGTTTCTGCCAAGCCTTTATGTTGGAGTTGTGGCAGAATATCGGCCCTGATACCGATGTTCCTGCGGGCGATGTTGGCGTAGGTGGTCGTGAAATTGGCTACATGTACGGTATGTATAAGAAGTTGGCTCGCGAGTACAACACAGGTGTATTGACAGGCAAAGGTTTAACTTGGGGTGGTTCGTTGATTCGCCCAGAGGCAACAGGCTTTGGTGCTTTGTACTTCGTAGAACACATGCTCCACCGTGCAGGCAAGGAGTTGAAGGGCGCTACAATCGCAATCTCGGGCTTCGGTAATGTGGCTTGGGGTGCAGCAAAGAAGGCTACCGAGTTGGGTGCAAAGGTTATCGCAATCTCGGGTCCAGACGGCGTAGTTCTCAACCCTAATGGTATGAACGACGAGAAGATCAACTATATGTTGGAGCTTCGTGCTTCGAACCGCAACATTGTGGCTCCATTTGCAGAGAAGTTTACCGACGCCACCTTCGTACCAGGTAAGAAGGCTTGGAGCGTGAAGTGCGACATCGCACTCCCTTGTGCATTCCAGAACGAGTTGACGGGTGCTGACGCTGAGGAGTTGCTCGCAAATGGCACTTGGTGTGTTGCCGAGGTTTCAAATATGGGTTGTACTCCTGAGGCTATCGCAGCGTTCCAGAATGCGAAGATTCTTTTCGCTCCTGGTAAGGCAGTAAATGCCGGAGGTGTTGCTACTTCGGGCTTGGAGATGACACAGAATGCAATGCACATCTCATGGTCGGCAGCCGAGGTAGACGAGAAGTTGCACTACATTATGCAGTCAATCCACGAGGCTTGCGTTAAGGCAGGTGCAGAGGGTGACCGCATCAACTATGTTAAGGGTGCAAATATCGCCGGTTTCTTGAAGGTTGCTCAGGCAATGTTGGAGCAAGGAATTGTATAGTGCAAGCACTACACAATTTAGTGTGTTACCTATCCCCCAAACCCCCTTTCTGTAAAGGGGGCTTTTTTTTGGGGGGGGGTAGGTAGAGAGAGGATAGTGGAGAGTTGAGAGATTCTCCACTCTTTTTTGCTATTAGCCATTGGCTAAATTAAATGAGAAAGGAGCAAAGAGAACTTAGAGAGAGTAACAATCACTAAATTCACTAAACTCCCTATTATCCCTCTAACAACCTCTAACACCCCCCCCCTAACCACCTCTAACCACCTCTTTCCCAAACCGGACTCGAACGGCGGCAGAAGCCGAGAGGTGACCGCAGTGTGGCTGTTGCAATCGAAGATTGTTGGGTTTGGCAGATGATGGCTGAAAATTTATTTTCAAAGACAATCATCTGACAAAGACAATTATTTGCGCAGCAAACAACAGCCATACGCAGATAAGTCGCCCGAGGCGAAACAAGCTGAACGAGCCCTATTCGGGCACAAAAAAAAGCGATTGCCGAAAGACAATCGCTTGTGCCCAGGATAGGACTCGAACCTACACGCCTCACAGCACCAGATCCTAAGTCTGGCGTGGCTACCAATTACACCACCTGGGCCTTAGTGCGAGTGCAAAGGTAACCAATTTTTCGCAATTCGCAATCTCAACAGAGATTTTTTGAGTGTTTTTCGCAGAAAAGTGCTAAATTTGCACATTATAAAATAGATATATGCCAAAGATTGTAAACCTTACCCTCTCACCCAAGCACTCCTCTGATGCGAAGTTTTATGCTCCGTTGGTGGCTCGTGAGTTGCGCATCAAGGAGAGCGATATTGCGCTGTTGCGCATCATTAAACGCTCGGTCGATGCAAGGCGAGGAGCATTGAAGGTCAATCTCTCGCTCGAAGCCTACATCGACAAGGAGGAGCAACCAGCACCTATCCATTTCGACTACCCTTCGGTAGTTGGCAAGCCCGAAGTGATTATTATTGGCGCAGGTCCTGCGGGATTGTACTGTGCCCTGCGACTCATTGAGTTGGGCTACAAGCCTATCCTCTTCGAGCGTGGCAAGGAGGTGGTCGAACGAGGTAAGGATATCGCCAAGATACAGCGCAACCAAGGTGTAAATCCCGACTCGAACTACGCCTTTGGCGAGGGTGGCGCAGGAACATTCTCCGACGGAAAACTATTCACACGCAGCAAGAAGCGTGGCGACTACAATCGCGCCTTGCAGCGCCTTGTTTTTCATGGTGCATCGCCCGAAATCTTGTACGAGGCGCACCCACATATCGGCTCGGACCGTCTGCCACGCATCATTGCCAATATGCGTGATGCAATTCGCGCGGCAGGTGGCGAGGTACACTTCGAAAAGAGGGTCGAGGAGTTGATTCTCCGCAATGGCAAGGTTGAGGGAGTTATTGCAGGTGGCGACAAGATTTTAGCACAAGCGGTGGTCGTTGCCACGGGACATTCGGCACGCGATATATACTATATGTTGCACCGCAGTGGGGTGCGACTCGAAGCGAAGGCGTATGCTATGGGTGTGCGCATTGAACACCCACAGCAACTTATCAACAATATTCAATATCACCGCTCGCCCGAGATGGAGTATCTGCCTTCGGCATCCTACTCGCTTGTGGCGCAAGTAGGTGGCAGAGGTGTATATTCGTTCTGTATGTGCCCGGGAGGTTTTATCGTGCCGGCACTGACCGACCAAAGCGAGTCGGTAGTGAATGGAATGTCGCCATCGCATCGCAACTCACCGTATGCCAATTCGGGCTTTGTTACCGAGATTAGAGAGGAGGATTTCGCCCATCTCTCGGAGAAATATGGCGCTTTGGCAGGCTTGGTTTTCCAACAACAGTTGGAGCAAGCAGCACGAGAACAAGCACCCGAGAACCAGACTGCTCCGGCACAACGAGTTGCCGATTTTGTGGCGGGTCGTCGTTCGACATCGTTGCCTAAGTGCTCCTATGTTCCGGGTATTGTGGAGTCCAGATTGGACGAGTGGATGCCAAAGTTTATGTCGTCACGCTTGCGAGAGGCAATATCGGTATTCGACAAGCGAATGAGGGGTTATTTGACCAACGAGGCTGTGGTGGTGGGTGTGGAATCACGCACCTCGACACCTGTGCGTATACCTCGTGATAGGGAGTCGTTGCAACACCCCGAGGTGGCAGGGCTCTACCCTACGGGCGAAGGTGCAGGTTTTGCAGGCGGTATCATCTCGGCAGCCCTCGATGGAGAACGAATTGCAGAGGCGATAGCAACAACAGTTGAGAGTTGAGAGTTGAGAGTTAAAAGCGGAAAACTGTGGAGAAAATATATAAATACAAGTTGGGAGGCAGAGTTATATATAGTTCGGTGCTATATATACTATTCGTTGTCGGTTTGAGCGTATTGCTCGCCTTTATATATGAGGGTGGATATATCTCAGCGTGGTTCATCTCGCTGATATTGGCAGTGTTGGCACTTATGGTGCTATCCATTCCTCGCCGTATAGTGGTCGATGAGGAGGGTATCGAAATTCAGTGCATTGCCGAAGATACAACTCTCGCCTACGAGGATATCGCCACTATCCGCAAGGTCGAAAAGCGAGAGATGAACGCTTGCATGCCGATTTTCGGAGCAGTAGGTTTCTTCGGACACTATGGTCGTTTCCTCAATCTCCGCACTATGGAGTTTGTGCATATCTACGCCTCACGCTGGGGTAAGTTTGTGGAGATTACCGATATTGACGGGGGCAAATACTATATCTCGTGCGAGGAGCGCGATGATATAATAGAGCGTGTCGGAGAGTTCGTAAAACCCCACGACACGCAAGAGAATATTTAGCTGTTAGCTATTAGCTTATCTTTTTGCAGAAGCAATCAGCAACTTAATCTTCTCATTATAGTCGCTTGCACCGAGCAACTCCTCCAATGAGATGTGCATACGGTAGCGCCAATAGTGGTGTGCTACGGCAGGGATATTGATGCGCTCACGCTCGATATCGCTACTGCGCAACTCCTCCGACAACGAGAACCAATCCTGCAATGGAAGTATCGCCAACATCGAAGGCGAAGCGAGGTGTCGTGCAACAATCTTCTCGCACAACTCGGCCGTTGCCTCCTCGGGCGCATCACCCTCCAAGCCAAGCACCTCCTTATAATAGGTATCCCGTTTTGCCTCATCACGCCACCACAAACGAAGTGGAGCCATATCGTGTGTAGAGGTCGAGCATACCGAGAGATATGGATAACGCAAAGTGTCGCCATACGCCACGCCATACTCCTTCGGCATACGCTCGATTTCGAGCGATAGAATCTGCTCCTCGCCCATAACTTGTGGCACACACGCAGGTATCATACCCAAATCCTCGCCACACGCCAACATCGAGGTCGAAGCGGTCAGTTCTGCCAATCGCTCAGCACCCGTCATACCCCAGAAGGCGTTGTGACGGCGGTAGTAGAAGTTGTCGTGCAGACGCATAAACGCCTCCTGCTGCGACTTCGGCAGAGCCTTATACTTCTCGGTAGTGAATGGCGAAATGCGTGGCACAAAGCCCTCGCCATACGCCAACCAAAGCACATCGTCATCATCTACACCCCTCACCACTTCGCGTTCCGCATCGAAATCGAAGCCCTCGCACCTAATCTCCGTGGCCGAATATGGCAACGATGGCACAAAAGCACCAAGCAGAGCATTTTTCGCCCCCTCAGGCACTGCCCAGATGCGGAAGAAACCGAGAATATGGTCTATGCGGTAGGCATCGAAGTAGTCCGCCATCTTGGCAAAGCGGGCACGCCACCAAGCGTAGTTATCCTCCGCCATTCGCTCCCAATTATAGATTGGGAAGCCCCAATTCTGCCCCTCTGCCGAGAAGTCATCAGGCGGAGCACCTGCCGAAGATTTCGTATCGAAGAGTTCCGGATTTTGCCAAACATCGACACTCGTTGGCGACACTCCAATCGGAATATCACCCTTCAACACCACCCCCTTCGAATGGAGGTAGTCACGCACCTTACGCAGTTGGCGGTCGAGATGGTACTGCATATAGTAGTAGAAGCCCACCTCCTTCTCGTTGCGCTCAGCAAAAGCGGCACATCGTTTTTCGATAAACTTAGAGAAGGTTGCCCACTTGGTAAAATCTGCCGTCTTATACTTATCGCGCAACACCGAGAATACCGCATACGGCATCAGCCACGCACGATTTTGCTTCTCGAAGTCACGATATGATTTACTCTCCATACAACGAGCACCAAGCAGCTCGTACATTTTGCGCAGATACTTAATCTTCGCATTTAATACACGCTCATAATCGAGCTCGGGCAGTACATTCAACTCCGCTTGCAACGCCTCCATCTCGGTTCTGTCGCCTTCGTCACGCAAGTAGCCGACATCGCTCAAACGGAGATATAGCGGATGCAAAGCAAACGATGACACTGCATTATATGGATAGGAATCTGCCCAAGTCATCGACATCGAGGTATCGTTTATCGGCAAAATCTGAATTATGCGCTGTCCTGTTTTAGCGCACCAATCGCCCAGAAGTTGCAAGTCAGCAAACTCGCCAACGCCAAAACTATGCTCCGAGCGCAACGAAAATACCGGAATGGCAACGCCTGCTCCGCGCCACTGCACATCGTCACGGAGTCGCAAGCCGAGTGTAAGATGCATCTTGTTGGTCACAGGGAGAGGGCGATTACCCCCTCGCTCCCAGCGCAAAAACGCCCCCTCGGCGGTTGTTACTATAAATTTATACTCCGCGTATGCGCGCTCGCGCAAGGCTATGCCCCAGCGATAGTTGCCGAGATAGGTCATCGGCAATGCCTTCGCCTCGTGCCACTCGCCCAACCCCTTCGAGGAGCCTACCAAAGCAAGTTTTTCGGTTAGCGGAAGTGCCGCCTCAACCTCGACATAGTGGGTAGCACCCGTCATAATCGGCGCAGGTTGCACCGTGCGAGAGAAGAGTCGCTGACGGAACATCGAGGAGTAGAGAGGTTTTTTGAGTTGTGGCGCATCGCACCAATGGTCCATAACCTCAACGGCAGAAACGCCCGCAATTTCGGTCAATGAATGGCCCTTGCCCCACTCCTTGCGGAGGAGTTTGCGCCCCTCGACAACTTGGTAGGCGTAGCGATAAGGGCGGTCGGAGTGTAGTTCGATAGTGGTACTCCAAACACCATCGCCCTCATTACGCATATCTACGGGTTTACCCTCTGTGGGCACAATCTGCAACTTAGAACCCTCGTGCGTGTAGTAGTGTAATCGTATAACTGCTTTCATATACCAAATATACGAATAAAAATCGATATATGCAATAGTAGTTTGCAATTTTTTTTTGCAAACTACTTTGTAGGGGCGTTAGGGGTTATAGGGAAAATAGGGAGTTTAATGAAATTAGGGAATTTAGGGATAGTTCTCTAAATTCTCTAAAATTAAAAATTGGCTTTTAGGCAGATGGTTACAAGGCGCACTACCTAAAAATCAAAGAGGTAGATGAAATGCAACGCAAACGAAGTTGGCGAGTGCGCAGCATACTAAGCGTATGTGAGCAACTCGCCAACAAGAGCGCGGAAGCAGTTCGCTTCCTATTTGATTTTTTATTTTAGCCGAGGAAGGCAAGCAAGATACCTGCCGCAACTGCCGAACCTACTACACCCGCTACATTAGGTCCCATAGCGTGCATAAGGAGGAAGTTCGACTTGTCGTACTCCTGACCTACGGTCTGCGATACACGAGCAGCCATTGGCACTGCCGATACACCTGCCGAACCGATAAGTGGGTTAATCTTGTTACCCTCCTTCGCAAACAAGTTCATAAGTTTTGCAAGGAGAACACCACCTGCCGAACCACAGCTAAATGCGAGGATACCAAGGCAGAGGATGAAGATTGTCTTGACATTGAGGAACGAATCACCGGTAGCGGTAGCACCAACCGAGATACCGAGGAAGATAACTACGATATTCATCAACTCGTTCTGAACGGTCTTTGCAAGACGATCAACAACACCGCACTCCTTCATCAAGTTACCGAGCATCAAGCAGCCAACGAGTGGAGCAGCCGATGGGAGGAGCAATGCAATAACGATGGTGATGATAACAGGGAAGAGAATCTTCTCGGTCTTCGACACCTGACGCAACTGCTTCATCTTGATAAGGCGCTCGTTCTTGGTGGTCAAAGCGCGCATAATTGGCGGCTGAATTACCGGCACAAGAGCCATATACGAGTATGCTGCGATAGCGATAGGACCGAGCAACTCAGGCGCAAGACGAGCGGTGAGGAAGATTGAGGTAGGGCCATCGGCACCACCGATAATACCAATCGAACCGCACTCGTTTGGAGCGAAGCCCAAAGCGTATGCTCCAATAAATGTTGCAAAGATACCCAACTGTGCAGCAGCACCGAGCAAGAAGCTCTTAGGGTTAGCGATAAGCGGACCAAAGTCGGTCATCGCACCTACACCGATAAAGATTAAGCAAGGGTAGATACCGAGCTTAACTCCGAGGTAGAGAATATCCAAAAGACCAGCCTCTCCGTGAGCAAAATGCTCCCAATGAACATGGCCACCGGCGAAGAACTCCGAGTGAAACATCTCGGCACCCGGAAGGTTGGTGAGCAACATACCGAATGCGATAGGGAGCAACAAAAGCGGCTCGAACTGCTTCTTGATAGCGAGCCAGAGGAGGAAGCAGGCAAGACCAATCATCACTGCCATCTTCCAACCGCCTGGGGCGAAGAAGAGTCCGATTCCCGACTGACTTACAAAGTCGTTAAGCGAGTCGAGAATAAAGTTAGACTGCAAGAGTGTAATCATAATAGTTACTCAATAACAAGTAAAACATCACCCTCCATTACAGTTGCACCAGCCGAAACAAGCACCTGCTTAACAACACCTGCACGCTCTGCGTCGATGTTGTTCTCCATCTTCATAGCCTCCAAAACTACAACGGTCTGACCAGCAGCCACGGTGTCGCCCTCCTTAACATTGATAGAGAGAACTGTACCTGGAAGCGGACAAGTAACCTTCAAGCCCGAAGCAGCAGCCGGTGCAGCAGCTGGCTTGGTAGCGATAGGAGTCTGCGGAGTTACCGAGATGCTGGTAGCAGCCTGCGGAACAGCAGCAACCTGTGGCTTCTTAACAACCGAAGCCTTGCCACCCTCAATCTCAACATCGTATTTTGTGCCGTTAACGGTCACACGAGCCATAGTAGACGACTCGTTAATATCCTCAATCTTAACCTCGTATGGGTTACCATTGATTTTCAATGAATACTTTTTCATTTCCTTCTTAAATCTTAATTATTTACGCTCAGGCAACTGAGTCAATCCGTGAATTTTAGAGCTCCAAGGCGAGTATGCACGAGTAATGCGGTGGATGGTAAGCATCTCCGACTCCTGGTCGTGCAAGTTGCTCTTGTAGAGCTTGAGTGCTGTAATAATTGCAGCAGCAATCTCCTGGTCGGTAATAGCCTCGTGGTGGTCGTCGTCCGAAAGAGTAACGCCTGTCGCAGCAGCCTTTGCCACCTTCTCAGCCTTCTTCTGACGGGTAAATACCCAACCCATAGTCTTCATAATGTAGATGAGGAGTATGAGTACGAGAAATACGACACCAAAACCGATACCAGCCATCAAGAGCATATCGGGCCAGCCCATATTTGCAAATTTATCCATAGTTCAAATTTGTTTTGTGGTTTGGACTTCAATGGAATGTTCGAGTGCTTACGAGCAGGGTTCTGCAAACGCTTGGTCGAGAGCGACTGCAAAGCACGGATAATACGG
>JAZQYJ010000020.1:0-3908 GCA_045633465.1 Alistipes sp.
TGACATTCACTTGGGAGTCTTTGAACGAAGAAATCGCTACTGTTGACGCTAATGGTTTGGTTACCGGTGTAGTAGAGGGTGCAACTTCAGTTGTTGCTACTGCTGGTGAGATTTCATTCTCTGTAGAGATTATCGTTCAGAAGAAGGTTGCTATCACAGGCGTTAAGTTCCGTGATTTGGACGGCGAGGAGGAGTACGAACTTGCAGTTGGTAACACTCTTAATGTTGTTATCTCTCAGATTCCTTCAGGTGGTAATGATATTCCTACGACTGATTTCGAGTGGTGGTCTGAGAATGAGGACGTTGCTCGCGTTTCACAGGCTGGTGTTGTTAAGGGTGTAGGTGCTGGTAATACTTTGGTTCACTACCGTCGTGGTGATTATGAGATTACTCAGCCTTTCACAGTTGCTAAGTCATTCCCCAAGACTAAGGGTCAGCCTTTTGTATTGTCTAAGGATGCTGCGGCTAACTGGATGTTCAACGCTTATGACCGTGGTGGTCGTAATGCTGGTTACGAGGATAAGTCTGGTCGTAACGGTAATACTCCCGATACTGAGGGTTCTGGTAACATCGGTTACACAACTAACGGTGAGTGGTTGTGCTACACTGTAGATGTTAAGGATGCTGGTACATACAATTGTACTGTAACTGGTACATCTGGTAGTGGTAGTGGTTTGCTCGGTAGTTACCAGTGGTATGTTGATAAACCCAACGTAGCATCTGCCGCTGTTAGCCCCGCATTCAAGATGGATTCACACGGTGGTTGGAGTGGTAACTGGAAGCCTGTGACTACAGAGGTTACTTTGGAGGCAGGTGTACAGCGTCTTATCTTCTATATGCACGAGGGTAAGCACAACTTGTGGGATATTACTTTCGAGTACGCTGAGTAATTCCAAGTTGTTAGAAAGAATTTACTTTAACCAGTAAATAATTTCAGGGTCGTTCCTAAAGGGAGCGACCCTTTTTTTGCATAATTAAGAATCAATAAAAATTCTCCCTCTAAGTTAGAGGGAGTACCCGTAGGGGGAGGGAGTGTGTAATTAATACAAAATTCAAAATTGCAGACTCCTCCGTCACTCCTTTCAGTCGTGCCACCTCCTCTAACTTAGAGGAGGAATTGATTATACAACTCTAAACAAAACATTCTGAAAAAAATCGAAAAAAATGTAGTTTTTCGGCGTTTTGTGCGACTATAATATATAAAGGGATTGATTTTTCGAATTTATCACTAACTTTGCATAAACGTAGATTGCGAAAAAATCTAAAAAAACAATAAAAATATGGAAGAGAATAAAGTTAATGAGATTCAGGCTGAAGAGACTCAAAATCAAAACATTGAGCCTACTCCCGCCGAGCAGAACGTCGTAGAAGAGAACGCTGCAGAGAATACTACACCCGAGGCTGCACCCGCTCCCGCAGAAGAGGCCGCGCCAGCAGAGAATGCGCCCGTAGCAGAGGCCGCGCCGGCAGCGCCCGCAGCAAAGCGCGTGGTAAAGAAAGCACCCGCGAAGGCTAAAAAGACATCGTTCGGCAAGATTTTCCTGGCGGCATTGTTGGCGGTAATCGTGGGTAGCGTGTTGTCGTTCTTCATTATGATTGGATTCTTCTCGAGTGTATCGACACTTATGGCGCCCAAGGCTACGGCAGTGCCCGAGACTGCGATTTTGCACCTCGACTTTGCCGAGAGCATCGTTGACCTGCCATCGTCAAATCCGATGGATTCGTTTGACTTTATGTCGATGACACAGAGTTCGTCAATCTCGCTCTACAGCGCATTGCAGGCATTGGACGCAGCAGCCAACGACGAGCGCATTAAGGGTATCTACATCAGTTTCAAGGGTACGGGTGGCGCATCGAACACCATAATCGAGGAGTTGAGAGATGCCATCACAGAGTTCAAGAAGTCGGGCAAGTGGGTTGTGGCTTATGACGAGAGTTTCTCACAGGGCAAATATTACCTCTGCTCGGTAGCCGACAAGGTGTATATCCACCCCGAGGGCACTTTTGAATGGATTGGTAACGCCGCACAGACAATGTTCTACAAGGGTTTGATTGACAAGTTGGGTGTCGATGTGCAGATTTTGCGCCCCACGGTATGTAAGTACAAGAGCGCCGTTGAGCCATTCTTCCTCACCGAGATGTCAGACGCCAACCGCACACAGATGCAGTCGATGGTGGATGTTATCTGGGGCGTGGTTACAGAGGCTGTGTCGGCATCACGTAACATAAGCGTCGAGGAGTTGAACAAGTTGGCTGACGAGTTGGCGGTAGTATTGCCGAGCGAGGCCGTTGAGCACAAATTTGTCGATGGAATGAAATATTCTGACGAGTTGATGGATATGTTCAAGAACGAGTACGGCATCGAGAAACCCGAGATGGTATCACTCGGCGACTATGTTGCAACGCTTACTCCCGATATGGACAAACTCGATGCTCCGAAGGTGGCAATCGTATATGCACAGGGTGAGGTACTCGATGGCGAGGGCCCCGAGAACCAAATCTACGGCCACTCTGTAGCGAAGAAGATTCGCGGTGTTGCCGAAGATGATGATGTGAAGGCTGTGGTACTCCGCGTAAACTCACCAGGCGGTAGCGCATTGGCTGCCGACATCGTATGGCGTGAGGTGAAGTTGTTGCAGGAGAAGAAACCCGTAATCGTTTCGATGGGCGACTATGCCGCAAGTGGCGGTTACTACATCTCGGCTCCTGCAGATGCTATCGTGGCAGACAAACTGACGCTCACAGGCTCTATCGGAGTGTTCGGTATGATACCGAGCTTCGGCGATGCGTTGAAGGATAAGTTGGGTGTGACGATTGACGGTGTGCAGACCAACAAATATGCGGGTATGGGCAACGGCTTTACTCCGCTCAAGGAGGGTGAGTATCAGGCATTGATGCGTAGCGTGGATAGAGTATATGAGCGATTCACATCACTCGTGGCCGAGGGACGTAACTTGCCGATTGAGAAGGTGTTGGAGTTGGCCGAAGGTCGTGTATGGAGCGGTGTGGAGGCACAGGCTAATGGCTTGGCCGATACAAACGGAGGCTTGAAGGCAGCTATCGCTATCGCTATCGACAAGGCAGAGTTGGGCGACAACTACCAGATTGAGGAGGTGAAGACTCCCGCCGAGGGCTTTATGGCCGTTTTGGAGTCACTCAACGTGAAGGTACGCCAGCAGATGACAGCACGCTCGGAGTTGGGCCGTATGTATAGCGAGTACAGCCGCTTGGAGCGCCTATTGGGCGGCGGCAAGGGTGTGTATGCATTCTGCCCATACATATATATGAATGAGTAGCAAAAATCGGTATAACAATGAAAATCAGTCGTCAAACTTCCGCTTGACGACTGATTTTTTATGGGCAAAGTTTGGTTTTGTGCTGAATATACCCTATCTTTGCCGCCGATTCAGGCATAATGGGAGCCGCCGAAGGTGTTTGAGGCGGGTTGAGTAATGCCGTAGGTAATAACATTAATATTTTATAAAACTATGAAAACACTTCAGATTAGCGCAACAAAGCGTGAGGGCTTCGGTAAGAAGTCAGCAAAGGCTTATCGTCGTGAGGGTCTTATCCCTTGTGTAATTTATGGCGGTGGCGAGGAGGTAGCATTCAACGTTGACACTAAGTCAGTTAAGCCTCTTATCTATTCACCCAACTCTTACATCGTTGAGATTGAAATCGACGGTAAGGTAGAGAAGGCCGTTATGCGCGAGGTACAGTTCCACCCCGTTAAGGAGCAGATCCTCCACATCGACTTCTACCGTATCCAGGAGGGTAAGCCCGTAGCTATCGCTATCCCCGTACGTTTGACTGGTAACGCTGCCGGTGTTAAGGTTGGTGGTAAGTTGGCTCAGTCAGCTCGTAAGCTCGTTGTTAAGGCTCTGGAGGCAAACTTGCCCGATGAGATC
>JAZQYJ010000021.1:0-1215 GCA_045633465.1 Alistipes sp.
CTTAATACGGTTCTTACCTGCTACGGCAAACAACTGCGAGAGCTTCTCCTTGTTACCGGTACGCGAGTTCACCAACTCCATACCCTCGGTCAACTTACCACGAACTACGCGGAAGTAGTTGATCTCGCCGATATGACCCTCCATCTGCGACTTGAATACGAACAATGCCACAGGTGCAGTCTCGTCAGCAGTAACCTCCGAGCCGTCAGTTGCAGGGAATGCAGGAGCTACAGTTGGACCAGGAGCAACATTGATGATAAACTCCATAAGTCGCTTTGTACCGATATCCTTCTTACCGCTTGCGCAGAATACAGGCATAGCCTTACGCTTTGCAACACCAATCTTCAATCCCGAACGGATATCGTCCTGTGTCAAGGTACCCTTCTCGAAGTAGAGCTCCATCAAAGCATCGTCGTGCTCGGCAGCAGTCTCGATCAACTCACGATTCAAGTCGAGAGCCTTCTCCATCTCGCTCTCCGGGATATCCAACTCCTCGCGAGTACCATTCTCGTCGGTGAAGCGGTACATCTTCATCATCAAAACATCGATGAACGAATCGAAGCCTGCACCCTGATTTACAGGATACTGAACGATTACAGGCTTAACCGAAGCCTTGTCGCGCATGGTTTCGAGAGCGTTCTCGTACGAAGCCTTCTCGCCATCGAGCTGATTCACAACTGCGATGAGTGGCTTGTTCAAGATACGAGCATAACGACCCTGAATAACATTACCAACCTCCCAGCCGGTCTGAGCATTCACGAGCATTACACCAACATCACCAACCTTAAATGCCGAGAAGAGGTTTCCGCAGAAGTCGTCAGATCCCGGACAGTCGATAATATTGAGCTTGCGACCCATAAACTCTGTAAAGAGTGTAGTTGCATAGATCGAGCGCTTGTACTCATGCTCGATGTCGGTGTTGTCCGACAAAGTATTGTTGTTTTCGATACTACCACGACGGTCAATAACCTTACCCTCGTAAGCCATAGCCTCCGCCAAGGTAGTTTTACCCGAGCGCGGAGCGCCAATCAGAACGATGTTCTTAATGTCTTTTGGTGAGTAATTTTTCATAGCATTATAAGTTTTAAGTGTTCAAATTTTCCGTTTGTTCCCAAATCGTTTTATAAAGTTACAAAGTTTTTTTGTAAAAACAAACGATTTGTCCGAAAAAACACTTTTTTCGGGCTAAATAAATAGGGGTAATAGGGATTATAG
>JAZQYJ010000022.1:0-3437 GCA_045633465.1 Alistipes sp.
TTCTTCTTTGCAGAGAGAATCTCAAGTGCCTCAGGGGTGAACGACGGAGCCATAACGATCTCCAAGAAGATAGGCTTCATACCGAGTGCCACCTCTGCTGTAACCTCACGGTTGAGAGCCACAATACCGCCGAAGATACTCTTTGTATCGGCCTCGTAAGCACGAGTCCAAGCCTCTAGCGCATCCTTTCCGATTGCTGCACCGCAAGGGTTCATATGCTTCAATGCTACGCAGAACGGCTCCTCGAACTCACGAACGATATTCAACGCTGCATTTGCATCCTGGATGTTGTTGTACGAGAGCTCCTTACCATTCAATTGCTCGGCATAAGCCAACGAGAAGTGAGTGGTCGAATTGTCACGATAGAAGGTTGCCGACTGGTGAGGGTTCTCGCCATAACGCAACGACTGCTGAACATCGAACTCAAGGAACAACTTCTCTGGCAAGCCAGCCTGCTTGCGCATATAGGTTGCAATGCACGAGTCGTACTGTGCAGTATGGGTGTAAGCCTTTGCTGAGAGCTGCAAACGAGTCTCAACCTTAGTGTTGCCCTCAGCCTTAATCTCCTCAAGAATTTGTGCATAGTCCGCAGGATCGCAAACTACGGTTACATCCTTGTAGTTCTTCGCAGCCGAACGCAACATCGAAGGACCACCGATATCGATATTCTCGATAGCCTCTGCCATCTCTACGCCCTCCTTAGCGATAGTCTGACGGAAAGGGTAGAGGTTTACGCAGACCATATCGATAAACTCGATACCATTCTCGCGCAACGCCTCCAAGTGGCTCTCCAAGTCACGACGAGCCAACAAACCACCGTGAACTTTTGGGTGCAAGGTCTTAACACGACCATCGCAAATCTCAGGGAAGCCTGTTACATCACTGATACCGATAGTCTTAACGCCATTCTTCTCCAAAAGGCTCTGGGTACCGCCCGTAGCGATAATCTCCCAACCAAGCGACTGCAAACCGCTTACAAACTCAACCAAGCCGGTCTTGTCGCTTACACTTACCAATGCTCTCATTCTATATACTTATATTTATATTATTACTTTTTTGCTTTTAGCCATTAGCCATTGGCCATTGGCTTTTTTTAATTGAGGATTGAGAATTGAGGATTGAGAATTATTCTTTAATTCTGCATTTTGCATTCTCTCCTAACTCCTAATTCCTCACTCCTAACTACTCAATTACTACGCCTGCTTCGGCTGTTACATAACCGATAACTGACGCCCTCTCGCCGGCAGCAGCCAAGATATCGAGTGCCTTCTGTGCCTCGCTCTCGTCGAGTGCGATTACCATACCTACACCCATATTGAAGATGTTGAACATCTCGCGGTGAGGAATGTTGCCATACTTTTCGAGCAACTTGAACACACCCAAAATCTCCCACGAGCCCTCGTTGATGTGCAAGCCCTGACCGTCGTGCAAGATGCGTGGAATGTTCTCGTCGAAACCACCACCTGTGATGTGGCAGATGCCGTGAACATCGCAGTTGCGAACAACCTCCAACACCTGCTTAACATAGATGCGGGTAGGGCAGAGCAACGCCTCGCCGAGAGTGCGGTCGCCCAACTCCTCGTACTTGGCATTCAAGTCCAAGTTGTTGTCAGCCAACACCTTACGAACAAGCGAAAAGCCGTTCGAATGAACACCGCTCGATGCGATACCAACGAGAACATCGCCAACTTTAACCTTCGAGCCATCGATGAGCTGCGACTTCTCGACAACACCGCAAGTGAAACCTGCGATATCGTACTCGCCATCCTCGTACATACCCGGCATCTCAGCTGTCTCGCCACCAATCAATGCACAACCAGCCTGACGGCAACCCTCGGCAACACCTGCCACGATAGCCTCGACCTTTGCAGGAATATTGTGACCGAGTGCCACATAATCCAGGAAGAACAACGGCTCTGCACCCTGTGCCAAAACATCGTTCACGCACATTGCAACAGCGTCGATACCGATAGTATCGTGCTTATCCATTGCGAATGCCAACTTCAACTTTGTACCAACACCGTCTGTACCACTAACCAATACAGGCTCCTTAACATTCAATGCTGCGAGGTCGAACATACCTCCGAAAGCACCGATATTACCCATTGTGCCCAAGCGGTTGGTCGATGCTACATGTTGTTTGATTCGGCGAACAACCTCGTAACCAGCTTCGAGATTCACGCCCGCTTTTTCGTAATTTACTGCCATAATAATATCTATTTTTTCTTGTTAATTTCCGAAATATCGTGTGTCATAGGTGTAGGGTAGTTGCCATCGAAGCAAGCGAAGCACATCTTCTGGCACTTACCATTCGATGAAGCCAAACACTCCTCGACCGACATAAATGCCAACGAGTCGGCACCTATAATCTTGCAAGTCTCCTCCACAGAGTGTTTTGCGCTAATCAACTCATCCAAAGTTGTCGTATCTACACCATAGCAACAAGGGTACTTCATCGTAGGACTCACAATGCGCACATGCACCTCGGTAGCACCCGCCTCGCGCAACATATTGACAATGCGCTTGGAGGTTGTACCACGCACAATCGAGTCGTCAATCAGAGCGATGCGCTTGCCCTCGACAATCGAACGGATAGCCGACAACTTCATCTTCACGCCCTTCTCGCGCAACACCTGTGAAGGCTGGATGAAGGTACGACCAATATACTTATTCTTAATAAGTCCCATCTCGTAAGGCAGGCCACTCGCCTCGGCATAACCCATAGCGGCCGAGAGTGACGAATCGGGTACTCCGACTACGATATCTGCCTCTGCCGGAGCTTCGCGCCACAAACGACGACCCGACTCCTTGCGGAAGGCGTGAACATTGCAACCATCGATATCGCTATCAGGTCGTGCGAAGTAGATATACTCCATAGCGCACATATTATGCTCACTCGTAAGCGAATACTGACGGCTACGCAAGCCGTTATGGTCGATTGTTACAATCTCGCCCGGCGCAACATCGCGCACAAACTCTGCACCCATAACATCGAAGGCGCAGGTCTCGCTCGACACCACATAGCCATCGCCCAACTTGCCGATTGCCAATGGGCGAATACCATACTTATCGCGACAAGCATAGAGGCGGTTTTGCGTCATAATAACGAACGCAAACGAGCCCTCCAACAAATCTAACGCCTCCATAATCGTAAAGATGCGTGGCTCGTCAGCCTCTTTTTTGATGAGGTGAGCCAACAACTCGGCATTGGTATTCGACTGGAAGAGGCTTCCCTTCGACTCCAAATACTCGCGAATCTGCTTGGCATTCACAATATTGCCATTGTGAGCCACAGCAAACGAGCCTGTATTGTGAAGGAACGACAGTGGCTCGATATTGTCGATGCTACGACCATTTGCCGTAGTGTATAGCACATGTCCAAGGCACATCTTGCCGTCCAACTCTGCAAGTTTGCCCTCGTTGAAGACCTCCTGCAC
>JAZQYJ010000023.1:0-1447 GCA_045633465.1 Alistipes sp.
CATCTAGATCATCTAGAAACCCACGAATATTAACAACCCAAAAACAATACTACTAGTATGAAAAAATCCATTTTTCTCGCAGCTCTCGTGCTGATAGGCGCTGGCTGCTTCGCACAAAAAAACATGGTGAGCCAAGCTCGCAACCTTGCTGGTGCTGAGACACCTGATTATGCTGCTGCACGTGCTGCTATTGAGGCTGCATTGCAACATGACGAGACCAAAGATCTTACCAACACCTGGTACACCGCTGGTTATGTTGGTTACAAAGAGTTTGAGAACTACAATATCAAGCGCCAAATCGGCCAACAAATCGACATCAATTTGTGGGGCGAGGCTGTTATGGAGTCTTTGAACTATTGGGAGAAGGCATACGAGATGGCTCTCGTGCCTACTTATGACAAGAAGGGCAAAGCGAAATACGACACCAAGACTCCTAAGACTATCCTTCCTAAGGTAGTGGAGTATTTCAACAACCAACCACTCATCGCTGCTGGTTTCACTGCTTACGAGAACAACAATCCTTCAAAGGCATACGATATGTTCATGGCACACGTGAATATCCCTGAGATGAAGATGATGCAAGAGAACCCAGAGGAGTTGGCAAGCTTGCTTCGCGACTCTAGCTTCTACACTTGCGTGTACTACGCTGGTCGTTTCGCTTACGAGGCTAACCGCTACGACGAGGCTATCGCTACACTCGAGCGTATGAACTCTGAGCATGCGAATGCAAACGCGCTCCGCAAAGAGATTATCTTCGCAAACGAGTATATCTACCAAATCTATATCGAGCAAGGCGACACCGCTAAGGCTATCGAGTCTATCAAGGCTAGCATCGACCTCTTCCCAGAGGAGCCATGGTTCATGCAAAACCTCATCAACCTCTATATCAACTCAGGTCAAGAGGACAAGGCTATCGAGTACCTCGATATCGCTATCGCTCGCGAGCCTAACGTAGGTCAATACTACAACTCTAAGGGTTCTATCCTCGCTCGTATCGGTCGTTTCGATGAGTCATTCAAGGCTTTTGAGCAAGCTATTGCTATCGAGCCTAACAACGCACTCTTCCTCGAGACTCTTGGTTTCGCATACGTAGATCTTGGCAACAAGCTCAACGACGAGGCTGCATACTACGATGCTAAGGAGTATGCAAAGGCTAAGGTAGAGATCGACAAGGCATACAACAACGCCCTTCCATACTTCGAGAAGGCATACGAGTTGGAGCCAGACAACTACGACTACAAACGCTCATTGCGTTCATTGTACTATCGTCTTGGTATGGACAACAAGTACAATGCCCTTGCTGACTAATGGGACGCATTCTTGCGATAGACTTCGGTCGCAAACGTACAGGATTAGCCGTTACGGATCCCCTCCGTATAACGGCTAATCCGCTTATTACTATACCCACGCACACGCTCGAGGCATGGCTTCAGGAGTATTTCTCCAA
>JAZQYJ010000024.1:0-47824 GCA_045633465.1 Alistipes sp.
ACTGATTGGTGGCAAGTTGATGTGCATTACAAGCAGTATGTTGCCCATCTGAGTGGATATATCCAGCATGTTCACCAGTTGCAGCACCTTTTGACTATCAATGAATGTGATAAAAAGATTGAGGTATGACAATCGAAACAAAGTACAACATTGGTCAATGGGTATGGGGCGCAGCGCACGAAGATGTATGGAGTGGTGTTATTACGGATATAAACACCTATCATACATTCGGTAGGAATGTAATCGAGTATAGGGTGCTTGTCGAAGAAGAAATGCACTTCACATTCAGAGAATCAGAATTGTTCCCCTCCAAAGAAGAATTGATTAAAAGTTTGTAGAGTATGAGGTATAAAATATCAAGAGTTAGTGATTATAGTGGGTATAGACAACCCTGCTCTAATGCTATAAAGGAGGGAATAGATGAGTATGGCTTTAATATGTGGTGGATAAACATAGATAGTCTTGACGACCTACACAAGCTCATAGAGGAGGTTGGGAAGGTTATAATCAACCAATACAACGAGATAGAGATTTACGATGGATATAGAGAGTAGTTATGAAACAATACACAAATAGCAACCAGACCGCCAAGCTGATAGAGTTGGGGTTTGAGAAACCGAGTAGCATTGCATCGGTCGAACCTATCTATGGGATGGGTGGCATCAGCGTAGCGAAAGCCTACTCCATTGGCGAGTTGATTAAGATGCTGCCTGCGAAGGTGGGTGGCTTTTATTGCAATATTGACAGAAGTGGACAAAAGTGCTGGGCGGTAAGCTATGACCCCATAGAGCATTGCTCGAATAGGGTTGAGCTCATTGACGCAGTGTTCGATATGATTGTCAAACTTAAAGAGGAGGGAGTGGTATGATACGAATAGGAGCGATAAAGAAAATGTGGAAAGGCTGGAGAATTTTGTTTTTTGCTTATGTAAGCAATAATAGTCCTTTGAAATCACAATACTTTGTATGGGAAACTTGCAAAGACAAGAAAGAGTATATCAAGGTTGGCAAAGGCGTATTGCACAACGAGCAACGAAACTATCCAGTTTTGAAACTATATGTGCCCAAGTGGAGTATATGTAGATATATGTTCGGTGGAGAAAGCGTTGTGGTATTCGGAATTGGTAAATGGGATGAAGAGTATTGGCCTCCAAAAAATATAAATAGTTTATGATACACGAAGAAATCTGCACCTACGAGGTTGCAAAGTTAGCAAAGGAAAGGGGGTTTGATGGTGAGTGTAGGGATTTCTATTGCAACGATAAGTTGCAGAAGAGGATTTCAGTGACTTCGTGCAATAGGCAAGTGACATCTTTTGACTATTGCTCAAATACGATGCTTGAAGATTACGACTCCCCGAAGGAATACTACCACTATGCAGCACCAACCCAATCACTACTGCAAAGATGGTTGCGAGAGGAGAGAGGGTTACACATCAATATTGATTATAACCACCCCAATAAGAGTTGGACTCCAACCATCATTCGTATGTGCTGCATCCCCACGAGAGACACCTCTTATAGGTTAAACCTCCCAAGTTCGTCATCCTATGAAGTGGCTCTTGAAAAGGCATTGATATACGCACTTAATATGCTACCATCGAGGGAAACCTCAAAATAACTTCATTATTCACATTTAACACATCACAACTATGTTACCCGCATTTGGATTAGCAGGTTCTTTTTCGGCAGGTGGTTTCAAGACCAAAGCCGAGGCATTGCATTTCGCAATCGTTTTCACAGCCACCTCTACCGAGAGTGGCGATGAGTTTAACGAAAGCAAGGCTAAAACCCTCTTCGACTTCATCACGAGCAATGTGCAGTTGCCCGATGTGGACTACTCACAGGCGCAAGTGGATGGGCTATTCGAGACAACAAACAAAATGTTGCTGGCACTCGCCTCCAAGTTGCGAAAGGAGCAGGATACAACCGAAGCACCGACACCACCCAATAACGAGGATAATCCCGAAAGGGTAGGTGAGCCCGAAAGGGTAGGTGAGCCCGATGGCCCTTGCTGCGAGGGCTAGCATCATCGGGAAGTTAATTTCCTAAACAAATCGGGAGGGGCAACCCTCCTACTTGCTCGGTTCGAATATCGGTTAGTTCGCAAGATTTTCATTCTTGAAATACGGGTTCGACTCCCGTACCGAGTGCCAACACAAATCATTACAATTATGAAGAATACAGCAGTTATGTTCTCATCCGCATCTGAGGAGTGGGCTACCCCACACGATTTTTTCGACAAACTTGACGCTCTATTTCACTTCACGCTCGACCCGTGTGCTACATCGGAAAATGCTAAATGCCCCAAGTACTACACAAAGGAGGAAGATGGGTTGGCGCAGAGCTGGGAGGGTGAGGTGGTATTTTGTAACCCACCTTACGGTAAGGCAATAAAGGAGTGGGTGAGGAAATGCTATGAGGAATCCCAAAAACTCAACACCACCGTCGTGGCTCTTCTCCCTGCTCGTACCGACACCAAATATTTCCACGAATACATCTACTACAAAGCTCGTGGAATACACTTCGTGAAGGGGAGATTGAAATTCGGGGGTTGCAAAAACTCCGCCCCATTCCCCTCGATGGTGGTATTTTTTTAACCAACAAAATACTATAACTATGGGCAAACACAAACCGCCGAAGAGAGATATCTTTGCTATATCAAAGAGTGTCTTTCAGAATCCGCTATTTACTGATATGGGTGGAGTGGAATACACCCAGCATTACCTTTCACGCAATATCCACAAGGGTAAGCCTCAGTGGTTTATTGTAGACAGGGAGATTACCCGAGCCGAAGCTCTCGCTCTTATCGAAGAGTATGATATGGAGGTGGTAGAACAAGGCCCTCTGGGAACAATCTGGGAGACTCACCCCATCTCACTACGCAACGAGTGCCTACGCTTGGGCCTTACATACACAAACGACCTACGCAAATTCTAATTTAATATACCATGCAAGTAAAAATTAAAAAACTCACACAACAAGCAATCATTCCAGCAAAAGGCTCCGCAGGTGCGGCTGCCTACGATGTATTCATTCCTCGAGATGCCCATATCCGTGCGGGCAGGCAAGTTATCCCCCTCGACTTCGCAATGGAAATCCCACATGGCTATCAAGCCCAGATAGAGGCACGCAGTGGTTTCTCCTCCAAAGGTATCGAGGGTTACGGACTTCAGAATAGTCATCATTTCGACACTCCCGAGCAGGTAATATCACGCTTCGACGCGGATGTAATCACGGGTAAAATCGACAGCGACTATCGTGGTTGTGTCGGTGTGATAATCAATAATCACAGTGGCAAACTTTTCACCATTCCTGCGGGTACACGCATCGCCCAGATGACCATCCACCAAGTAGAGGATGTATTCTTTGAAGAGGTTACAAACCTATCTTCTACCGAGAGGGGCGAGGGAGGTTTCGGAAGCACAGGCCATAGATAACACAAGGAGAGCCGTGTGGCTCTCCTTTTATTTTACCCTCACTTTCTCTCCGAGTACTTCATTCAACGCCTCCATAAAAGCGTAGTATGGCATATCATCCGAGAGTAGATAGGTGGGAAGCATAACCATTGCAAGCTCGTCAGTCCAAATCGAAATAAGCCCTCACGAAGCGTGGGTGGTCGGGGTCGGTAAGGCTCTCCACCGCTTTACGGTAGCAGCTCTTCGCCATCTTCTCGGCGGGCGCATTACCCACGGTGGAGTAGCCCATATCTTCTGCGATGCTCTCGGCGTGGTCGGAATAGACCATATTGGCAACCACCCACAGCGCATTGGAGTTGTAAAGAGGCGCATCTTCTATCTTGCCGCCCAACCGATTCACTACACCCTCAAAGGTGGCTTTCTCCCAATGGGGACCTCGGCTGCCGTCTTGCGAAATGAAGCCCGCAACAATATGCTTGGCCTCTTCATCCGAGAGGTAGTTGTGACACTCGATGGGCATTAGCCACTCAAGCATTTCTTCGGCCATCTCCGGATGTACCTCGGCAAGTTTGTAAAACATCTTTTTTGTGGCCTCGCCATAAGCCTTCATGTTGGCCACATCACGAGACTCCTTCATCTTGTGATACAACTCTTTAAATCTTTTTATCAAATCCATAGTCGTTTATTTTTAAGCGTTCAACTTACGGGTCAAAATATCCTTGAGGCCCACAAAGGCATTCTCGCCAAGCTGCACCCCAAAGAGGTTTACATAACCCTTCTCCCTCGCCTGAATGATGGCACTATCCACAAACTCCATCACCACCTTATCGTACTCCTCCTCGGGGATATTATCGAGGAACGCACCAAGCTTGGGTCTCACGATAGAGTCGAGGGTAGGGGTGAGCAGGAAGCCCAGCTCGTTCCATACATTATAGGTCGAGAGGTCGATGCCAAGCATCCCCATCATCCTACCAATACCACTCTGCGAGGAGATTTTCACTTGCGGCAGGGCGCTTGCCCCAACATTAAGCAGCCACTCATTGACTGCCTCTATTGTATTTTCAACCTTGATTTTCATAGCTCAAAGAATAAAGGGGGCGCATTACACGCCCCCGAGTTTGTGTTAGCAGCCGCAAGGCTTGCAAACGGGAAGAGGATTGTAGAGGGTTTGTGCAGTAGTGGTGGTACCTGTAGTGACATCGGCAACCATCTTGGGATAGAATGTCGCATTCATATAGGTTACCATTGCGTTATCTGCGCAGCACCTACGCTCGGCCTCTCGCTCAATGTTCGACTGAACAGCGATGATGGAGTTGCTTGTGCGCTCGTTGATGACAGCCTGACGACCAAGCTCCGCACGGATGTCTTTCAACTCGCCATCTACATATTTGTAGAGTTCGAGAGTCTTCTTATCCTCGTAGATAGTGGCCTCAAGGAGAGCAATCTTGCTATCCCTTGCCGCAATCTCATTCTGCATACCCAGCTCGTAGCGAGTAACCATTGCGTTGCCGCCACAGCCGTTATTGCCAAACAAGCCGCCCAGAAGACCACCTCCACAGCTATTGCCATTGAGGATACCGAGAGTACCTGCGGTACCGATAGAACCGAGAACCGTGTTAAGGGCTACTTGTCCGCTGTTGGGGACTTTTACATCGTAGCCCTCATTTGTTTTTACATAGTGTGACATAAATTTAACTTTTTAGCCGGCCTCTAAAGTCTTCGGCCCTTGACAACAAGTTGCGCACCCTTGCTATTACAAAGGTGCGCACAGCTAAATGGTCATTAACAATAAGATTGTCACGAGGTTGCGACTGATTGTCACGAAGTGGCGACAGATTGTCATCGCCTCATTTCTATTTGCTCGGGGGTGAGTACAGGCGAGTTTAACGCCCGCTGAATGGTGCGCACATCTGCCACCTGCATATAGTGGTCGAGCAGGTATTTTTGCACCTCCTCATATATGGCGGTGTGCGACAAACTCTTTGCATACCTGCCGGCATCGGCAAGCACAGCCTTGTATGCCTCGTGAATTGCGAGGTAACGATACAATTTAGCAATAGTATCCATATTCTCTACTACATAGGATTAGCCCCACCCGTGGGAGGATGCACACATCTGGGAGGGTAGTCGCATTCAGATCTGCATCCCCACTGCGTTGGGCGAGGCTATTGGCGCAGATGCGATGTCTTCCCCTCCGTGATATTAATCGGTGAGCTCAATGTAGCGAATATCAGAGATTGATGTATGTGGATTGCTCGATAGCGCATCGTAGTGGGTGATGTTACCCTTACAGCGGAAGAAAAGCCACTTGCGGGCTTTGCGATGCGCCACTATCGTTATTGTGTCTATAGAATTGATTTTTACTTTGACCTTCTCGGGGTGCAATTCTCCTACAACCCTCACCCATGGGTCGGTCCACTCAAAGCAACCCATAATAGGCTCGGTCTGATATACCGTGTCGGGAGGTAGGATGTCGGCCTCGAAGGTTACTTCACTCTCGGTGTCCACCTCTCCAATACTCTCGAGGTCTTGGATGCGGATATTAAGCTCCTCCACTTTCCTACGCTCGGTTTTCAGGAGCTCGGCAAACTCATCCCTCTTCATGGTGAGAGCCTGCACACTCGCCACCAACTCGCCATTCTCGGAGCGGTAGTATTCCACCTCTCCGAGGAGAGTTGTTTGGTTGCCCTCCAGACGCTCTATTTCCGCCTCATTCTGGGCATTTTGGGTGAGCGACCAATAGAGTGTCCCACCCAACAAAACAATGGCTAAAATGAGCCAAAAATAGAGGCTCCCAAAGATGCGCTTCATACTCGGTATTTCTCGGGAATATTAATCTCGATGTGGATGGCGGGCTCAGCAGAATCAAAGGAGAGCCCCTCCATTTTTACCGAAGAGGTGATGGGTTGGATAATCTTGACCACACTCTCCCTATCAAGCAATGCTTTGAAAAATCGTATTGCTTGGTCGTAGGTCATCGTTTTGGCAATATCCACGATGTTACACTTGGCATACTCTTCATCGCTTACACAATGGCGACTCACCCTCTCACCCTTCTCGGAGAGCTCCTCAATGAGGGTTTGCATTGCCTCGATAGTTTTTTCTCTGGGCTCATTTTTGCCAAGCATCCTCACACAGAGGTCGGTGACCTCCTGCCCAGCTTTGCGATAGCGGATATAGCGGCCACTTGCGATATTGTTGTACATCGCTTCGGCCTGCGCTCTTGTGGAGCGGATGGTGGATGTTACGGTTATACGCTCCAAGCCGAGCTCCTCGGCCACACCTGTGAGCAACCCCTGCACATAGGGGGAAAGGGCCTCTATACTTTTGCGGCCCAACGCTCCGCTAAATACTAATTTTGCCATAGCTGCTATTGTTTAATATTTGCCACAATTTGGCCATTCTGAACACCAAGGGAATACCAATTACCTCCAATGCGAACATATAGACCATTATCATCTATCTCTATTCCATAGGCGTTCACCTGCGCCCTTAACAGCATACCCGATTGAGCTTTGAGCACGGTAAACATTTCATTAGAGCTATTTACAATGGAAAAGCCGTTGGTAAATAAAGATGCTCTGTACTCACTATATACAACTTGAGCCACACTTTGAGCAGTTACCACACAAGTTGATATTACGGCTGATTCTGGGCTATACAAATAATTCCTAATCAGCCTAAATGTTAAGGTGTGCTTTCCTTGGGTAACACCCACACTAAATGGAGTAGTAGTTACACTGTGTGTGCTGATGCCGAATGCGTCTATATTATCATATTTCTCAATAAAGCGCACTGCTTTCCCATCAATAAAACACCACAACTGCGTTTCCACACTCTTCTGCTTATCATTATACCCTGAAGAATTGAATTTGTGCAATATTTGAAGTGCGGGTATGACGATAGTGCCCACTTGGGATGCAGTAAAACCTATGCTATATTCATTCGTTGCGTTTTGTCCTACGACTAACGAATTACCGCCGAATGCACCAATAGTGACAGAAGTGGTAATTGGCGTAAGCTCTGCAATACTACTATACTCGGCATCTGATATCGTGGCTCTCGCTATACCCTGCTCATCATATACCACAATATTGGCAGAGTCTTGGTTGGGTTGAATTTCTATGCGCCTGCCATCTGGAGTGCCAATCATCTGCACGCCCGAAGGCATAAGTTGATATCGAGCTTTAGAGACAGTGTTGCTATTGATTACGACTTTACCTGTGGATGTAAGTGTTGTAGAGCCAAAACCAATAACTCCATCGGTAATATATTGGGCTGTTACCGCCATTTCCAAACGCTCATCGGGCTCCTCGTATAGTTTAATACCCGTTGTGCCAGAGGTGATAGATGTCGGGGCGAGTAATGTATAATAGATTGTGCCTTTATTATCTTGCCATTGGTGCCATAACTTTCTCTGCATTGCTCCATATATCAGTGGCATATTCTCCACGCCCGACAATCCCGCTGCCACCTGACCATTATGATCCAGCACCTTTATTTCTCGGCCTAACACTGAATCACCTATGAGCGCACCTGACACCTCGAGCTCGCCATTGGTATATTGCACCCAAGCGTTAGCATTACCCACCCTAAACTCCTTTTTGTCAAAGTCAATATATTGGAGGCCATCATTGCTTACAAACCTATTAGCCCTGATCGCGCCGGGCGTAATCTCTGTAAAGCCATTCCACGCCTGATAGCTGCGCTCTCCATCTATGCTCTTGCCGATTGTTGCGAGAAGGAAGTGGTAATACAACTCCTCGGCGTTGAGTTCAATGGGGGTTGTGGATAACTTGAATGTCGCCAAGCTACTCTCTTGGTCGCACACAATATAGAGGTAGTATGCTTTATCTTTATCTTCAAATGCAAGAGTGGTGCCTTTAACTGCCCAACGCTGATACTCGGAATAGATTCGCTCAGGCTTCACCTCATCAATGCCCAGAGTTTCGTGTTTGATATACGCCGAAGGCAGCTCGATAGTTTCGTTTGCGTGGAGCGTAGGGGTGAATGTTGTGGGTGTCATATCATCCAGCGATTCCACGAAGGTATATTGCAAAGATGTGGCACCAAATATCGCTTGCATCGTATTAACTGCCACCGGCGAAATAGTTTCTGTAAACTCGCCCGATAGAGTTTCAGCAAGCATATTTTGCGCCTCTTTAGTATCTCGAAATCGGCGTTTGCTAAAGTCCATCGCCGACTTCTTCACCCTCTTAACTGTTACCTCTTCACCCTTTATTTTCTCTATTGTGGTCTTCATACCCTGTCCCACAACCTCATTCGAAAGGGTGATTTGAGGAGCGTGGCTATTGTTGATATAGGTTTTTACGGCAGTAATGCGAATGAGCGCACCCTCCTTCTCAAATGCGGGGTCAGTGAAGCGAACATAGCCACCCACACGCACTTTTGCACCCAGAGTGTCCCAATTCCGTGCGACCCAAGATGTTGAAATCTCACCCTCATAGTAGGTCGATTGTGCGCTGCGCTCCCACATCACTCGGATGGCCTCTCGAAACATATCCCACGAGGCTCCGCTCTTGGTTGCGTTATCGCAAATAGCGTCTTGCGGCAGTTGGATGCCTAATATTTCAACCTTATCTCCAATCTGGGGAGTCCACACCTCGCTGGGCATAAAGAAGCCATCCTGCTCCTCGCCTACGAGCTTAAATCTCCAACCCACAAAGCCACTATTCCCGCTCACCTGCTCAATATCGAGAACGCCATCACTAAAGGTGTGAATATCAAACTCTCGGCCCGCAAGTTTGCCGCTTTGGAAAACCACATAGGCCACCTCTCCATCGACTTGATAAGTGCGGTAGTCCTCGTTCTTTGATATGCCGAGGATGAGGTTATATTCATTATAACTCTTGCCCTCACTGTTGGTAGCCACCTCCGTTTCTACCCCCAAGACCACAATCTCTTTTGCCGGCACAATATCGGTACAGTCCAGACTATCCTCGTAGCCGATTGTTTCTGCATTGTTTGCCAAGGTAATGCTCTGACCATCTTCGGATGTGCGGAATATCTTGCCATTGAGTTGATTGTAGTTGCTTTCATTTGAATAGAATTCGCCATCAAAACCCAACTCCTGTGCCAAAGGTAGGAGTAGACGGCGAGAGCCAACCTCTCCGCCGAGGGGCTTATAGTGAGCTGAGGAGATATTCTCTTCTGTGCCTTGAACATATAGACGCTCCACCATGGGCTCATCGCTGTTCTCCCTTTTAATACCGGGGAGAAAGCCACCCTCTCGACCATAAGCCAAGGGGATTGGGTCATCCTTAAAATGCTCAACCTTACATAGATGCAGAGTGTTGTAAGTAATGCCTCCCAACTTCTCGGCCTCCACCTCCCACTCTGTTTTAAAGAGCGATGCAAGTTCCGAGAGAGCATCATTTATTTGTGTGTGGTTGTAGTTTATGAGTTTCTCGGCCGCCTCCAAGCAGGTACCTACACGCCACTGTATACCTCCTTCTCTTGTGTGGGCGTTGAGTACTTGAACGAGTAATTCAATATGCTGAATAGGGGTTGCAGTATAGGGAAACTCCACAGAACCATCGGCAGGATTTCGTACCTTCCAGCGTTTAAGAAGGCTACTTGGGGCCTCCATGGTGAGCGAGTATGCCCACTTGCGGTTACCATTTTTTGCGAAGCGTTGGGGCGTAAGCAACTCATATCTTTGCCCCTCAAAATCACACCAAGCACCTACGGGCACCTCTACATAATAGGGTAAATCGAAAATGAGAGTGAGGATATGGGAACCCATAATCTCATCCTCTCGCAAACTCTCGTCGCTCGGGATTACACCTAATGATTGAAGGATTCCCTCGGTATCGTGCCAATATAGTATCATAGATTATTAATGTATCGATGGGACTTGATAAGCGAAGGGGGGTTGGCGTTCCGCGCACCCTACCTTATCGCAACGAAAGATAGTAAGAGCAGTGTTCTCGCTTGTGAGGGTATCGATGCGCTCTCTCTTTTGGGCAATGTCCTCGTAAAGGGAATCGACCTTCTGATTAAGCCTTGCAATCTCGGCATCCTTGCGGTCAAGCTCTCCATTCTTGCGAGCGACCATTGCATCGTACCTGTCGCTCTCCTTAGCGAGGTCGTTGTGCATCTCGCTTATTCGCTCCTTCTGCTCGTTCACGATGCCTTTCCACTCTTTAAGTTCGGAATGCTTATTAGCAATCTCGTGTGCCTCATTTACCAACGCAGCTTTCTCATTCTCCAGAGCTGCGGCTTGGCGTTTATATTTCGCCATAACGAGCGAGGTGATGAGCGAACCAACGCCACCACTACCTACTACTACGCCTATAATCTCAATCCAATTCATTACTCAATGATAATAAGGGCTATACTATTTTCCCTCTATTTCCAAAATAATTACCTACTCATAAGCCCTTATCGTTTAATTTCTGCGATTTTATCTGCCCACTTTTCAGTGATGAATGAATAATAATTCCATTTACGGCCGAGTATTTGATGCACAGCACAGTGTACAACACTTGGCAAGCCAATCAAAGGTAGGTAAAACGGGCCAAGCCATTTTGACTGCGTTCCATGCCCTTTGGCCTCATGCTTAATAGCAACCTTCAGTCCTTGGCGCACCACACCGTCGTCGTGGTCTTTAGCGTTCCAGTCAAGATGCGTGTAGTAACCAAGAGAAATGCCACCATTGAACTTATCGTAGAGATAGACTTTCTGGTCGGCATATTCAATCACACGCAGAGGCTTCTCCTTGTGCAGAAGGGAGATGGCTGCCCCAATAAGAGTTTGGGGCAGTTCCCATGTCCAACGCCTTATTTTTACCCAAGTTTTCATGCCCCATAGTGTGCAAAGATGAAACACGCAGGGACGCCAACTACTGCACCGCCTAACAATGTAGCAATAACATCCTTTACATCGGGTTCTGTGTCCAAACAAAACTCTTTCACCAATTCGGCAAGGAGAACGCACACCAAAGCGATGAAATGTGTGGCTGCGAATGGCAATTTACACCACGAACAGATGCATAGAACAACACTTGCAATCAATGCTCCGATGGCAAAGTGCTGATACTTGTCTTTGCCAATCTTCTCTAAAAATTTGAAAATTCTGTTCATATCTTAATTATTTTTATAATTAAACCTCAACTACTGCGGGAGCTATGCCTAAATTTTGCAATGTCGTTGTGTACGACCAAGTAGTACCGCTCTTTGTAAAAGTAATGATGGCCATTTTAAACTGAGAGCCATTGTAATACATAGAACTCATCACTGCCGTAGAAGCATTATACACCTTGGTTACGGCTTGTATTTCCAAATTACTATTACCATCTTCTGAGGCGTTAGCCGTCATCCTCACAACTTTTGAGGTCATAAGTTCGTTAAACTGTTCAGTACTCAATGAACCACTCCTTGCAGTGAGGGTGTATACATCGGCATAAATATTGTCATCTAAACTACCGTCACCTTTGACGAACTGTGCAGGTGTGCCGTTTGGATTGTCTAATTTCGATTTAGACAATAATGCTATGTTGCGATAATTATCCCTGATGCGGTCAGTAGCATTGAATTGGTAGATGACATCCGCTTTGAAGGGCGTACTACCACCTGTACTTATCAACTTCTCTGTGCCAAAATCCTCTACCCAATAGTCAAGTTGAATAGGCTCAACGATAGGAGTGATAATTGGTTCTGCCAATTCGTAGTTGAGCATCACACCCGACATTGCAGTCTTGAAGGTCGTTCCATCTGTATATGATGTATCTTTGATAATTATGGTATTGTTAGTTTCACTATTATAATTTACGGCGATTTCTTTATCATTTGCAACTGACATTTCATAAGCATTATTCTTATAACCGATAGAATTTATAGCATTAACATAATCACCATAAGGGTAGTCTGTAACACGCTTTAATCCATTGAATATGGCTACAAAATTTTTTGCTGATGAAAGATATATCCAAGTCAAACTGCCCAAATCCACAACACCAACTCTCTGCACTGCCTCCCATTGCTCGGTAGCTTCATTGTACCTAATCTCATCGTAGATGCTGCCAGCACTACGCATACCATTGGGAAAATACTTTTGTATTACCGATAAGTCCTTTAAGTGTTTCTCGTAAGGCTCATATTCGCCATTGCGTACACCCGTGTGCGCGAGGTTGATGCAGATGTCGTTTTTATATATTTTACCATACCCTTCATTAAGTGAAAACCTTAAGTATTTAGCATTCGCAGGTGTGGTAAATGATTTACTATCTTTTGCACCACCAATCGCAGTTTTGCTTTCATCGTATAAAAAGTATCTAATGTACGGAGCTTTAAAATAGTAGGGGGTATTTGGCAATATAGGAATGTAACCTTTATTTCTAATTTGCAAAGAAGTTGTTTCTTCTACACCGCTTGCATTTAGCCATCCTAACTCCCACTGCTCATCCCACTGGTTAAATCCAACAGTCTCGATAGCCTCATAGTTACCATCTATAATCTCACCTTCGTTGTAGGCATTAACATCCACACCTTGGGGCATACGCTCATAGAACTCCTCTACGGTTGTTGGCTCGTTGCCAGAACCGAACATTTTAGTAAGGTCGACAAGTCGTAGTTTTCTTATACTTACTTCTTCCCCTGAAACTGTGGTGCCACTTAATACTCTAATAAATGGAGTAGAAGAACTAATGTTTGAAATTGTAAACACCTTACCATAGCTATCCCAAGTATTGTTTTGGGAAATTTTAATAGAAGAATCATCGGAAACACCAACAATGCTAAGCCACATATTACTTGCACTATTATGCTTAATATCAGCAAGTAAAATGTAAGAGTGACCGACTATCAAAGAGTTTATAAATGCATTGGTACGGTAGAATAAATACATAGAACCGCCACTCACAGAAGTTAGCGTATATACATCTCCGTTTGCACTTATAACACCATTTGCATTACCACTTTTAAAACTTGTAGAATCTGCATTATTAACAGAATTATTCCACACCAAGCTATTACCCTTAATGCTCCTAATTACGGCAGACTCATCACGAATAGACTTATCGCCCGCAGACGGACGGAAGGTGAACTCCTCTGGTGTAGCCTCGATACGACCAGTGAGGTCTTTAGCAAAGTCTGAAGTACCCTCTAAGTCACCTATAACCGTAGGAACGGTGAGTGGTCCTGTCATTGTACCACCAGACTTTTGTACAGCAGTTGCGCCTTTGGCAGCGTTTGAACGAATGGTATCAAGGTCAGTAATCTCCATTTGGAGAATTGCATCGGCATTATCCTTTACCTCCTCAGATGAATAGGGGAGTGCATACATAATGCCAGTATCATCAACAATACCATGTACCTTTATATCACCATTACCATCCCTCTTCACAATGCTGTTTGCCGTGGGGTTCACGCTTGCCTCAGAGTTTGGTATAAAGCCTTCGAGGTTTGCGACATCGGCAATAACCTTGCCCCCCATAATGACACCATGAGGGGTAAGGAATATTGCGCAAGAATTATTCGAAGATAGGCTCAATAGCTCTTCCAGAGTGAGAGTGCTATCCTTCGCATCGACTACTTGCAAGTCGATAGATGTCTCTGAAATTGCCATAGATTAAGAAATTGTATACAACTTTGGAGCAAAATCGTATGTCGCCTTGTCGTTGGTGTCAATGTCGATATTTACACCCTTCATGTCTAAATTAGCGACCAAGGAGGGGTGTTTTTTGATAAGGTATGCAAGGTTGGCCAATAGGTTGTTTGGATTAGCTGCGGCCATCAGACTTGCCGTGGCAGCATTGTTTCCACTCACATCTTTTGTGCTCAAGACAACTGAATTATAAGGCAATTCTACACCATTTTCGGGTGACGAAGAATTGCCAAAATAGTAATCGGTGGATACTCCAAGGCTAATTTTTCCCTTTTTACCACCCAGTGATGCTACACCATACTCCCCAAAGTTGTTTGTGAGCCAAGCAGTGTCAATGGCGAGATTCTTCGCATCGTTAATCTTAAGTCCCTCTCCCAATTTGAGGCTAAAAGTGCCATCATCTGCCAACGCAAGACCATCACCCGCTTTGTATGTATCTACGAGAGAGGACATATCAATTTCGATATCTGTCTTACCCGCATTCGTATTAAAATCAATGGTGAGTTTTTTAGTGTTTTTATCAAACCTCACATCGTCAACCATGCCTTTGTATATAAAAGCGGTAGTGTCGATTGAGCAAAGTAGTGTTCCACTATTTGATGTGCCTCGATAAAATTTAATCTTATTGTTATCTTCGTCGTAGTCGGCAAAGAAATCAATAATGGGTTGAGTAGCATCAGGGGTTCCACCGGCTGGAGTAACATAACTTACCAAATTACCAGTTACACTGGCCACCTTTTCACTTACTGTTGTTGCCAAATTAGTAACGGTGGTATTTATGGTGGCAAACTTCGTGTTGTAATCACCTTCGATTGTTGTCTTAAGGGTGTCGAGAGCCCCGTCAATCGAAAGGTCATATTCCTTTTCGGTTCCGGTGTAGTCCGTAATTGTTAATTTACCTGCATCCGTAATGTATACTTTTTGTACCTCACTACCAAGTAATACCCCGTCGGAGGTACCATCGCACCAATACAGTCGCTTGGTAGTCGTGTTGTGATACAAGGCCACTGCGTTATGGCTACTCAAGTATGTTTTTAAGCTCCCCAAGTTGGTGCCATCGCCGCTGACATTTATAAAATCCTTTGTTGTTTTGTTTACTGTTGCCATAGTTCTATTATTTAATAATTAGTACTTCTTAAAAAGGTTGTTTTGACCACTGTATTCCTCCTTATCCCGACATCATTATCAACCACAATAAATAGGTAGCCATTATCGTGATTAATCTTATCTTTTACTGCCTCAACAAGTTTTACTTCGGCAATAGAATTGTCGGGGATTTCTACAGCAGCAACCTCCTCTACTCGTTCCGATAGTCTCTCTAATGCGTCTGAAATAGGAGTGTCTTTTGCGATGGTAGTATTGCCATACCTCACCGAGCGCCCGACATGTAAATTTGTACCATCCAATTCAGAGATAGCCGCATCTCTCTTTTTGAGCTCGGCAGTGACGGCCGCCTGACTCATTACCGAGGTCTCCGACGCACCTACCGTCTGCCTCACATCGTAGCGTACACGAACATTGGTGCCAGCGGCATTTAATCCCAGAACTTCTACATCCTCTGGTCTACTTTCCGGTAATTCCGATATTCGCTTATATCTACCTATTGTTGTCATAGTCTAATGTAATATGTTGCTGTTTCATCAATTACAACCTCCCAATCTTCCATGGAAAGAATATAGAAAGGAGATAGAGTTGTCAAGGTGAGAGAAAATTTCATCCAAACACTGTCGCCCTCGCATCTTGGCGGTGACACATCCTGTATTTCCTGCCTTTTGTAGTACGCCTGAAAACTGATGCCGCCCATGTACTCGACAGTTCTTTCTCCTGCTTGGATTAAATCATGGAATAGAGCGTTATAGTTGCGCCAAAACTCGGTAATATTCTTGGCACGCAACAATAGCTGTACAGTCACATCCCGCCCCATTTTAATAAGAGGTGCATCAGAGTCTACACATTCGCCATTTTGACTACTTACATCTACCGCCAAAACTTTCCCAATGCTCGGGTAGGCACTCATCGCCGATGTCGTGCCGGCTAATACCACGCATCCGTAAGCTGTAATATCTCGCCCGTCTATCTCGAATACCCCTTTATGATGTGCAATATTGATTGATGTTATCGGCTCTGTATATTCATATTTCTGGAGTGGATTATCTTCAGTAAGCACCAAAGTAACGACACCCATTTTACGGATGACAGAGATTTCCGAGCAACCCACAAGCCTCAATGTCTTGTTGATTCCCAAAGATGGAATATTATAATCCTTTATTTGAGTGCTATATAAGAAGTCTAAAAAATCCACCGACTTACCACTCTCAATTCGGAAGGAAATCTCCAATTTTCTACTTGCAACACAAGGCCGAGAGAGGTTGATATCCACACCTTCTTCGTCGGGCCATTCCATTACCTCTGTGGCTTTCAGCTCAGGCCAACCAAACAGACCTTCATACCCGAGTAAATATGCGCCATATTGGGCATATATATCCACTCCGTCTATATAGGTTAGCCATTTCATTGTATCGTTGTAATATTGAAGGTTATATCAAACTCCAACCAAACCTTATCGGGGGCTTTCCCAAAATCCTTAACGCTCATACTGCCGTAGTACCCGCATATTGATGTACCTTGGTAGAGTATTGTGTGAGTTCCGACTCGTGAAAGGTCATACAAAAAGGCATTGCTATTCCGCCAAAATTCCCCCATATCTGCACATCGCATATAGAGAGGAATGTTGATTGTGCGAGCCGATTTTTTAACGGGAGCATCTATGTCATACTCTACTCCATCCCTATTGCAGACATCAATTAAAAGAGCCTCCTTTACCTGTCCATAGACCGCAGCTTTCATCTCTTGCAACAAGCCATCCAATGCCACACATCCATATTCTGAGGCATCAACGCCATCAAACATCAACCAACCATATTGCGATGCGAGGTTAATCGTAGATGCAGGTGCTTGGTAGACATAATCAGAGAGGGGGGTGTCGTCGGAAAGTACAAGAGTGGCAAAGCCGAGTGGGCCGTGTATCTCAAAATTTGTGCAATCAATCAATCTCAAAACCCTCTTATAACTAAGCTCGGGCACTTCATAAGTGTGGGTGTGAGATGTATATATGAAGTCTAAGAACTCCGATATGCGGCCATCTCGTACCACGCAGGGCATTGAAAACTGACGACTTGCGAGTATTGGCGATGAAAGGTTGGCTTCTACGCCATCTTCATCGGGCCAATCGAAGATCTGCACGGCTTTCAGCTCAGGCCAAGCCACCAAACCCTCGCAACCCACAGGATATGCCCCGTAGGTTGCCAATACATCCACTCCATCTATGTGTAATCGGGTAGCCATTATGCTTTCATCTTCAAGCCGTGAGTACTGATTGAGTCGAGGATGGCTCTCATTCTCAATATTTCATTCGCCATTGCCGGGATGCTATCGGTATTCTTTGCAATATTCGCCAAATGGGTTATCGCAATGGCATTTCCCGAGAGTAGTTTGGTGAGTGTGGCACTCGCATCCATAAGGTGAGTATCAATGCTTAAAAGGGTGTGATTTCCGAGAGTGAGCTGACCATTCATATAGTCGATGCTATCTTGTGAGGCTTGTGTTACGGCTCCCGCTTTAGCAGAGCGCGTTTGCTCAATACCTGCTGCACCCATCGCCGCATCGCTTTGTGCTTTCATCGCATCGAATATTGCCTGAGCTTGGGCTTTAAGGGCTGCTGCCTCCTCTTCCGTGAGTGTGCTATCGCTCATCGCCTCATAGAAATCATTGTACCACTCCGCCCAATCCTCGCTGAAGGCATTAGAAATACCATCGGCAATGGCATTGCGCATCATATCGCTTACGCTATCAGTTACCGACTTGGTGCCATCGAGCAGGGCTGAACGCATCTTATCCCTTACGCTGTCAAAGGATATGCCCGTTAGCTTTTCTTGGAGTTGATCTTTGAGCTCTTGGGCGGAGCCCTCGGCGTCGATTATTGTTTGGATGTGCGTTTTGATATACTCGGGGAGGTCGTTGTACTCCTCCATATTCTCACGCACCCAAGCCTGAAGGTCCTCGGAGTGCATATTAGCGAATTCGCCATATCCTTTCTCCCTTAACACACCCCTTGCATCACGCAGTATGCGATTATTGTCGGCAATGGCCTCGTTGTAGTTGTTGACAGCCTCCGTTGCACTTGTGGCTCCATCAATAATACTCTGGAAGTAGTCTGCATAGGCCCTTTGCTCATCTTGCAGCAACTGCGCCCCCTCCTGCATCTTTTGGTAGTACCTCTCCACAGCTTGTGTTGCGAGGCCTACCACCGAAGTTACAGCAGCAATGATTGCTCCGGCAGGGCCGCCCGAGGCGAAACCCGTTATTACATTACTTACGGCATCGGCCAATTCACTCAAGGTTGAGCCTACATCCGAGAGGGTATCGTTGCCGAGAGCGTCGCCTAATGATGAGAAGGCCGAGGCTATATCTCCTACATATGAAGCAACCTGCTGTGCTTGCTCATAATCAACCTGTGCCAATGCTTGCTCCATCTGACGAAGGAGTGCAATTTGCTCTTCAAGGTTAGTGTTGGCAGCAATGAGTGCGCCATAATATTGTTCTATGGCTTTGCGTTTTGCTTTAAACACTCCGCCATTGCCCTGCTCGGCAACGGCCATATCGAGGTTAAAAAGCTCCGCAGCCTTTTTGGCTTTCAAAAGTCTAACCTCCACATCCGTGGTTGCTCGTGAGATTTCCGTGCCGTAATAAGCAACAATCTCGGCACGCTTCGCCTCCTGCGAGCCATACTCACGCACATATTCGGAGTGAGCTTGGAGAATGCGCCCATATACTTCCTGCTCACGCTCCAAACTGCGAGTGTCATCGGCTATTAATTCACTCTCATCAATGCTCGCCTCAAACTCCACCTTCACCTTTGGCAGTTTCTTTTTGTCACTCTCAATCGCCTTTTGGAGTTTGTCCCAGAAGTCTGCAACCACTTCTTCGGGCTTGAGCTTCGAGTTTAAGTACTCCTCGAGCGACATGCCGGTCATCTTAGTGAGAATCTCTTTGAGTGACTTCAGGTCGCCCTCTGCCGCTTCAAGATTGGCCTTGTTGGCCGAAGTGGAGGATTTTGCATACTCCTTGCGGGCTTTCTCTACGGCTGCCTGCGCCCGGCGTATATTTTTGAGCACTTGGGGGAGGTTGGTGGCTGTTGCCAAGTCTTTGGCAGCATCCTCCTCAGCTTTGCGCTTTGCATCCTCCTCGGCCTTGCGCTTATCTTCGAGGTATTTTTCATATTCGGCATTAAGGGCATTATATTCGGCCTTGGCATTTTCCACCGCTTTTGAGGCTGCTAAATATCCACCTGCGCCTGTAGCACCAGATGTTGCTACATTTCTAAGATTTTGTTCTGCCGCCTCTACCTTTCTTTTACTCGCCTCTACTGCGGCTTTGAGTTGCGCCTCGGTGCGTTTTTCGGTCTGCTCGGCGAGGAATTTCTCCTTTTCGGCTACCGAAAGAGCTGCCCACTCTTGTTGGGAATAGACCTCTTTGAGTTCGGGCCACAAGGCGATAAGGTCTTGCCAAGCCTGATATTTCTGGGTGTTTGTTGCATTCTCGTTTTCAATGGTGCGGGTGAGCTCCTCGGTCTTTGTCTTGGCCTTGTCGGCCTCCTCGTTCCACTTCTCCATTTGCTCATTCACCCTCTCCTGCGCTTTCTCCTCGGCACTCTTGGCGGTGACCAACTTGTATATACCGAAGATTACACCAGCAACAGCTGCCGTGGCCAACACATAAGGATTAGTGAGGGCCGCCTTCGCCCCTTGCATCACATTTATAAGCGACTGTTTGGCGGCAGTCAGGAGTTTGGTCTTGGCAGCTGCGAGCGCATCGGCTTGACTCATTGCTATGCCAACCTTGGCGTAATTGCTCATTATAACAACCGACTCTGCAAGAACCTTATTGCGAAACACCTCCACTGCCGACACAGCAATAGTCGCCGCCTTGTAGGCACCATAGACAGCCACAATGTCGAGGAGCACCTTGCCCACCTGCTCGTAGTTCTCCACAAGGTCGGTAGCAACGCCAATAGCACCCGTAATGAGGCCCTCGCTCTGCTCGCCAATCTTGTTGAACATATTTTCCACAGCACCTTCGAAGTTCGACACCATACCTTTGATGCCCTTGCTCTGCTGTTCGAGCATACCATTAAACTTACCACCCTCACCTGTTGCAATAGCAAAGGCCTCCGCAACCATCTCGGCAGAAATAGCACCTGCCGCCATCTCCTCCTTAAGAACACCTATACTCTTGCCCGTTTTTTCGGAGATTACGGATAAGGGGTTAAAGCCTGCGTTAATCATCTGCAAGAGGTCTTGGCCCATAAGTTTGCCCGTAGATGACATCTGGGCAAACGCCAAGGTGAGCGACTGCATCTTCTGTGCATCACCCATCGAAATGTCACCAATCTGACGGAGCAGTGGCATAACCCTCTCAGCTTCAACATTGAAGCTCAAAAGCGTCTGAGCACTCTTGGCCAGCTCCTGCATACCGAGTGGCGTTTCGACCGCAAAGCGCCGAATCTCCTCAAAGAGGGCACCACCTTTCGTGCCTGCCAACACATTGAAAGACTGCTCCAATGCCTGAATATCGCCCCTCACCTTGACAATCTCCTTGCCGAGGGCCGATACTGCCGCCACACTAAATGCGCCAGCGACAGCCGTACCAAGTTTACCAAAGTCACCTGCAGTACTCGTTGCCAAGCCCGATGTTTTGCGTATCTCACCTTTCACCTGATTCATCTTGTCGATGAAGTCTTGGTTGTTGGCGGTAATCAAATAGTGAATCCTGCCCATCTCTATCCTTTGAGTAATTCTTTAAGTCGTTGTTGATTCTTTGGGTCATCGCCATTTATAACCTCCTCGCCAGCGCGGGGGAGCCTTGCGCTCTTGCGCTCCTCATCGTTGAGGTAGATACTTGTCTGCTGGTCGGCAAGCATTAGAGTGAGATTGGCGTAGGAAATACCCCACACCACATACTCCATACTCCACCCATACCTCTCGCAAGCCCTATCGATGAGTTGGCCATAGATGCTACGCCCACCAAAGTTGAGCGAGCCGCCATCCTTCTTGGCTCGGAGGGCCTTGCCCATACGCTCCCGCTCCTTATCGATGCCGTAGTGCTTGATGAGCCTCTGGGCCTTGTCGTCATCGGTCATCAGAACGAGGAGTAGGGTAGCGAGCTCTTCATCATCCACCCCCTCGAATAGGTGCATACGCTCCTCAATCTCTCGCTCGTTGAGCAGTTTGTTTCTGGCGTGGAAAGAGCGCAGTGCCAAGTATCGGCACACCTGTTCCTTCTTTTCCGCCACGATGCGCAACATCTCCGTAGTGGGTGACAGCAATGTGGCGCTGGTGTCGATTCCTAACCCCTGCGCTACCTCCGCAACAAGGAGGCTCTGCCCAAGCGTCATCGGAGGGAAGGCAATATATTTGCCCTCTATCTCGACCAAATACGGCTTCTCCGTGATGGTTGCCAAAATTATTTTGTCAATGTTTTCCATTGCGGATGGGTGAGCGGTCAGGCCCCTCCCATCCAAAGTGTGGGGGTTTACCTCGCAACCCCCAAAGGGTTACTCCTCGGTGTCCTCGGTGAACTCCACTTTAGTGATATTGTCACCCTCGCCTGTGATAGTAACAACACCATGCTTCACTTGGTCGCTACCATCTGCGGGCTTGAGCGCATCGAAGGTGTAAACCCTCGAAGTACCATCCTCGGCACTCCACTTATCCTCAACCGAAATTACGGCCTCAGCAATGTAAATACCATTGAGGGTTTTATCCTCAGGCTGCAACCAAACCTCATACTCACCCTCCACGATACCATCGTGGTCAACAACAGGGCGTTTACGGCTCTTTGCATCACGCACCTCCACGGCGAGTGCGTAGGTGTTTTTGCCGTAGCGTACATCCTCATTCTCGCCACCCTCAATCTTGGCCTCCTTCTTGGTGCCCTTGGTAGTGGTAAGAATGGTAGAGTTCTCAATACCGGCGGGGAACTTGATGTACTTATCACCCCCGCTTTTCTTTACTACAATCGTGGGTTTACCCCATCCAATCTCTGCCATAGTTTTCTATTTTTAAGAGTTATACAATCGGTAATTCAGGCGGATACTCACGAAATGCTGGCGCACCTCTCTCTCCGCCTCTGTGTAGATGGTTTGCGACAGCTCAAAGAGATAGTTTGAGCGAGATGCAGTTAGGCCTTTTACCCAATCGTCTGCCAGCCTCTCAATTTCGGCTGTGCGCTCGCCATTCTCGACCATTGTCCCATTGCCGAAAGCGTCAATATCGGCAACATAAACATTGACCACGACAATACCCTCCTCTATCTCCCCTGTTAAGCCCGTAACGAAGCCCACCGTGATGTCCTCCGCTTGGCTATTCAGTGGTCGATAACCTTTGCGGTAGATGCTGCCACTCACCCCATTGGCGAGTGTGCTCCCCCGCAAGAGGGCTATGATGTCACTCTGTATCTCCTTTGCTGTTTTCATTCGCTAATCATTCATTAACTGCTTAAATATTCTTCGGCTGACTATCTCCGCTTGGTCTAATACATCTCTGCCCGATGCCGCCACATAAGAGGCATACTCTTTACCTGCGACAACAGCGAGGACGGCAGGTTGGTGAATAGTAGAGGCTACTTCTTTGGCATATTGTCTGCCTTCGCCTCCGCTTTTACCCTCGCTAAAGCTGCTAAAACCACCATAGGATGCGCTACTGCCTTCCTCGATTACTACCGAGCCGATAGAGCTTCGGAGGTTGCCCGTGCGGTCAGTGAATGTGTTGGCGTGCGTTGGATCTCGAGCGATATTAACACCCGCCTCTCCGGCGTATTGTAGCGAGCGCTTGATTTTGAGATTCATCCGCTGAATCTCTCGCTCAACCTCTGCCAAAACCTCCCCTTCGTTGGGGAGTATTACGCCCTCTTTGCTCATACCGTAATCTTGAAAATGCGGGCTCCTTTGTGGTGCCAAACACTGATTACGGGGTACTCGCCAAGAATGTGGCCTCCTTCATCCGTAAGGCGGATAAGCGTTGGTTTTAAGCTCTGCACATCCAACTCATCCACAAGTATTTCGTATGATGCTTGGGTGTAGAACTCGCTATTCACCTCCTTTGCGTGGCGATATGATTTCGGGAGGTATTGGCAGGCGATACACCCACTCCATTCGCCTTGCGCCGGAGTGGGAAAGTCGGTTTGTGGATTTATACCGCCAACAACCGATACCTCCTTAATCTCAATATGCCCGTTGGGGATAATCATAGCCTCGAACCTTTATAGCCGTACTTAACTCGATTATCTTCGGTCTGTGCGCCATTCTCCGCACGCAACTGACCTGCTCGCTTTCCAAACAACTCCCTTTGTACATCTGTGAGCGAATAAGATTGCCCGCCCACATTGATATCGGGAGCCATCGAGAGCCACTCGTAGAGGTCGGCCTCCGCCAAGCGATACTCGGCAGAAGCACCCACGCTCCCTGAGAACTCGGAGGAAAGCGAGAGCCCCCTCACCTCCGCCACACGCTCAATGGCGTGCAGCGGGATGGGGTAAGCTGAAATTCCTGAAAGTGCGTCAAGAATAGTCACCATAACCTGCAATCATTAAGCGGTAGTGTCGGCCTTCAGGATGTAGATGTGGTTAGCACCGTCAATCACGGGGAGAGCGAGAGCCTGACCGCAAGTGAACTCCTGCAAGGGGTCGGTCTTCGAGTACTTCGACACGAGAATGTGCGAGCCCGACTTCTGGTAGGTCACACCGGCCGAGGGGTTGGTCTCCTCTGCCAAAGTGCTATACACGAGGCGGCCCACTTTCTTATCAACAAGGCCGACAACATTAGCCTGCTCCCAAGGCTTAATGGTGGTGTAGGTACCATCCACATTCTCCTGACGGAACGAGCCCTTCACTGCGATAAACTCTGCGCCAAACTCATCGGCAAGAGCCTCGGCCAATACCGACTTGGTGGGTGCGGGGAGTTTTGCAGCACTCGCCACCGAGATGCCACGATAGCTTGCTACAAGCAGTTTGGCCTCCTCGCTGTTGCGCAGCTTATTGAGGTAAGCCTCCGACAGCATAACCACCGAAATAGTGTCGCCATTCTCCTCTGCCTTATTGAAGAGCTGACGGATGTCGGTCAGAGGTGTAGCCGAGGCGTTGCCCCAAGCTGCGGTGGTGGCCTTAAAGGTGTTCTCCTCTTTCACACCGAAGCTCACACGGATGCCTGTGCCCTGCATATTCTCATCGCTGATGACGCATACACCAGTCGAAAGAGCCTGCTGGAACATAATCTCCTTACGAACATCGATAGCCTTGATAACCTTGGGTACATCATTGAGGATGGTGTTGGCAATAGTAGCCTCATCGACACCTTTAGCCTTCATCGCATTAATGTTGGTGATAAGGTTCTCATCCTTGCTGTACTTGATACCAAGTTTAGGAATTTTACCCGTGGCGGTAGCCAGCTTATCGCGCTGTTTCAGTGGAAGCGAGGAGCCGAGCGAAACAACATCGGCTGCAACGATGGAGGTGCTCACATCGGTCGAAGCCCAATTAAGGTCGGTCGAGTACTCCTCGGTGAGCATGGTTTTGTGAAGCAAAGCATCTTCGGAGGCTTTGTCATTAATCAGGGTGGTTACTTTGCCAACCACCTGCCTGAAGTACTTGTCAATGTACTCAATAAACAACGAAGCTTTCATACTTTAATCGTTTTTTAGTGGTGGAACATTAGTAAAGAAACTGAATAAGAGGCAGACCCTCTTTAATGTTGGTGGTTACCTCATAAGGACTTGCGGCTGCGTTTACCTGACCAATGGTGAGGATAGCAGCTCGGGGATCTTTAACGAGGATGTCTGCTTTAAGCACACCTGCATAGGCGTAGCCACCGGGCAGAGTTACATAGGCGTCACCACTTACGCCCAGAGGAGCATAGGAGCCGTCTGCGGTTTTTTGAATAATGATGTGACCCGCTTTAATTGCGGTGGTGCCGGAAGCTACTCCCGACACATCGAGGGTGCGACCACCGGGGATGTCGCCCAAGTCTTTAACGATGACGATGCCACCATTAACACCACTCTCGATTTTCTCGTTGGTAAGTTCTGCAATAGGCATTTTTCAAACTTTTTTTTTTAGTGAAACTTTAGATTTGCATACCCGAAACAACAGCATCCACCTCCGCATCCGATGCGACCTTCTCTGTGCCCCCTTGTGACGCTTTGGGCTTGCTGAAGATTGCGCTTGTGCTCGATGCTTCTTTGGTAACAGCCTCTACCTCTGCACCCACCTCGGTAAGCAGTGTGCCAAAGTCCTCCTCAGAGAGGTCTTTGTATGCCATACGAGCATAGGGTTTGCGCAAAGGCTCGGGCAGCTTGCCGATAAGCGCATCGATTTGTTGCTTGCGGGAGTTGTGGACTTTCTCGCCCTCGATGGTCGCAAGACGCTCTCGCAAATTCTTGCTCTCCTCAATGAGTGCTTTAGCCCACGCAGGTGTGTCGGGGTCGGTGTCGGGCTCTTTGGGAGTCTGCACCTTCTGGCCATCTTTCAGGCCGTGCTTTCGCTCATAGTTGCTAACTGCCGTCTTCTGGGCCTCGGTGGCTCGACTATCGGCGTAACTATCAATGAGCGATTGCAGGGTCATCCCCTCTACGGAGTTGATGGCCTCTTCGATTGTAGTGGCAGTTTTGGCGACCTTGTCGGCAACCCTGCCGAGGATTGATTCACTCACGCCCTCGAACTTAGTGCGCAGTGCCTCGATAATTTTTGTTTTCATTTTCAATGAATTTAGGATTTACACCACCGAAATTAGGTGTCAAGAGAGGTATTTTTGAGAGATTTAAAAATAATTCACTCGCATTTGAATTATTTTGAAAATAATTTATATCATTGCGTGGAAGGCTAACTAATAGCCTAACGCTGAATATGAAAGACAAACAGGAATTTGTGTACAAAGTACACATCAATGCCACCCATCAGGAGGAGTTCTTTACCTCGGTGGCTGCCATCTATGACACTTTTACGATGGCCGAAGTGGGTATTCCGCTGCGTAAGTTGTGGGCAACAACTATCACACCTCGCAGCCCATTCAGCAATGGGAAATGTACCATCTCAAAACATCCATTGAGGCGCAAAAAACACCTTCGCATGCCGGAATGGAAAGAGTAGAGGATAGAGGAAACGGCGAACACCCTATCCCGTAGGAGCCACTGCGAGAGCGGTGCGGATGGGTGTTTTTTTTTGCCCTTATATTTGCATTTGGAAAATATTTGCAATATATTTGTGACAAATTACCCAAGGTGTGCCCAATAAAGTGATACACATAGAGCTTCTAAACCCACCTTTTGGAAGGGCTACGCACTACTACTTTGGCTCGAAGGCTGCAATATACCAGACCTTCACTGCCGAGGAGTTGGGCATAAGCTATGCGTCATTGCGAAATGTGGGGAACCTTACAGAATACCCCTACGCAAACCGCAAGTGTATCATTAGACAGGGCGAATTACTTGTAGCAAAACATAAAAAAGAGGAGGAATGATTATAAAACATCTCTATGTGCCAAGTCAAGATAGGCTTAAATACGCATACGAAAATGGACAAGCACGAGTGCAACATAACCCTGAATATTCGGAAAAATATCGAAAACGACTACAACAACTCCCCGTATATACAAACGAGGAAGATGCCGTGAAAGCATTTTGGGAGTTAAAGGAACAGAATGGAGGGAATACTGTCGTATGGGCTAAAATAGAGGTAGACGAAGAGTACTTTTACCTTCGAGAAGATTATCTGTTAGTAACAGATGATGGTCTAATGCACCAAGCTGCTGATTATCTCGGTTTAATCGACACAGTGCCCAAACAATAGTATAAATTCCTCCTCAAACTCTATAAAGTAAGAGGAGAAATTTGTATTATTTCTGTTTAACGGCAATTATAGACCTATTCCAAATTACCATATAGTTTGGACCATCACAATACATAGCATCATAACCAAGTGCGCAACCAAAAGTACCCAAATTCTCATAATAATCACCTTGTGCACAGAACTCTGCTCGTTGCGCATCGCTCAACCTGTTCCACATATTCCTTAAATCAGTTTGTTTGATGATTTTAGGAGTCCTTGTCCAAGTCATCGCTATTGTTTCGTGTTCTCTGTGTCTTCCGTATGCTGCGCTATCTCTAAACGCAGTCTTCATACTGCTGTTGGATAATGGTATGTTTTGCCTACCATTCCAAGCAGAGGTTGTGACATAAATACCATCACCATATACTCGGCCACTGGGACCATTCATATCCATCTTGTCTGCTTTATACATCTGTTGGGCAAATTCCGATGCCGACATCATCTTGCCTTGGAATTCTGTTGGTGTTACGGTGCGGAAGAATACATCGCCATAAGCTTTATGCAAATTATTGAACTCTTCCGTAGACACCAATTTAGCAGGTGAGTCAAAGCCCTGTAATCTCGCTACATTATTAGTGTATCGCTTGTGTCCATTATAAGAGTCGGTAGTTGTCATATTCTTAATGTCAACCGAAGCGGTCAAATCCTTACCAACAGCGCCACCCTTATACTCTTTATTGAGTGCGCCCTTGGTATCACCTCCTCGTCTAATCTGTTGTTCGAGGAGTCTTTGGCGTTGCGCCTCTGCGCTTGCGAGGTTGTTTTTAAGAGCATCGAAATCATTACGCTGAATGGCGTCATCAACCTTGGAAAGATAACCTTTGAATGTAGAAGATTTTGTTTTGAACGCTTTGAGCGCAGTTGCCCTCTCAACCAATTCCTCCCATTCAATCTTTTGAGTCACAATCCTAATTTGCTCATTGAGCACCTTCTCGACAATCTCCTTCTGTGCGTATTTAATTGAAGGTGTGGCAAGTTCGAAAGCCCACTTATTTTTCAGGTGAGCCAAAGGTGCCTTATCGAAAGAGTAGTATTTGTGTTTAATCAACCACCTATTCATCACATCGCCCAACTCCTTGTGAGCTTTTTGGAGTTCGCTCATTGAGTAGGTTAGGTGTAAATCGTGGGCATTAGGAATGAGGTCAGAGAGTGCCGCCTCCTGTTTTTTAACCGCCAATATTTTGGCTGCAAGTGCTTTGGTTTCTTCCTTCATTCGCACCAAGTCGCCAGAATTGATGGCTGATTTCAAGCGCAAAGGATATACCTCTCCATATTGTCGTGATACATTTAACACATTATCAGCTATCTTCTTTATGCGCTCGTGCCTATTCTTGTGCTCATTCCACCTGCTCTTAATATCGGCGATTTGCTCGGGAGTGCGAGCCTCGTGGCGAAGCCTTGCCCTTTCGAGCATCTCGGCACGCCTGCGTTTCTCAGCCCTCTCATCCCATCTGCGTTGGATGTCGGCAATCTGCTCGGGGGTACGGTTTGCGTGGCGCACCTTGGCAGCCTCCAAGCCCTCCAATCTTGCCTGTTCTCGGAGCACTGTGGGGTCGGTGGCTTGCGCCAATGCCTTATTGAGGGCTTTGGATTCCTTAACACCCTTTGCAGCTCTCTTGGTTATCTTTGTTGGGTTGAAATACTGCTCGTTGTCCCTCACAAAGTAGGGCAACGACTTGGCGGTTTTGATTTGTTTGGCGTGCTCCTTGCGCCACTTCTTAAACTGCGGGGGCACATCATCCACCTCGTTTTTGGAGCGCACAGTGGGCTCCTTGCCATCGAGGAACGCCTCCTCGTTGGCCTTAAACTCCTCGGGAGTCATCAGTATAGTGGTAGCGATACAACGGCAGAAGGGGTGCCACCCCGTAAACTTAAAGTCTTTGGGATAGCGGCCCGCAAGCTCATCGCATATATCGTGGAATGGTACGCCATTGAGGGTGTGGTTATTGGAGAGCCCTATCTGTATGCCCACAACGAAGTCGAGCTGTTGCCATTTGAGGTGGTCGGCAGTGCGGTAGGCAATGTTGCCCTCGGTGGCCGAAAGGCGGAGGGCATTCTTATAGGAGGAGCGATACACACCTTGCCCGGGGTGATAGGCTTTGGCTGCCTTGGAAAGCACGAGGTTGCCGTGCTTATCCCTAACTCTGCGGAATAGTTTGTCGGGTTCCTTGAGGTATTGGCGTATGCTTTGGCTAATTTTTTGGGCCGAAAGACCATCGCCAATGCCAATATCGATGGCCAGCTCCATCTCCTGCCTACATTGTGCCGTGAGCCGCCACACCCTATCAGAAAGGCCCATACCTTTGATGGTGCGGGCCAAGAAGGCATCGTGCGCCTCAGTGTTATTGCGGTAGTATCTGGCCTTAAGAGCTGCCGGGGCACTACCTACATCTTGATATGTCTGCTGCAAAAAGTCGGTGGTTAACTGTTCCCCGCTTGCCTCGGCAATATTCCACTCCTCGGTGATATTATTGGAGATGGTGCGCTTAATTTCTTCAGCCATCCATTTTTCCAATTTCGCGATTCGTGCGTGTGTTTGTGGGTAGTCGTTAAAGGAAAATACCTTATCGGGGTTAGGTTTGCGCACGGTACCGGCAATGGCGGCCGCTTCTTGGGCGGCCACCTTAAATATCGCATCTATCTCCCTCTGCGCCTTTGTTAATTGGGTATTTTTTCTCTTCTCGAACCTATCCACAGCCGTCTTCCACTACCTACAATGCACCCTCAAATACACTCCTCTGTTCATCCTCGGCAATATCTTGCAGAGTCCTCTCTACATCGGAGCTGTGGCCGTAAGCGGCAATACTCTCCCTATGACTCATTAGGGGCTTGCCACCATTAGCAGACATCAACAAATCAATGGTGTCCCTCTCATCGCTAATCATATAGGGATTAATGGTGATGTTCACCTGCATAGCCTCGATGTCATTGGCCAGCTCTGGCCACTCCTTTTTCATTAGGGCCTTAATTACATTTGCCTCCCTATCGAGGAACTCCACAAGTCTGCCACTCTCCTCGGTAACCTTCAGTTGTGCATCAATAAAGAGCTGCTTGCGGGCCTCGCCACTCATAGGGGTGCTCTTCATATTTTCATAGCTCCAATCGGGAATTTGAAGCTGCGAGAAGAAGGAGGAACGGAGCTCGGCAACATAGTATTTGAGGTTCTCCACTGCCTGATTCCAAGTAATGTATTGGGCACTACCTCCCTCGGGGAATTGGAGAATGGAGCGGAACTCACTCTTTTCATCCCCCTCCTTGCCAAAATCTATGCCTTCATTGGCGAACACAGCAAAGACAGGCTTGGAGTTTTTACGGAGGTAATTGCCATTGCGGGAGAGCGCCCACTCAATCTCATAGACAATGGGGCTATTGCAACCCCACGCAGGAGTGGGTCGCCACATATATACTGCGGGAATCTTGCCTACCTCGTGTGCCTCATCAATCTCCTCCTTCCATCCGGAGCCCTTGCTCATCCATTGGATGTGACGGTCTGCGGTATAGCAATCGAAGTAGGTAATATTCTCGCCGCCCTTCTTGCGGGTGTACTCCAACGAGAGAGCCACAAGGTCGCCCTCCTCATCATAGAGGGGGTAGATGGCATCACCCTGCATAGGCGAGAAGTGCATACACCTGTATTTCACATTCGAAGGTTCTCCGTAAAGGTTATTTTTCTCGGGTACCGCATACCAGAGCGTCATAACCTCGCACGATGCGAATAGAAAATTGCCTCGCTCAATGTTCACGCTATCAATGCGATTTCGCTTGAGGATATTTTGGAAAATCTTGGCCGCTCTCTCTTGGCCCTCTCCTTCGGTTGTGATGTCGTAGGTTGCGGGGATACCGAAGCAAAGCTCGGTGAGCCTATGGGTGGCTACCTCCTGCAAGTTCTGGGGGATGCGAGTAACCAACTCCAATGTGCCGTCCTTGTGGGTTACATCGGGGTATTTGGCCTTATCCATCACGGGGTGGTACTTTGTATAGTATTCCCGCTCCAAACCTTCGGTGCCATCCCAAGAGGGAATGCTGATAGCCTTTTGTTTCAAGGCGGCAATGGAGTCGTCGGGTCGTTGCCCTTTAATGCTGATAATCTCTTTAATTGTCATATTTATATATATTAATACACTATATCTGCAATCTTGGCCTTATTGAGGGGCTTGCGCTCACCGCCAAGCAATTCGGTCATCACCACATAGCGAGCCGCATCTATGGCGTGGTTGAAAGCGTCAATGGGCTGATTGAGCCACTTACCCTCCTTATCTTGGGCGAATGTATAGTTGCGCAACTCCTTTATGAGGTTGGTCGAGGACTTCGTTACAATAATGCGATATTCTCGCATCTTGGTGAGCCCCGCCTCAACGGAGCCGGGGAACTTCTTGACGGGATGGATATTCACGCCACCACGGTATATCTCCTGCACCAATCGTGGATCTGCACTCTCGGAGATTACTTTGAGCCCACAATTATCCCCTCGAAACTCTCGGATAATATCGGAGGAGAGCATCTCGGTGCGATAGCATCGCTCGTCAAGGTAGAGGGTATCGCCATCAACGGCAACCTCCACGATGGCCGTGGGGTCGTGGGTGAAACCAAAGTCGATGCCAAGCCATCTGCGCCTGATGTGTTGGGGGATGGTATCGACCATCTCAAAGGTAGGGAACACCAAGCCCTCAACAATAGCCTGTAAGCCGAGGCCGTAGACCTGCCAGAGAGAGGCGTTCTTGTGTTGGAGGCTTTCTATTTCATCAATAACCGCCTGTTCAAGAAATGGGTTATCTTTGTATGTAGAAATGAAATGATAGGTGCGAGGGTCGGCATTGAGGTCGCAAAGCCAATGTTCCTCGGAGAATGAAGGGTTATAGTCTACAATCTTAAAGCGCGTTGTACGCATTGCGAGCTGTTGCCATTCAATGAACGATAACTCATTAGCCTCATTTACATAAAGAACATCTCGTTTGGAGCCTCGTAGCTTCTGCTCGGAGTCAGTGGAGAAGAACTCGATCCACGAGCCATTAGCGAATTGATATGTAAGCTCTGATTTATTGAGTGCTCCCTCATCGAATACCCCCAACTTGTAGAGTATCTCCTTAAAGTCAATAAATACTGTACGCTTGATTGCGGGGAGTGTTTTACGGACAATGGAGAGTCGGGTGTTGGGGTGATTGAGCAGATATACGATAAGCCAAATGAGGATGTTATATGTCTTGGATGAACGAGAGGAACCCTGTGCAGATATAGAAGTAAAGCCAGCCTGCACAGCTCGCTCCACCTCCGCATATACTCTTGTCGTCTGCACCCTCGCCATATTACTCCTCCTGTTGCTCTATCACTTTATCTCTACTGTCAATAATCTCAATAGTCAGTGGCTCTGTTGATATCTTACCTCCCGCAGTGGTGATGTCGATGCCTTGAGAGGGCTTGCCAAATAACCTCTCCTCAATCTCACGAAGGGTATCGGTTCGCCCTTTATTAATGTCTTTCCAGAGTGCTTGCACGCGGTTGGCCACCCAAAGGGGGGTTGTCGAGTCTTCGAGTATCTCCTGCGCCTGCTCCTTTGTGAGATTGGGGATGCGGGCCAAAGTATCATTGTATTGAGCGCGAGTGATTCCCTCGGTGTCACGGAGTGCATCGAAAGCCATCTTACTTTTACCTCTTCCCCTTCGTTTTGAGGGTTGATTTGTTGAGCTAAATCTCGCCATTCCCGTATTTTCTCGTTATTTATCGTAAATTTTACAGACGGTTTTTTCAGGAGTAAAGTTAAATGGGTTGTGCATGATTTTGTCGGATTTTAAAATAATTCACACACAACAATATGAGGCGGTGTGTGCCAAGAGAGCGGAGGCAGGGAGTAAGGGAGGCAAACAAAAGGTAGCAAATCAAGCAAATGCTACCAATTGCAAACAAAAGGTAGCAAATCAAGCAGATAATAATAATGATAATAATAATGATAATAATAGGGCAAGCCTCAACCTCAAACCGCCAAGTGTAGGTATATTATACACTCCCTCCAGCGACAACAGATGAGGGATTTTAATTAAGCCACAAACAACAAATAATAAGCCTCCGAAAGGAGGCTTTTTTAGTGCCGTAAATGGCAATTTTTGGCAAATTGTTTGCAAATGTTAAATGAAAAAGGAGCTGCAAACTTGTGTAACTCCTTGATTTTCAGTGTCGGGGTGAAGTGATTCGAACACTCGACCCCCTGCTCCCAAATCGTAACTTTGCGGGTTTGGTTCTATTTGTTTTTATTTGTATTTATTTATTATATCGCAGACAATCAATGATTTTATTTTGTATCTTTGTGGCACTATTTGTTTTTGTTTTTGCAAGTTGTTTGCAAATTGTTTGCAAATCGTTTGCGCCAATAATGTATCTATATGCTTACCTACTCCAAAGATGGGCTCACTATTGCCATCGCTCACGATACTCGCCGAGCACTGATTAACGGCACATATCCTGTGAAGATTCGAGTGACCTACAACCGCAGAATCAAATACTACGCCACCGGCAAGAGCCTGACCTCGCAAGAGTGGTCGGTGCTTTGGACCACACGAAACAAAGAACTTTCTTCGATACGCAAAGATATAGAAAATTCCTTTGATATTATCAAAGAGGCGGCCGAAGAATTGTTGTATGCCGGTGATTTCTCATTCGAGCGACTCAATGTACGACTACGCCACTCCTCGGAGGTTACTATCAATGGACTTTTTCGAGGGCGCGTAGAGGAACTTAAGAGGTTGGGCCGAATGAGCAATGCCGATATTCACTATAATACTCTCGCTGGCATTGAGCGTTTCGACGGTCGGAGTATACCTCTCGAGCGCATCACTCCCCGTTGGCTCACTCGCTACTCTGCAAGCCTTGCTGCCGAGGGGAAGGCGCAGACCACTATAGCCATCCACCTCCGCACACTCCGCGCTGTGATTAATCAGGCAATAAAGGATGGACTTATGAGGCCGAGCGACTATCCATTCGGTCGAGGCAAGTTCGAGATACAGGAGGGTGAAGGTCGCAAGCTGGCCCTGACTATTGAGCAGATAGGGCAGATAGCAAACTATGACGATGGCGACCCACTCACATATAGGTATAGGGATATGTGGCTCTTCATATACTTGTGCAACGGCATCAATGTGGCCGACCTTGCCGTGCTCCGGTATAGAGATATAGTGGGTGGAGAGATACGCTTTGTGCGACAGAAGACGGCCCACACTACGCGCAAGCGCAGGGAGGTAGTTGTGGTTGTGGGCGAGCAGATGCAGAGGATTATTGAGAGATGGGGCAACCCACCTCACCCCAACGCATACATCTTCCCCATCCTCTCCGGAGGAGAGAGCCCCGAGCGACAGAGGGTGCTCGTTAAGAACGCCACCAGAGCTATCAACCAACGAATGGCGAAGGTGGGCAAGACTCTGGGGTTGGGTAATATCTCCACTTACACAGCTCGCCACTCCTTTGCTACGGTGCTCAAGCGTGCCGGTGCGAATATCGCCTACATCTCGGAGAGCCTCGGCCATACCGACCTCAAGACCACCGAACACTACCTCGCCTCCTTTGAGCGAGAGGAAAGGGAGAAGAACGCGGCCCTGCTCACGCAATGGTAAAATATCCTCGAGGCAACTAAGGAAAAACAAAACCCCTCCCGATTTGGGAGGGGTGCTGCGGTAATTGAGGTGTGATAATCAAATAAACCGAGCGTTTGTTATTTCATTTACATAAGCAAGTACGCTGCGCTGTATTCGTGTAGCAGTGTTCGCTCTGGGCTTATTGACACCCTGCACATAGTGTCCTAATTGCTTTCGGTCTATACCGGTTATTCGAGCAAGTCCTGCCATCGAAAAGGTGATGCTCAATGATTGCAGAAAAGCAGTTGTGTCGTACAAAAAATCAAACTCCAATTCTTCAAACTCCACACCTTGCTCCTTCATCAACTCCTTCATCTCCTCGTAAGTGTTGAGAAAGTCCTCTTTCGCTTCTTCTACAGTTGCACCCTGCCCCATCACTCCGAATGGATAATCAGGCAAGTGCTCCATATTAATATCAAATGAGCTATCCTTGCCCATTTCGATTATTGCCTTAACAGTTTTTTTCATAGATTATAGGTTTGTTAGTTTGTTGTTGTAGTTGGGGGCTATAATTTTACCCCCGACCATTCGCTGATGCTTTTCAATGTACCAATCTTTGCTTCTTCTGCACCGTGCCTCGGCACCGGAAAATACTTGTTTGTTATAGGGCTCCACCACAAATCGTGCCTTTTACCCGATTTAGCATTGAAGCATTTGTATTTTTTGAGAATACGCCATACTTCCGAATATTTCATATCACTACGGTTTAGTTGATTATCACAGTGCAAATATAGTCAAATGGCTACGATATACCAAATTTTTTCGCAGAAAAATGCAATTCAGCAGATAATGTGTAGCCGAAAAATACTCAATTAAGGTGTGCGATTGTGGCAAAATCGCCTTAATTGGATAGATTTTGCACAATAAGGGTGAGAAACTTTCCTTGTTTAGTTATAACTAAACTCAAAGGGCACAAAAAAAAGGGCGGTGTTTATCCGCCCTTTCGTTATCCGTGTAAATATATATGTTTACACTCTGCTATATGAATCCCTCCTCACGCATCTCTGCATAGATGGCTTCGGGGAGGGTGTTGAGCCCCTTTGCTACAGCCTCCAACACCTCGGTGGATATGTTACTCACCGTGAAAAATTGGTTCAGCAACTGCCTACTTATGCCCATTTCGAGCGCAAGCTGTCGCTTTACCACCTTGTTGTGGTCGAGGTATAGTTTGAGTTGTTCGCCTGACATATAATCATTTCAGCTCTTCTGCTAACACAATTCCTTTTTCGGCAAAATAGCGATCACGAATAAGCACGGTGATCATTGGCGAGTAGTAAGGTATTACTTTACCAGACTGATAGGCGCAATCCTTAAAATATCGCATATCCTCCTCGGAGAACATTTCTTCCAATTTAATTGTCGACACTGTTTGACACGCCTGTTGTATATCGTAAGGAGTATTTCCGCACATCTGCTCCTCAATTAAGGGGCGAATAAACTCCCATCTGCGTTCTATTCTCTCCTCCATATTCATCTCTTTAGCCACTTGTTTGCCGAGTTCAGTGAGAGATAGGGGACTATGGCTTTGAGCGAGGGTTGACACTTGCAGTGCTTGTTGGATAGAGATGAGCGAGGTGTCGATGCGTAGCATATCAGAACGAATGCCAGACATGTCTTTCTTAATATCAACAATTGTATTATCAATCCTATGGATGTCGCTTTTTACCTGCACCATATCGGTCTTCAATGTTACAACATCACTCTTGACTTCCACCATATCAGTCTTCAAGGTTGCCACATCTGACTTCACTTGCACCATATCGGCCTTTAACGCTACGACATCACCCTTTACCTGCACCATATCGGCCTTCAAAGTGCCGACATCCGACCTCAAAGAGTCAATCTTGACAGAATTAGGTGTACAAGGTAAATTATTCAACCTATTCTCATTGGCATTCGCTTTTACTTCAACCTCCTTTGCTTTGCTCCACCAGAGTGTAACCTTGTGTGTTACGAAGATAATGAGCGCAATAAGCGAGAGGGTAAAGGCAAATGATCCGCCAAAGGATGTGAGTATGTTTACAAATGTTTCCATATCAATTTACTAATACAAATATAATGCTTTTCGATGAGGGGGCGAAATCCCCCCCTACCTATTATTATATAATGTTACTTGTGTTTTTGTTCCAAGAGTTCGATGAGGCGGTCTTGGCGGGCGGAGGCCTTGTCGAGCTGTGCGACAATCTCTCGGCTTTGCTCTATCGCTCGGTTGGTGCTGGCGAGTGCCTCGGCGGTATTCTGCGAGTGGACATCCTGCTGCGCCATTAGGCGGTTGAGTTGCTCGGTGAGTGAGGCTATCTGCCTATCCTTCGTGAGTACATCCTCGTCATCGATGATGTCGGTGGAGAACACGCCCACCACTTTGTAGATGTCGTAAATGTCATCCTTTGAGTAGATGTTAGGCTCAATGGCTGGCTTATCGGCTCGGCACTCTATGCTGTCGCCACGGTCGTAGAGCCTACGGAAAAAGCCCTCCACCTTTTTGTGGTCCACAAAGTAGATGCGCCCGTTCTTGATTGGCATCTCTCGGGGCATAAGTTCGAGGTAGATGTATTGGCCCATTTTGAGCGCAGGGCACATATCCTTGTCCTTTACCTCTCGCACCATTGATGCTCCGCTTATTATTTCCGAGAGTCGTAGACGCTCCACTTCATCCGAATACTTGTCGAGCCACTTCGAGAGCCTTGTTTCGGGTTGGCGAACTACCGAGGTTGGAACGATGGGCAACTCCACCACCTCGGCATCTATCACTTCGCTATCGGGCTCTGTGGCTACGGGGAGAGAGATATTTCCCCCTGCAACACTGTTGCCATTGCCCACAATGTTGCCCGTTGACACCACAACACTTGGAGTGGAGGGTGCTACTTCTGTTGCACTACCATTGCATTGTGCAATAATTCTCCTTGCATAATCTGGCGTTGTGCCATTAGTAAGCATTGCACCCTTGCCCGTTAGTAGCCAATAAGCATTGATTCCAAAGAGGATTTCCCATTGTGCTGCTACTTTTTTGCCGAATGGTGTGCCGTTAAGTAGTGCATTTACACGCTGATAAGATACACCAAGTTTGCTTGCTACATCTTCCTGCACAAGTTTTTGCTCCTTCAAAAACTCTTTAAGGCATTCGCCTACATATTTGTTATTTTTTGTTGTTTCCATAACTTAATGAAATAGAAATAGTTGCAAATAATTTTACATTTTCCAATGAAAATAATTGCATTTTTATTTGCAATAAAACATTTTTTGTTTACCTTTGTAGTGCAGTTGCAAATGTAACTCTCGCCACAAAGTTAGTAAAATCTTTGAAAATGGCAAGCATAAGCAACTAAATGGGTTGGCCTCCTCATCGGCTCGGTTGGTGTACATCGTCAAATGCACCGTGGGGTGGTAGCCTACATTAGAACCGAAACCTATAAGTTGCGACTTTTAGACTGGGAACTACCGCGTGGCCCTCCTAAATATGGAGGGAGCGCAAGACGGCATAAATTAGCCTCTGCACCACTACGGCGTGGCGTTGGTTCGTGACCAAGCAGAGGCACAAGAACGGAGGGGGCTTTCGAGTAAAGTCTTTTCATAATGATAGGTTTGAGTTTTAATGGTTAGTTGTGTTTCCCCCTCCGTTCCTTTTTTTAAAGAAAACTACACAAAATAATAAATATATGGAAGAGATTAGGGACTTCATCGCCAAGTATGGCGACATTTCAAAGTTAGAGGGTAACAAGTATAACGGCTGGCTTGACCTCCGAGGCACGCAGATTACCTCACTGCCCGAGGGGCTGACCGTAGGTGGCTCGCTTGACCTCCGAGGCACGCAGATTACCTCACTGCCCGAGGGGCTGACCGTAGGTGGCTGGCTTGACCTCCGAGGCACGCAGATTACCTCACTGCCCGAGGGGCTGACCGTAGGTGGCTGGCTTAACCTCGAAGGCACGCAGATTACCTCACTGCCCGATGGGCTGACCGTAGGTGGCTGGCTTAACCTCGAAGGCACGCAGATTACCTCACTGCCCGATGGGCTGACCGTAGGTGGCTGGCTTGACCTCCGAGGCACGCAGATTACCGATACCTCTATGGTTAAGCACGATGTGCCACAGCTACTGCGATGGGAGTATAAGGGCCGAGAATACATGAAGGTAGACGGCATCTTCTCTCGCGTTCTCTCCCACAAGGGTAAGGTGTGGCGCATCCAGCAGATAGGCTCAAAGGAGGTGCAGTATCTCGTGACCGACGGCGAGGGCCGATACTCTCACGGCGATACTCTCCAGCAGGCCAAGGCAGACCTTGTGTATAAGATTAGCGAGAGGAGCACCGAGAAATACAAGGATATGACGCTCGACACTCGCCTGACTTTCGCCGAGGCAGTGGAGTGCTACCGAGTAATCACGGGAGCCTGTGAGGCCGGCACAAGGGGATTCGTGCAGAGCCTTGGCGAGAGCGTCAAGAAACACTACACCATTGGGGAGATGATTGAGGTCACGAAGGGCAAGTATGGCAACGATACCTTCCGCAAGTTCTTCAGTAAGTAATCCCCATTTCTTCCACATAGCCTCGGGGCTCATGGTTGGGCCTCGGGGCGCAAGGGGGTGAGCGTCAAAGTTATTTAAGTTTAACCAGTTTTGCATTCGTTTGTTCCTTTCACCCCCATTTTCACAGAGATAGCCGACTAATCGGAAGGTCGGAGGGACACTGCACCCGTAGGACATTAGGGGGTTCGACTCCCCCCTCTGTGGCATTAACCAATAATAATAAGATATGACAAGAGAAGAGAAGATGCAGGAGAACGATAAGATTCTCCTTGAGTATAATAGGCTCAAGCGAGCCAAACACCCTTGCCCTGCACAAGTTTTGGCAGGGGTATACAACTACGCAAAGACAACGATTTACCGCAAGGTGGCCGAGGCCATCCGCAGAAACTCTCAATAGATATGAAGACAATCATCGCACTCTACGCCTTCAGCATTGCCCTCGGATGGGGTTGCTGGAACGGAGCAGAGCACCACGCAGTGACGGCTGCTGCCTGCATCATCTTCGCCACTCGACTACTTCAAGAGCGCATCGAGAGGCGCAGGGCAAAGAACTAAAGGTTGGCCCCACCTTTGTCTAACCAACGGGGCAGTTCAAAGTTACTCATAAGCACATTGTTTTCCCTCCAACCGTGAGGCGCGAGGGTTTTCTTGGGATGTGGTGTAATGGCAACACCGCAGATTTTGGTTCTGCTGTTCGGGGTTCGAATCCCTGCGTCCCAACTCTCACCAATACCTTACAACTATGTTTAGGACTATACGAATCAATGGCGTGCGCTACACTCACGCACAAGCTCGCCTCCTCTTCGAGAGGATGAACGAAGAGATAATCAACCTCAACGCGGAGGTAGAGGCGAGGCTCAAACAAGTGAACGATCTCTCGGGACAGATAGCTGTTGCCCGCAAGGTCCTCAATGATAAGGTGGCCGAGAACGAGGAGCTCCGCAAGCAGCTCGCCAAGTGGAAACCCAAGCGTGGCAAGGGTGGCCGCTTTGTGAAACCCTAAAGGCTGGCAGACCTTTTTACAATTCTGCCCTGCGTTTTTTTCATATTAGGTTAAAGAATAGTAGTTAGTTTCTCCCGACCACCTGCGAGGGCTGTCGGGCTTCGGGTTCGTAGCTCAACGGCAGAGTGCCTCGTTGTCACCGAGGAGGCTGGGGGTTCGACTCCCCCCTTACCCGCAACAACCCCATAAAACGATACTACTATGGCAAACACTAACCCCAATGAGAGCGAGGCGCAGAGCCAAAATAGGCTGCTCCTCCGTCACCTCCAGATGGGAGGTACGATTACAGGTATTGAGGCCCTGAACCTCTACGGATGTTTCCGTCTTCCGAGCCGCATCTGCGACCTTCGCAAGATGGGGCACACCATCACCTCGGAGTTCATAAAACTGTCTAACGGCAAGCGTGTGAAACGCTACCGACTGGCGGAGGTCTCATAAAATTCCGGCACAAAATTTTGCAGAAATGAAAATAGTTTTTATTTTTGTAGTGCCAAAGACTTTTACTACATAAAATGCCAGACATATAACAACCTACTTGGGTGTGTTCCTTTGCATTTTATGCGGTTCTCTTCGGAGAGGTCTTTGGCGAGAAAGGAGCATACCCATTTAATTTTTATTAACCCATTAATTGCAGTACCAATGCCAAAGACCACTGCCGTAAATGGAGCGAATAATAGTACCTCCTTTACATTCACCGAAATCAGTTCGCCCATCCAGTCGCTCGACACTCTGGGCCGACAACTCACCAAACTCTACACTCGCACACGACACTCGCAGGTGCGCCACCTCTCGGTACACACCTATGCAATCGCTCGTAGGCGTATGCAGCCCATCCGACACGAGGCCTTCTTCTACGCCTAACAGCTATGGCTACGAAGGTTATCGCAAAGGGTGGTGACGGCAAGGCCCCCATCTCCTTCCGTGTGGCGGGCAATCCCTCCTCCACAGCCATCTTCCGAGAACTCCGGAGGTGGCAAATCACACCCACTACTCACCAAATCACAATTCACTACAATGTACGATAATGTCCCTGCGGATTGCTGGTATCGCAAAGACGCACCATGGCTCGACACTGAAGACGACATCTATGTGTGTCCCTCATGTGGAGGTCTGCATGAGTTCTACGAGCGTGAAGAAACCGAGGAGCAAATATCGGTGGCCGAGTGGAAAGCTCTCCCTCCCTCCGAGCAAGAACACTTCTATTTTTGTAGATGCTTAGACTGCTAAAACTATGACAGGAACAACCATTACCGATGCACAGATTGGCCTCAAGGCCCTGACTGACACAATCAACAACCTGCTTGCCTCCTACGAAGAAGAGCACAAGGGTGTCGAGTTCGGCTACGCCGCATTCGTAGACCACGAAGGTGGCAAGCCCACTATTCGTTTAACCGCTAAACTTTCCGAAAACTATGACACACATCACCGCCTATGATAAAAGGGGTGGGGTAGCATACAACTTCCGCACCCCCGACAACCTCACCCCAGAAGAGATAGACAAAGACTTGCGAGATTGGGGAGTTAATCCCGATACAGATAGAGTGATTATCAATGGGGAAGAAATTTACGCACACCGATAAGCCAACGGATATTGTGGCTCGTGGCGAGGGAGGTTTTTGGAAGCACCTCATATTCGAAGAGCGAATCTCCGCGAAGATGGTGGACAACCTTATAAATATGCTCCTTAATCGATACCCAGACCGCATAGCCACAATAGAGGTCAGACATTTTGGTACACTCACAGAATTGGTAAAAACAAAAATATAAAATGGCAAACACACTTAAGTTCCGAGCTCTGCGCCCTGATGAAATAGATGTCCGCGTGCAGAGCATAAGTAAGCGAGGTGATGGAGCGGTGCTCCTCCTCTATAAGGATGCACGAGTAGACATGGCTCTTCTGGATGAAGTAGTCGGCCCGATGCGTTGGCAGAGGGAACACCTACTAATTAACAATAATCTCTATTGCAAGGTAAGCATCTGGGATGAAGATATCCAACAGTGGATTTCCAAGTCCGATGTGGGTTGCGAGAGTAACACCGAGGCCACCAAAGGTGAAGCCTCAGACTCCTTCAAAAGAGCCTGCTTTAATTGGGGCATTGGCCGAGAGCTCTACACCGCACCCTTTACCTATGTGACAATATCCGAGAGTGAGCGATACGAAAGTCAGGGTAAATTCAAAGCGCACCCCTCGCTCAAATTCTCGGTGAAGAGCATTGACTACACCGAGCAGGATGGCAGGCGCACAATCTCCTCACTCGTAATCGTAGACAGCAAGGGCAACACCCGCTACTCGCTCGGTGCCCAACCACAGTCCGCAACTCCCGCACAACAAGCGAAAGAACACTCCCCTGAGGATGATGACGGCCTATTACTCACGGCCTGCACCGATGCTCGCAAGGCTGCCTCCATCGAGAAACTCCAAGAGGTGTGGGAAAATTGGAAGTCCTCTTTCGGCAAGCACAACCACTTCATTAAAGTGGTAAACAAACGAAAAGCAGAACTCTCCTAAATAGAAATGATATGAGTTACATCCCATCGCTATACCGTATCTCCGTAGAACAGCAGGCTCTCATCGAGCAGCTGTTCGAGGCGGAGGGCGAGCTCACTCCCGAGTTGGAGGAGGCTCTCGCCATCAACGAGGCCAACCTCACCCTCAAGGCCGAGGACTATGTGACCTCAATGTCAATGTTGGCCGCCTCGGCCGAAGCGGCTAAAACCGAAATTAAACGCCTCCAAGCCTTCGTGAAGAGATCGGAGAACGCACAGGAGCGTATGAAGAACGCACTGCAAAATGCGCTCGACACCTTCGGGCTCGAGAGGCTCGAGGTTGGCACACACCGCCTCTCATTCCGAAAGAGCGAGGGTGTGGTAATCACCGATGAGGTGGCAATCCCAGACAACTATGTGATTGTCGAAACTAAAATTAACAAAGCACAACTCAAAGCCGACCTCAAGGCAGGTGCCACAATCCCCGGCGCATCCCTCGAGAGTAGGCGTAACCTTCAAATCCGATAAGCAATGATTAACAAAGTAATCCTCGTGGGTCACATTGGTGCAGACCCCGAAATACATACCTTCGAAAGCGGCAAAAAGACCGCCAAGCTCCGCCTCGCCACTACCGAGCGAGTATACAACAAGGAGACCAAAGAGACTACCGAATACACCGAGTGGCACACCATAGTGCTCTGGGGGCCTTTAGCCGATGTGGCAGACCGCTATGTGAAGAAGGGCTCACAGCTCTACATTGAGGGTAGCCTCCGCACTCGAGAGTATGACAAGGGCAACGAGAAACGCTATATCACCGAGATTGTGGGTAATGTTCTCAAGCTCCTCGGCAACAAGCCTACCGAACCCGCACGCAATACTGCCGGCACCACCTATCAACCCGAGCCTCAAAACCCGATGCCCGAGCCTCCGGCCCCCACAATGGATAGCGTCGATGATTTGCCCTTCTAAACCATGGAGCTGCACCTTATCAATACGCAGTTGGGGTTGATACCCATCTACCCCGATGACTACGAGGAGCGCAAGAAACTGACGATAGGCGAGGTCTACAAGGCCACCATAAAGGTACCTCGAAACCTCGCCTTCCATCGAAAATACTTCGCTCTCATCAACTGTGCGTGGGAGTATCTCACCGAGGCCCAACAAGAGCCCTTCGCCAACCTTGAGCAATTCCGCAAGCACCTCGAGGTGGCAGCCGGTTGGTACGACCAATGGTTCTCTCCGGACTACGGTATAACCCTCCGAATCCCCAAGAGCATTGCCTTTGACAAGATGGATGGAGCCGAGTTTGCATCCCTATATCGAGCCATCAAAGATGTGCTCTTTGCACGATTCCTCACCAACATTAGTGAGGAGGAATTTTGTAAAAACCTCATAAACTTTTAGACAATATGAGCGAAATCATAGTAACTACAGAGGCCAACCTTCGTGCCATCATCGCAAGCGAGGTGAGTCGTTGTATGGCTCGCTTCTCGGGCAAACCCAGCACACCGGAGTGCGACACCCTCTCGATGGACTCGGCTGTAGAATATTTGGGCGAGCTGGGTTATCCTATCACCAAAAACACTCTCTACGGCCTTGTATCGCGTGAGGCTATACCTTTCAGCAAGATAGGCCGCAAGACCATCTTCTCGCGCAAGGAGCTCCGTAGTTGGGTAGAGGGTCGCGCTATGCGCCACACTCCCAGCCGAGAGCGACAGGCCGCCATTATCGCTAAAAAAGCCTCAAGGAAGGCTTCTGCTTAACGGATGGTAGAATTCAGTGATCTCTTTGCAGAGGAGGCACAGCGAGCTCGCAGAGGCCCTGTGCGCGACGATGAGCACCGCCTACAATGTATGTGTGTGCGCTACTTTCACTACAAGTATCCTGCCTATCGTGGGCTACTCTTTGCGGTGCCCAATGGTGGTGCAAGGAGCAAGGCCACAGCAGGAAGGCTCAAGGCTGAGGGTGTGGTGGCTGGCGTGAGCGACCTTCTCTTCCTCGTTCCGAGAGGCAAATACCACGGTCTATGCCTCGAAACAAAGACCCCAAAAGGCCGACAATCACCCGAGCAGAAGGAGTGGCAAAAGAAGGTCGAAGCGCAAGGCTACCTCTACAAAATCTACCGAAACTTTGACGAATTTCGAACAATTCTCGACAAGTTTTTGAACGAAAACTAACACAAAACTTTTCAAAACTTTCACAAAATGGAACAAAAACGCGCAGGTTTTTTCTTCTATCGTGCAATTTTTGATTCGGTTTCGCAACTGAAAAAACGAGAAAAGGCCATAATTTATGAGGCAATTTTCGCCTATGCACTCGATATGGAAGAGCCAAATATGGAGGGTTGGAGTGATACTGCAAGAGCTATATGGGCACTCGCTAAACCTATGTTAGATAATGACTTGCGTAGGTTTGAGAATGGTTGTAAAGGTGGTGCCCCAAAGGGAAATTCCAATGCTAAAAAATCGGAGGCGGAAAAAACAACCGAAAAACAACCGAAAAACAACCAAAAACAACCTACTAATAACAAGAATAGAATACAAGAACAAGATACAAGAACAAGAATAGAAAATAATACATCTCTCTCTTTATCTCCCTCTTCTGAGGTCGAGTCGAGAGAGGTGGCCGACGAGTCGGCAGAGAGAGAGAAGATTTTAGAAATTTTCTTTTTTAGGAATTTTATCAACCCGGTCGCAGAGGTTAATCGGTTCTATGCCCACTATGAGGCTCAGGGTTGGAAGAGAGCAGGAGGCGTAGCCATAACTGACCGCTTCGCACTCGCCCAAAGTTGGAAGCCGCAGAACGAGAACCAGCGATTCTCTCCTGCCGTAGCAGACCTTCTGGCCAAGTGGTACAATGTGAGCACACCCAAACTACGCCACCAACTCCTCACAGAGCTGGTTGATGTGATAGTCGATGACTCGGTGGTGAAATTACGCCTGCACGACTCACTGCGCTTGGCCATCGAAAACTCAATAGGGGAGCTCGCTCCCGCCTTCAAAACAACATTTGCTCGCCATAGCCTCCGCTATTCGGTAGTCACTCCATCGTAGCAAACATTTTCAAATGTTTTTCTTTTATGACCATCCTCGAAACAAACATCTACCGGACACTCCTCGATATTGAGGAAGAGAAGGCGCGACAACACATTGAGCCCTGCCACGCTCTCCTCATAAAGGATAACTTGTTGGAGAGGGTGGAGATGAGAATGGGGTGTAGCATAACCTTCGGAGAGTTTATCCGAGCACTCCAGAGCCTATCAAATCTCTGCAAGATTCATCTTGGGGATACACCCACAGATCAATACGCAAAAGTTGTTTATCACGAAATCCGTAGTACATTATGAACGACTCCCACAAAGAACCTGCATACTATGACTCCCCATCCGAGAGGAGAGAGTCTCGTCAGAAAGCTCTCGCCCTTATAGCTGTTAATAGGCTCAAGGAGGCCGAGGAGGAACGCAACTATCTTGTGCGCTACATCCGCGACCCCGAAGACCCCACTCTTTGGCGAAGAACTCGCATCCGTGAACTCACCCCTGCCGAGAAGAAAAGAAACGCCCAAAACCCTAAGAGAAAACTGTTGTAGTATGGAAATCTCTGGCAAAGTGCACTGCTTTTTTGAGCAAAGCGGCACCTTCAAAAACGAGTTCATAAAGCTCGGTATTCCTGCCGAGGACTATGATATACAGAACAACTTTGGGGAGACTGACCACATCATAGACCTATTTGGCGAGATTGAAGAAGCCTACGAGGGGGGGTATCTATCTTTGACACAGTTAGTTGCGACGACTTGATATTGGCGTTCTTCCCGTGCATCTATTTTGAGACCATACAACAGTTATATTTTGCACTTGCGAAAAATGACTTTAGAAACAAGCCGAAGCAGTTTCAGATAGAATATGCAATAGATAGATTAGAGAAACGCACCCATTTCCATAAGTTGTTATATAAATTGCTTTGGGTGGCGTATGATAAAAAACTAAGGCTAATAATCGAGAACCCTGCAACTGCTCCAAACTATCTTATAACTGGCCAAAACTTTCCAACACCAACTATTGTCGACAAGAATAGAATGACAAGAGGGGATGTATTTAAGAAGCCGACGGCATATTGGTTTGTGAATTGTGAGCCAACCTATGGCTCGACTCTCCAATGCGACAAAGAGCAAAAAATAATAGATAAGTGTCGTTGTTCTTCTCAAGCAGGTTTGTGCTCCGAGGAACGCAGTATGATACATCCCGACTACGCTCGAAACTTCATCTGCGATTTCATACTCGGCAAGGTGCAGAATTTTACACAACAAACGCTATTTTAACTATGTCTGAAGTGACTCATATACTCCTTGCGGTGGTGCTAATGCCAATTCTTTTCATAGGGGTGTTTCTTTGCATCCTCGCATTGGCAGTCGGCATCCTACTCCTCTCCCCATTCCTCCTCATCCTCGGCATTATCGAACTGGTCGAAATGGTGTGGGGACTTGTTCGGCAACTATTCAACAAACCAAATAAACAATAAGACTATGAGAAAATTTCTATTTTTCCTGATGGTTCTTTACTGCATCGCAAGTATCGTTCTGGCGACTAAAGGACTTATGATACACGCACTATTCTTCTCGGGGTGTATCCTTCTCTTCTCAATCATATCAGGCATTGATTTGGCCCTCGAAAAACTACGATTTATAGAGAGGACTATGGTGAGCCTCGTTGAGTTACGCCTCGCAGAGATTGAACGATCCGAAAACAAACAATCAAAGGAGTAGAACTATGAGAATCGAGGAATTAAGCATTGGCGATTGGGTGTGTGCCAAGCTCGCCAAGTGGGAGAGTGACGATGCTGATATGACACCTCCATTGCAGGTTAAACGAATCAATGGCATCGAGCGTCACAATCTGTATGTGGACTTATTCAACCCCTCAAACAACACCATTGAGCATTCGGCTTTCGTGGAGGACTTAATCCCCATTCCCCTTACTTCCGAAATATTGGAGAAGAACGGACTGATGAGGGTGAGTGAAGAGAAAGGCTATGAGGCATACTGTTGCGATGATTTTTTAATCAGGCGTAGCAAGTTCTCTTGCACTGATTGGTGGCAAGTTGATGTGCATTACAAGCAGTATGTTGCCCATCTGAGTGGATATATCCAGCATGTTCACCAGTTGCAGCACCTTTTGACTATCAATGAATGTGATAAAAAGATTGAGGTATGACAAT
>JAZQYJ010000025.1:0-39906 GCA_045633465.1 Alistipes sp.
TCTGTAACCGCCGGAACTTTCAACCAAAAAGGATGCCCTCAATGATGTTACGGGGTATTAGTACCAATTTCTCGGTGTTATCCCCCTGTTACAGGTAGGTTGCATACGCGTTACGCACCCGTGCGCCGGTCGCCACCAAACATTGCAAGCAATGTTTTATGCTGCCCCTCGACTTGCATGTGTTAAGCCTGCCGCTAGCGTTCATCCTGAGCCAGGATCAAACTCTCCATTGTAAAAAAAAGAATTAATTAAATCTTAGCTCTAATCTCAAAGGTATTGTTTTTGAAATTTCTCTTCTTACGAAGAGAAGGAAAAAACTTATTTAGCTGCTCAAGTACCTCAAAGAACGCATTCTATTTGATTGGGCCGTTGCCCGAATCCTCAGTTTTTGCACCTCGGCTATTTTATTAGCGCGAAAGTGGTGCAAAGGTAAGGCGAGTTTTTCAAACTTCCAAATTTTTTAGAAACTTTTTTTTCAAAAAAATTTCAAAACCTTTGTTTAAGCCTTTTAGAACCCTGCTTTTAAGTATTTCAAACCGTAGTTTTTAACCCGAAAGCGGATGCAAAGTAACGGCAAAAAAATGAAACTTCCAAATCTTTTTTACACTTTTTTCTCTATTTTCTACACTACAAACACCCACCTACCTAATTCTCAACAATTTAGGCTCAAAATAATTTTTCAAATATTTTAATAACCTTAAAATAGACTCTTATATTATATATATAGGTATAAGAGTATTCGCCAATCCGCAAAGGTCTTACATCCTCTCTCCATTATTTCGACACATCTATCTTTTAGGATGCAGAACAATATACGGCACAATCATCTCCTCCATCGAGATACCACCGTGTTGGAAGGTATCACGATAGTAGCGGATATGGCGATTGGCATCGTTGTTATAGACTAAGAAGTCGTTGTTATAGGCGAAAATATAACTCGAAGTGAGGTTTGACGCAGGGAGTTGCACCTCCTCGGGCTTGGTCACCTCGAACACCTCCTTGCGGTTGTAGGCAAGATTTCTACCCGTCTTATAGCGCAGATTTACCGAGGTTTCCCGATCGCCCGTAACTCTCACCGGATTATCCACACGCACTGTGCCGTGGTCGGAGGTTATTATCACGGTGTGACCACGCTCCGAAAGCATTTTCAGCAGGGTAAAGAGTTCCGAGTGTTCAAACCACGAGCGTGTGAGCGAGCGGAACGACGCATCGTCCTCGGTGAGTTGGCGGATAATCTCGGTCTCGGTACGAGCGTGCGAGAGGATATCCAGGAAGTTGTAGACGATAACCGAGAAGTCGGCATCGTAGATGTGTTGGATGTTATCGATCAACTTGCGGCCCGCCTCGGGGCGTACGAGTTTATCGAATGACCACTTGTAGCGCTTGCCCGACTGTGCGATTTGGCGTGCGAGGAACTCCTCCTCATATTGGTTTTTGCCACCCTCCTCGTTGTCGTTGAGCCACTTGTTTGGCATCAACTTATCTATCGCCAATGGCATCAGGCCCGCAAAAATCGAGTTTCGGGCATACTGCGTAGCCGTCGGAAGAATCGAGCAGTAGAAGTCGTCGGTTGCGATATCGAAATAGCCTCGCAGCATACCGCTGATGGTGCGCCATTGGTCGTAGCGGAAGTTATCGATAAGGAGCAGCGTGGTCTTGCTGTGGCTGTCGGCTACGGGAAATATGCGATTGCGCATCAGCGTGTGCGACATCTCGGGCGTATCCTCGTCACGAGAGTTTATCCACCCCTTGTAGTTATCGCAGACGAAGCGACCAAAGATGCGATTTGCCTCCGTCTTTTGGTACTGCAAAATCTCACGAATAGACTCGTCGCCACCCGTAAGTTCGATATCCCAATTTACCAATTTTCGATAAATAGCCGCCCACTGCTGGAAAGTCGAGGCATTCTGCATCGAGAGCGAGATACGACCAAACTCGGCACGATAATCGGCTGTGGTCTGCTCGGTTACGAGTTGTTGCGAATGGACATATTTCTTGATGAGGGGCAACATCTGCGACGGATGTACCGGCTTGACGATGTAGTCGGCAATCTTCGAGCCTATCGCCTTATCCATAATATCCTCCTCCTCGCTCTTGGTGACCATAATCACGGGGGTATTGGGGCGAACATCTTTGATAAGTGGCAAGGTTTCGAGCCCCGTCATTCCCGGCATCATCTCGTCGAGGATAATCACATCGTAGGCGACCTCCGAAGCCATATCTATTGCATCGTAGCCATTGTTGCAGGTGTCGACCTCGTAGCCCTTCGATTGAAGGAGCATAATGTGCGGTTTCAGCAACTCTATCTCGTCATCTACCCAAAGAATCTTTACCATACTCTACTCGTTTTCAGTTACCTCTTTTGCGGCGAACACATTGCGTATTGTGGGGTAGGAGTGGCGAAGGTTCTCCTCGACCTCCTCCTTCGAGCACCACCTTGCTGCGGCAATATCCTCCTCTTTTTGAGCCTTGGTCGAGCAACTCTTCGCCGAACAAAGATACCACGAGGTCTGCTTTAACTCCCACTCTCCATAAACGCCATAAGCGTGCAAAGTATTGCACAAAAATCGAACAATTTTTGCCCCTTCGACGCCTGTCTCTTCGGCAATCTCTCGAACAGCGGTTGTGTCGGGTTCCTCACCCTCGTCGATATGACCTTTCGGCAAATCCCAATGGTTATAGCAGTAAATCATAAGGGTTTCACCCTTCTCGTTCTCGACCAATCCGCCTGCTGCCTCCACCCACTTGAATTCGCTCACAAATTGTTCGATGTAGTACTCAATCATCCTATCTTGTACAACAATCGTGTCGACAACCTCGAAACGCCCAAGAACATTCACCCTGGAAAGTTCGGATGAAGGCATACGATAATAGTCATCAAACTCTACCGCAGAGTCGGTGAGAACAAGGAGCTTATCAAGGAAATATATATTCAACTGCATCTTTTCCGGTTTTCTTGCACTACCCTTTCATTATTTCGTTTAGCAACTCTTCGCATGCCTCTTCGAGCATCTCGATTACGAGATAGAACCCCTCGCGCCCTTCGTAGTAAGGGTCGGGGACATAGTCGTAGCGGTCTGCGTATGTTGTAAAGTAATCGCGCATACGATAGATTTTGTCGATATCCTCTCGCGTAGGCGCAAGACGCACCACCCTCTCATAGTTGCTATCGTCCATTACAACGATGCGGTCAAAGTCATCAAAGTCCGACACACGGAATGGTCGTGAGCGATGCGTCAGGCAATAACCCCGACAATGCGCAGCCTCACGCATACGAGGGTCGGCTAACTCGCCGGCGTGACCAGAGTAGGTGCCGGCAGAGTCAATCTCGAACTGCTCGCCAAGACTACGCGCAAAGACCTTCTGTCGAAAAATCTCCTCCGCCATAGGCGAACGACAGATGTTTCCGAGGCAGACAAAGAGTATCTTTTGTTTCATATCTTTCATAACATTAAAAAGCTTCGTTAAATGAGAACACTGCGCCGTGGATAAGTTTGCCGTGCGAATCCTTGCCACCAAAACCATAGTCGAGGCGGATATTCAAACCCTTTTTTACCTCGTAGCGCAAGCCAACACCATAGGTTGGAAGGGTTTTGTGCCAATCGAACGAGCCGAAAGTTGAAAACACATTACCTGCGCCACCCCACGCCACTGCGCCAATTCCTTTATATATTCGTTGGCGCAACTCCGCCTGCAAAGTAATGGCACACAAATCGTTGAAGCGACCTGCATAGTAGCCACGCATAGCCGAAGTACCACCAATTGAGGCGTTATACACCCACGGGGTACCCTTGCTATTGACCTCACCTCGCAGGTCGAGAGCCAACACTGCCCCTCGCCACAATCGCTGATAATAATCGAAGACCAAGCGACCACTCCACAGCGTATGCCCTATATTACCCATACCCTTCGGGCGCACCTTAGCCTGAACGCCAAGATATACTCCTCGTTGCGGATTGGAAATTGCATCACGGGTGTCGAACTCCACGAAGAGAGAGATTCCCGTTGCGTTATACTCTATCCTTTCGCCTCCAAGCCGAGCAACAAAATCGCTCTCGGCGACAAAATTTCGTTTGCCACCAAAGCGACCAAAATGGTAGTTGAAATCAACACCGACACCGAGGTATAGCCCTTTGGTTACCCTTTGCAAGAAGCGGACATCGACGATTGTTCGCGAAGCAAGATAACGCATTGATGAATTTGTCATCGCAGCATCGTAGCCCACACCCCAAAATTCGGTGGGCATCGAGAAAAATTCGGCATTATAGACAATGCGTTGATTGTCATTTCGGAAGATGTTATTTCCCTTTACCCCAACCCTATAAAAACCTGTTAGCGAGGCGGTTGCATATACAGAGAAGTCCGAAGCAGGGATATTGCGATTTTGCTTATCAAGGCGATAGAGCCCCGCTGCCATAACAGCCAAGCCTGCCGAAGTTGAAGGTGAATAGTAGAGTGTCGGCACAAAGGTCATATCCACTTTGCGTTCGAAGCTCTGGTCGGTGCCACTATCGGCAATATACTTAACGAACCTATCCCACCCCTTGCGTGTTTTAGTGGTACCACCGTCAATAGGCGTATATCTATAAGCAACAGTATCCCTGCCTACGACAAGGATACTATCTTTTTGCGCCATCGCCTCCACCGAGAGCAGTGAAAGCAACACAAGTATATACGCTCTAAACCTATTCAATTAGAAACGATATTTATCAATTATGCTGTAAAACAACTCTTTACCAGCCTTATCAACCTCCTCTTTGAGTACATATTCGAGATTTCCCTCCTTGGTGATTATAAGAAGAGCAAATTTCTTGTTGCAATCGCCAAGTCCACACGCATTCTTGAAGGTGTGGTCGTGGTCCTCGATAATAAGCGCACCATTCTTCTCCACGCGCTTACGGCAAATCTTGCGCAAAAACTCCTTAGGCAACCAAGTATCCGGAAGGTTCAAGATACCGAAGCCATATATCTCCGGACCTGCGGCACGGCTATTCGCCTCCAACTCCTCGGCAAACTTATTATTCTTGTTCATTGCCAAGTAGGCATCCGGGTCAACATAGAAGATAAGGAGATTTTTCTCCCCATAGTGTGGCAAATTGGTATAGTTGCCATACAAATCTTTGATTGTTACATTCTCCACCTTGCGAGGCTCGATAACGCCATCGGCAAATGCCTGCACTCCAATAAACAACGACACCAAGAGTGTCAATACATATCTCATAATTTTGGTCTATTTGTGTTTTCGAGCGCAAAGGTAATATTTTTTTTTGTAACTACCTCACAATTTAACATTTTTGCGCCGTCGCTCGATATGGGTTTCCAGAGCATATCGACCACTACCGGATATTACAAGGGTCACATATATACCTATATATAATATTTGTCGTTCCACACCAAGCCATCCAAGCGACGAATATATTATAAATATCTCGACAAACATACCGAGCGCCATAATAAATGCGGCAAAGCGAGTGCCATAGCCCAATATAATCATCACGGCAAATATAGCCTCCAAGAGCGTAAAGATTACAAATGTCGCCCAACTGCTCTCGAAAAGAAGCGCAGGATAGCCCGTTAGGACAAAGTTGTAGGTCTGCAACTTGTCGATAATATGCAATGCAATAAGCACACCCACAAATAGTCGAAGGAAGAGGATTGCTCGGTCGATAAAACGATAGTCACGCAATATTTCAAGGAGATGTTTCATCATAGCAATCTCTTCTAATCGCAATAATTGCGCCAAAAAAAACAAAATAGACACCCAGATGTTGGGTGTCTATTTTTTGCAAGTAGTGTTAGACTAGTGCTTTGCAGCCTCAACAGATACCTTGCGGAACTCCTTCAAGAGCTTCGAGAGCTCCAAAGCAGCCTTGCGAGCGCGAGTACCTGCAGCCTTGTTGTTCTTCTCTACCTGAGCAGCAGCGTTTGCCTGGAAAGCAGCAACCTGTGCATTGATCTGATCTACTAATGCCTTCATAACTTTTATAATTTTAGTGTTAATGGTTTATGATACAAATGTAATTCATTTTTTTTACAAAACAAATTTTTTACCAAATAATTCATCATAAAATCATATTTTTTACTCGTTTATTCACTATATAGGTATATTTTTTGTGTTTTTTCGATGCAACAAACGATTTTTTACAAAAAAAATACGATCATGTTGTACCGATTCAAAATCCCCGTTGTAGCGCTTATTGCAACAATATCAATGGCTTGCAAGCAATCTACAAGAACAATTGCCGAGCCCTTTTCTATCGAAGTGGCGACAGCCGAGGGCAAAAAACTGCCATATACAAAGGAGTTTATTGCTCCTATTTCGGCAAACTACTCCGCCACAGTTCAACCCCGAATTTCAGGCTTTTTGGTTGCCACCTCGTTCAAAAATGGTATGCCCGTAAAGCGTGGGCAGTTGATTTTTACACTCGACGACGCACCGCAACGAGCCAATCGATTGGCTGCCGAGGCTGCACTCTCCTCGGCGAAGGCAAAAGCCGCCGAAGCGAAGCAAAATTACGAGAGAGCCATACCATTGGCACGCATAAATGCAATAAGCCAGATGCAACTCGACCAATATACTGCCGAGAATCTATCGGCAATAGCCTCCGTGAAGTCTGCCGAACAAAATCTGCGTAATGCCCGTCTTGATGAGGGATATACACGCATATATGCACCCATCAGCGGCATAATCTCCTCTTCGGCTGCAACCGTGGGGGATTATATAGGTCCGGGAACACAGTTTTCTACGCTTACCACCATACAAAGTATCGATACGATAGGCGTTGATTTGGCTATTCCGATGAGCGAATATCTTGCCGTTTCTGGTCGCAAAGCCTTCTCTTACAACAATGCCTCCTTACTATCGAATATCCGCCTTCGAGTGGCAGATGGCAGTGAATATCCCGAAAAGGGCTTCTATCAATACACTCGACAAAGTATAGCGAGTGAATCGGGGACAATAGTATTGGTTGTGGGGTTCAAAAATCCGGACTATGCCCTCAAAGTTGGACAGTTTGCCCGCATAACAGCTTCGCTCGGGGCTGACAGAGAGTACATAATTATACCTCAACGCGCCGTAAGCCAAATTCAGAACATCGCCTCGGTGTGGGTTATTCGCCCCGACTCCACCGCCGAATATCGCAAGGTACAACTCGGCAACACCGAAGGTGAGTGGTGGATAGTGGAGAGCGGAGTCGAAAAAGGCGAGGTTGTCGCAACTACGGGACTACAAAAGTTGCGCAACGGAATGAAAGTTTCGATAACAAACCAACAGTAGAGTATGAAAAACTTTTTTATTCGCAGACCAATATTTGCCATATCATTATCGGTAATAATTGTGTTGCTCGGAGCCATCTCCATTACAAATCTCTCTATCGAGCAGTATCCCGACATAACACCTCCTGTTGTGGAGATTACTGCCACCTACGAGGGTGCCGATGCCGAAACGGTAAATAATGCCGTGGCGACACCCATTGCCGAGAGTATTATGGGCGTGAGCGATATGCTCTATATGCAGGCGACAAGTGCCAACGACGGTTCGATGACCTTGCAGGTAACATTCGACATCGGCTCCGATGCAGACCTCGATGCCATATTCACGCAAAACAATGTTGCAACGGCAATGGCAAAACTTCCCTCTTCGGTTACGCAGCAGGGCGTTGTTACGCGCAAGACACAGACCGGTTTTCTGATGGTCTATGCTTTGTATAGCGATGGGCGATACGACGAGAATTTCCTCTCGAACTACGCCTACATCAACCTCGAAAACGAGTTGCTGAAAATTAACGGCATTGGTAAGGTTGATATTATGGGCGCAGGCGAGTATGCAATGCGTGTATGGTTGCGCCCCGACCTTCTTGCCTATTATAATATATCGGTAAGCGAAATTCTCAATGCCATCTCCGTAGAGGCAGGCATCTACCCTGCCGGCGAGTTTGGTGCCGAGCCGACACCTCCTTCGACGCAATACACCTACACGGTGACAATGCCTCGTCAGATTTCGACAGTCGAAGAGTTTGGCGACATTTTGTTGCGCACCACCGAGAAGGGGCAGCAGGTGCGCCTGAGGGATGTTGCAACGATAGAGCTCGGCAACCAGAACTATGGCGCAAGTTCGCGTTTTGGCGACAAGCCAACCACCATCATATCAATATACCAAGAGCCTAACTCCAATGCAGTAGCTCTTGGCGAGGCGGTGAAGGCAAAGATGAGCGAGTTGGCAGAGCGTATGCCCGATGGTATGGAGTACGAAGTGTTGGTCGATGGCACAAAGAGTATCTCGGCAGGTATTCGCGAGATTTTCGAAACGCTCATCATTGCACTCATCTTGGTAATTTTGATAATCTTCATCTTCTTGCAGGATTGGCGTGCAACGCTAATTCCGCTTATCGCTATACCTGTTTCGATTATCGGAACATTTATGGTCTTTCCGCTGTTGGGCTTTACCATAAACATTATTTCGCTACTTGGCTTGGTCCTCTCGGTCGGTCTTGTCGTGGATGATGCAATAGTTGTTGTCGAAGCGGCACAAGCAGGCATTGAGCGTGGGCTTTCGCCAGTAACCGCTACCGAGGAGGCGATGAGCAAGGTAACCTCTCCAATTATCGCCACAACGATTGTGCTGATGGCGGTATTTCTGCCAATTTCGTTTTCGGGAGGTATTTCGGCACGACTGTTTCAGCAGTTTGCTGTAACAATTTCGGTATCGGTAATCTTCTCGATGATTAACGCCTTGTCGCTCTCGCCGGCATTGTGTGCAATGTTGTTACGCCCACGCAAGGAGCGCACAAAAGGGTTCTTCGGAGCCTTCAACCGCTTTTTCGATAAGGCGATGGGGCGTTATGGCTCGACCATAGGCAATGTCGTAAGTCGTTGGCGTACAACTATCGCAATGGTTGTCATTATGTTGGTTGCAATTGTCGCAATGCTAAGGATTATGCCACGAGGATTTCTGCCCGAGGAGGATTTGGGATTCTTCACCATATCGGTAACCGCACCCGACAACACCGCACTTTCGCGCACCGAACAGATTATGGCAAAGGTCGATTCGGTAACAAAAGCAACGCTGCCAATAGTCGAGAGTACAGGCGTAGTGTCGGGCTTCAACCTCATTTCGGGTGTTGCATCAACCAACTGCGGTGTGGTATTTGTGAAGTTGGTAGATTTCTCCAAGCGCAGACTATCGGCAATGGATGCGGTTGCCAAGTTGAACAAAGTGTTATATACCGCCATACCCGAAGCGGAATGCGGAGCATTTGTTTCACCCTCTATACCCGGCTTGGGTGTAACTTCGGGTGTTACATTCGAGTTGCAGGACCGAGCAGGCAAGGGCACTGCATACCTTGCAGAGCAGAGCGACAAGTTACTCTCGGCTCTACGCAAAGAGCCTCGCATACGCTCTGCATCAACCGAATTTCGCAATGGCGTAGCACAAAAACATCTCGACATTGACAAGCAACACGCACAGATGAATGGCGTATCGTTATCCTCGCTCTACTCCGAAACTGCAACCTTGCTCGGAGGGCGTATGATTAACAACTTCAACCTCTATGGTCGCTTATACCAAAGTTACTTGCAGGCTGCGCCCGAATATCGTACTGACGCCACTTCGCTCAATAGTTATTTTCTCCTAAACGGAGATAACGAAAGCGTACCTCTCACATCGTTTGTTACGGTAAGAGATACTACGGGTGTGCAATATGTATCGCAATTCAACCTCTATCGCTCGATAGGCATAAATGTCACTCCTGATGAGGGGGTTTCCACGGGCGATGTAATGAATGATATCGAGCGCATAGCCGAGGAAGTTTTGCCCGACGACACGACCATTGCATGGAGCGGTGTTTCGTTCCAAGAGCGCACCGAAAGCGGTAAAGGTGCGTGGGTGTTTCTCATCGCCTTTATATTTGTCTTCTTCACCCTCTCGGCATTGTACGAGAGTTGGAGTTTGCCGATGTCGATTGTCTTGGGTGTGCCGTTGGCGGTACTCGGAGCATTGTGCGCCGTTGGTTTAGCCCACCTTATTGCCCCACAATTCATAAACGACATCTACATGCAGATATCGTTGGCAATGCTCATCGGTTTGGCAGCAAAGAACTCTATTTTGGTGGTCGAATATGCCGACAAACTCTTCTTCGAGGAGCGACAGTCATTGCTCGATGCCACCATAAACGCCGCAAAGATGCGTGTAAGACCAATACTTATGACCGCCTTTGCCTCCATTCTCGGAATGTTGCCATTGGTATTTGCCTCGGGTGTCTATTCTACCGCTCGCAACATTATGGGTGTATCGTTAGTCGGAGGTCTGCTCTTTGCAACGATATTCGGTATAATGCTCTACCCCGCCCTATTCTATTTGGTTGGTAAAGTGGCACGATTTGAACGAAAAACGGAAAACTAAAAGCTATGCATAAGATACTATATATATTATTAGCGTTGGTAGTTGCGAGTTGCAATCCGCAACTCTCTACTCCACAACTCGCAAACCACAAGGAGTACATCTTTGGGCGTGGTTTTTCAAGCGATTCGATACACCTCGATAGCGACTGGTGGCAGATGTTTGGCGACACAACACTCAATCGTCTTGTCGCACGAGCCCTCGTGCAGAACAAGAATATCGAGATTGCAGCCTCGCGCATTGAAGAGGCACGACACAATCTCGTAGTTACTCGCTCGCAATATCTACCCTCTATTTCGGGCGCAATATCTGCCGAAGGTAAGTACGAAAGTGTAACCGACAATATTGCACAAACCTACAAAATTCTTCCACAAGCAAGTTGGGAGATACCTCTTTTCGGCTCACTGCGCCACGCAACCAAGGGTGCAAAGGCGGCAATAGACTATGAAGTTTGGCAATATCGAGGTGTGCGGCTCGCCCTCGAAGCCGAAGTTGCGACCTCCTACTTCACGCTATTACAATATCGACAAGACCTATCCATTGCTAAACGCAGTAGCGAACTACGCCGTGAGATGGTTACGCTTATCGACTCTTTATATCTCTATGGATTTGCTTCGGGTGTAAATCTCGAACAGGCACAGAGTCTGCTCTACACTGCCGAGGCAGATATTCCGCTCTACGAAAAGGCAATAGCACAAACCTTGTTATCGTTGGCAACACTTACAGGCGACAGTCCAGAGTCGTTTATGAACATAGGTATCGAGGATAGCCGCGCCATAACCAACGACTATCGCCCATACGATATTGCAATAGGTGTTCCTTCGGATATACTGCATCGTCGTCCCGATGTGATGTCGGCATACTACACGATGCAACAGAGTGCTGCCGCAGTAGGTTTAGCTCGTTCGGCACGGCTGCCATCAATAACCATTTCGCTCTCGGGCGGAACAGCAACCGAGAAGGTTAGCAAACTCTTTTCGAGCAAAGGATGGATGGCTGATGCATTGGCTTCGTTGACGCAGCCGATATATAATTTTGGCGGTCTGCGTCGTCGTGAATTAGCCGCCCGCGAGGCATACAAGCAGAGCCTTCTCGCCTACGAGCAGAGTTATATCGAGGCATTGAGCGATGTGGAGAGTGCCTTGGTAGCGATAACCTCCTCGCGCGAGGAGTTATTACGCTATGCCGGCTTGGTAAAGTCTTATCGCAACATTGCTATTAAGACCTATGCGCTCTATCGCAATGGTCTATCGGGTTATCTCGATGTCATAGATGCCGAGCGTTCGCTCTACTCCTCGCAGATGCAGTTCGAGAACTTGGTGGCTCAGCAATATATCAACTACATCAACCTCTGCAAAGCTCTCGGAGGAGGATACTGAGAGAGTTAAGAATTAAACAACTTTCAACCATATTACCACTGAAAATCGTAAATGGTGGTGGAAATTTTGCGCTAAACGAGGTAGCGAAAGCGCAACCGACGCTGCGGAGCGAGAGCAGAGTCTGCTTGCAGACTGTGCCGAGCCGCAAGGAGGAAAAGTCCGCAAAGCGGGATTAACATAGTAGAGCTATGTGAGCATTTCGATATCCGAAGAGCAGTGCAAAATTTACCCGCCAGAACGATTTTAATACGGAATGTCGCGGTAGTTATACTTGCAGATGATTGTACCGTTCTCCAACTCGACCAAGCCGTAGTCGGCACGGAGAATGGTCTTCATCGTCTTGGCATCCATATTATAGTGGTTAGCATCGGAATCGGAGAGTGTTTCCGGGGTGATATAAATCAATCTTCCTCCATTCTTCTCTACATATTGCTCCACTGCGCAGAAACGCTCTCGTACGGAGTTGTCAAACTCCGAATTTTTCATAAAGAGCATATATAGTTTGCCTTGAAAGGATAGTATTTCGGATGTTTTATCGCCCTCACAATCACTTATATAGAACTCTAACACCATTGGTTCAACGCTATTATTGTCGCTCTCAACGCGGGTTTCTACCCACTCCCAACGGTTATCATTATGCCACGCTTTATCGTCGAGCGAAAACTCGCGAATACGACCTGTGCGACGATTGCGATAGACGAGCACCACATCTTCCGAGGTCTGCTTTGCTCGTGCATTATCCATCTCTTCGGCAATATTCACTCCCACTTTATACGGCAGCATATCGATAAGCGGAAGGTGACGATAGTGGTAATATCCCATACTCATCGCAAAGGTAAAGAAGAGGCACATCAACGCAAACTCCAACTTCGAAAATGCGAAAACTCTATCTGGTCGATAGCGATACCAGAAGCATAGCGCCATAGGTAACAGCACCGCATTTTTGGCAAATGACTGCCAAGGTGTGAGTTTTATCAGTTCGCCAAAGCAACCACAATCCTCGACCGGAATAACTGTTGCGCTCAGAAATGTCAGCACGGTAAAAAACAACATCGACAGCACCGAGAAAATCGACACCATACGGATACGCACCTTGAATAGAAGCATACAACCCATCATCAACTCGGCGCCACTCAACCATATTGAGAGTGTGGTTACGAGCCAATCTGGCGCAGTGATATCGTACGCAACAAGGTAGTTGCGCATTGCGAGTATCGTACCCCAAGGGTCTATCGCCTTGTAGAAGCCAGACACGATAAATGTTATCGCAAAGAGGACTCTACAAATATGCGACAAGTAACGATACCAACGCCTATTTCTCAGGTTGTGAGCCATTTTATACTCATCTATTCAAGAGTGGGGCAATCTGTAACTCTATACGAGAGAATATCTCGTCAGGCGAAGCCATTGCACCCTCGTCGTTACTGCAATCTACAACCAAGAGTTCGTTGTCACGCTCCGACGAGGAGATATAGACCTTGCGCACTCGCTGCTGCAACGAAAGCGACTGCTCGTGAATATCTTGTGCGCCATTCAAGTAGCTTCTATCATCGCCCTCGCGCTGCTCGGTCAGGCGTTTTTCAGTAAAAGCAAACGGTACATCAAGAAACAACGACACATCGGGGCGAGGAATTTTATTAACCTCGTATTCGAGGTGCAAAATCCAATCGTTCAAGCGCAAGCGAGCCTCTTTGTCGGCAATTTTTGCACATTGATAGCCGATATTCGAATAGACATATCTATCGACAATAACCACCTTGCCCTCCTCCTGCCATTTGCGGATTTGTGGTGCCATATCGGCACGGTCGCCAGCATAGAGCAACGCCACAATATATGGATCCACCTGCTCCACCGAGCCGAGTTCGCCACGCAGGAAGCGGGCAATCAAATCGCCATAAATCGGTGCATCGAAGCGCGGAAAGTGGACATACTCACTCTCGATGCCTCGCTCGGCAAACATCTCACGCAGTCTCTTTATTTGGGTTGATTTTCCTGCGCCATCAAGTCCTTCAAGTACAATAAACATAAATTTGAGCTTTTAGCCATTGACCTTTGGTCTTCACCGCTCCGCCTCAGCATAGCCAGCAAACTGTCTCTGCACTCGGCTTAATCGCGGCGTTGGCCATTAGCCATTAGCTTATTTATTTTAACATTGCGACGGCCCGTCTAACAGCTGCCACAAGATTATCTATATCGGTTTTATTGTTGTAGAGTGCTATCGAGGCACGCACCACGCCATTTGTGCCGTAGCGAGCCATAACAGGCTCAGCGCAGTGGTGGCCCGTGCGAACCGCAACGCCCTGCTTGTCGAGAATCATTCCGATATCGTAGTGGTCGCAACCATCGACATTGAACGATATGATAGGCGACTTATCCTCGGTTGTGCCGTAGATGTGTAATCCCTCAATCTTCTGCAACTCGGCAGTAGCGTAGTCGAGCAACTCCTTTTCGTGCTTTTCGACCTCCTCTGCCGAGAATTGTTGCAAGAACTTTATCGCCTCTGCCAAGCCTACCGCACCGACATAGTTCGATGTTCCAGCCTCGAATTTCAGTGGCAGAGGTGCGTAGGTTGTCTTCGCAAAGGTTACCTTATCGACCATATCGCCACCACCCATATATGGAGGCATTTTATCGAGCAACTCTCGCTTACCATACAACACGCCTATACCCGTAGGGCCATACAACTTATGTCCCGAAAAGGCGTAGAAGTCGCAATCGAGAGCCTTTACATCTACTCCACCGTGCACAACGCCCTGGCAGCCATCCACCACCACAACAGCACCCACCGAGTGGGCCTTAGCGATAATTTTTGCAAGGTCGGGGCGTGTACCGAGTGTATTAGACGCCTGCGTTACCGCCACAACCTTTGTGCGCTCGTCGATAAGCGTATCGAGTGTGCCGAGTTCCAACGCTCCGTTATCCGCTACCGGAATTACTCGCAACTCCGCACCCTTGCGCTCCACCGCCAACTGCCAAGGAACGATATTGGAGTGGTGTTCGATATGGCTGACAACAACATTGTCGCCCTCGTGCAGGAATTTCTCGCACCAACTCGAAGCCACCAAGTTGAGCGACATCGTAGCGCCCGAAGTAAATACCACCTCCTCACGACTCTCTGCACCGATAAACTGACGCACAACCTCACGAGCCTCCTCGTATCGTGCGGTCATCTCCTCCGAAAGCAGATGTACGCCACGATGGATATTAGCGTTATCGTTCAGAAGCAACTCCGACATCCTCTCTACTACGCACAGAGGTTTCTGCGCCGTAGCAGCACTGTCGAGGTATATCAGTTTGCGACCATACACCTCTCGCTCCAAAATCGGAAATTGCTCTCTTATTTTCTCTATATCGAACATTTCGTTATTCGTTTAATCTCTTTTGCAACGCCTCGCAGAGCATCTCGGCAAGTGGCTCAATATCGCACTTTGCCACCACATCGCCCACGAAGCCCTCCAACATCAATCGCTCGGCACTCTCCTTCGAGATACCTCGCTGGCGCATATAGTATATAGCCTGCTCATCGAGCTGACCTACGGTCGAGCCGTGCGAACACTTAACATCGTCGGCATATATCTCCAACTGCGGCTCCGACACCACACGACCACCACCGAATTCGATATTGCGGTTCAACTGCTTGGCATCGGTGCGTTGTGCATCTTGTGCCACATAGACCAACCCCTTGAACTCCGCCACCGCCCTACCCGAAGCGACGCTCTTAATGGTAGAGTCGCTCTTGCAATCCGCGACATTGTGGCGTGTTACGAGCGAGAGTTGTGCATGGTCAAAGCCCGTTGCCACAACTGCGGCATTCATAGTAAATGATGAGTGCGGAGCATTCAACAATGTTTCGTAGGACGAATGCGCACCTCGCAACATCACGGTAGTTACATTGCACTCACTCGCCTCGCCCTGCTCAATGACAAGCGAGGTATATTTCTCCGAGGCATAGACCTCTGTGAGCGCCAACTGCGTATGCGGAGCAAGTCGAATGGTCAAGGCGCACTCCTTCGCATCGTCGTGCCACACCACAAGCGACACCCTCTGCGAAGCCGACACCTCAATCTCGCCTTTTCGAGGATTTACCACCACGAGTGGCAACGAGAGGTCGCACTTATCGTCTATGCGCCCCACCTTCGCTTCTCGCAGCAAGCCCTCCGTTATCAACTTCTCGACCACCATAGCCTACTCCTTATAGTCGTTAATAAGCCAATCGTAGCCCTCTTTTTCGAGTTTGAGAGCTAACGACTTGTCGCCCGAATAGATAATCTTACCCTTGTACAACACATGCACGAAGTCAGGCACGATATAGTCCAACAGACGCTGGTAGTGGGTAATCACTACGGTAGCATTCTGCGGAGTATGCAACTTTGTTACGCCAGTAGCCACAATGCGCAGAGCGTCGATATCTAAGCCCGAATCGGTCTCGTCGAGGATAGCCAACTTCGGATCGAGCATTGCCATCTGGAAAATCTCGTTCTTCTTCTTTTCGCCACCCGAGAAGCCCTCATTTACGGCACGAGCAGTCATCTTGGCATCGAGTTCCACCACCTTCGCCTTCTCGCGCATCATCTTCAAGAACTCGGCTGCGGTCAATGGTTCCTCGCCACGCGACTTGCGCTGCTCATTTACGGCAATCTTCATAAAGTTCGCCATTGTAACACCAGGAATCTCTACGGGATATTGAAAACCCAAGAACAAACCCTTTCTCGAACGCTCCTCTATCGACATATCGAGCAAGTTCTCGCCCTCAAACGAGAGTTCATCAGCCTCAACTTCAAATTTACTATTTCCTGCAATCACCGATGCAAGGGTACTCTTGCCAGAGCCGTTAGGGCCCATTATAGCATGCACCTCACCAGCCTTAACCTCGAAGTCTATACCTCGAAGAATCTCCTTACCATCGACCGATGCGTGCAAATTCTTAATTTTAAGCATATAATTCTCAATTCTTAATTCTCAATTCTCAATTTGGATTTTATCCCACACTGCCCTCCAAACTAATAGATAGAAGTTTTTGGGCTTCCACCGCAAACTCCATCGGCAACTTCGCCAACACCTCACGGGCATATCCGCCCACAATCAAACCAACCGCATCCTGGGTTGAGAGTTCTCGCTGATTGCAGTAGAAGAGCTGCTCCTCCGAGATTTTCGAAGTTGTAGCCTCGTGTTCGAGTTGAGCCGACGAGTTGCGACAATCGACTGTCGGGAAGGTATGCGCTCCGCACCTGTCGCCAATCAAAAGCGAGTCGCACTGCGAGTAGTTGCGGGCATTCTCAGCCTTCGGCATAACCTTAACCAAGCCACGATAGGCGTTCTGCGACTGCCCTGCCGAGATACCCTTCGACACGATGCGACTGCGAGTATTGCGACCGATATGTATCATCTTCGTACCCGTATCCGCCTGCTGGAAGTTGTTGGTCATAGCCACCGAGTAGAACTCACCCACCGAGTTATCACCCATTAAAACGCAGCTCGGATATTTCCAAGTGATTGCCGAGCCCGTTTCGACCTGAGTCCAGAAGAGGTGAGCATTCTCCTTGCAAAGACCTCGCTTGGTTACAAAGTTGTAGATACCGCCCTTACCCTCCTTATCGCCGGGGTACCAATTCTGCACGGTCGAGTACTTAACCTCGGCGTCACGCTCAACGACAATCTCCACAACTGCGGCGTGCAACTGATTTTCATCTCGCTGTGGTGCAGTGCAACCCTCCAAGTAACTCACATACGAGCCTTCATCAGCAACAATCAAAGTGCGCTCAAACTGACCTGTACCCTGCGCATTGATGCGGAAGTAGGTCGAAAGTTCCACAGGGCAACGCACCCCCTTTGGAATATAGCAGAATGAACCATCCGAGAATACTGCGGTATTCAACGCTGCATAGAAGTTGTCGGCATACGGCACCACCGAGCCGAGATACTTTTTCACCAACTCGGGATAGTTGCGTATCGCCTCCGAAATTGGGCAGAAGATAATTCCTCGCTCCGCCAGCTCCTTTTGGAATGTTGTCTTTACCGACACCGAGTCCAACACGGCATCTACCGCTACACCTGCCAGCACCTTCTGCTCCTCCAATGGAATACCGAGTTTGTCGAAGGTCGCTTTGAGTTCGGGGTCCACCTCGTCCATAGAGGCGAGTTGCTTCTTCTTTTTGGGAGCAGCGAAGTAGATTATGTCGTTAAAGTCGATTTCGGGAATATCGAGATGTCCCCAAGTCGGGTGCTTCAAAGTGAGCCAGTGGCGGTACGCCTTCAAGCGCAGTTCGAGCATCCACTCAGGCTCCTCCTTCTTCGCCGAGATAAGGCGAATGACACCCTCGTTCAGACCTTTTGGAATGAACTCGGTGTCGATATCGGAGGTGAAGCCATACTTGTAGTCGGACTCCTCGATTGTCGTCTTAATATCTATATTTTGCTCTTTCATTTCGTTCAAAAACTTTGTATCAAAGATACAATCGTGCAAAAATAATGAAAAAAACTGAAAACGGAAAGCGGAAAACGGAAAACTAATGGCTTTTTATTATCTTTGCGACAGCAAAATAACAAAAACTATGGGAAAACTTTTGGATTTGATTACAGAGCGCTACTCGGCTCGTGCGTATAGCAACCGCAAGGTGGAGCAGGAGAAGATTGACTATATTCTTGAATGTGCGCGACTTGCACCTTCGGCAGTAAACTTTCAGCCGTGGCGATTTATCCTCGTAGAGAGCGAAGAGAAGCGCACCGCCCTACACGCTGGATATGCTCAGGAGTGGTTTCAGCAAGCACCACTCTATATCGTAGTTTGTGGTGACAAGTCGCAATCTTGGACCCGCAAGAAGGATAGCCACGACCACGCCGACATTGACGCAGCAATCGCTGCGGAGCATATCTGCCTGGCTGCCACCGAGGTAGGTCTCGGCTCGTGCTGGGTGTGCAACTTCCGCCCCGCAATCGTGAGCGAAGTTTTGGGCATTGATGGCGAGACGGTATATCCCGTAGCCATTATCCCTATCGGCTACGCAGCCGACACACCAACCCTCAAAAAGAGAAAGCCACTCGACGAGATTTTGACAAAAATATAATAAGAAAAGCGATGAGTTCTTCATCGCTTTTCTTGATTAAAAGTTTTCCGTTTTAATCCTGCTGCGCAGGCTTTTCCTCCTTCGCACCTCGGCATAGTGCGCAAGCGCCCTCTGCCCTCGGTTTGTCGTCGGTTCCGTTTTATTTAAGTGTTACCCACGCCTGAATCGCATAGTGGTCAGAAAGACACTTAATATCGCGATTCTCGCCTGTTGGGCGCTTCTTCTTAGGGTTCTTTGCAAGTGCAGCTTGGATTTTAGCCTCCAAAGCAGCAGCCTCCTCGGCAGTAGGTGTGCGATAGTAGTGGTAGGTCAAGACACCCCAACGGCTAACCTTCAACTTCTTCGACACAAAGATATGGTCGATACGGTGGGTAGAATAGCGCTTAGGGTTGAAGCCATTGAAAGTTCCGGTAGGCTCGAAGCGAACCTTTGCAACATCGTGAGCATCTTTCAATATCTTGCTATTAGCCAATACCTTATAACTGTCGCTGGTCTGAGTTACATTGTAATCTCCTGAGATGATTACACTCATACCATTGCAGTTATTCTCCACATAGTCGAGCATCAACTTTGCCGACTCGATACGAGCCTCCACACCGCGATGGTCAAAATGAACATTCATAAAGCAAACCATCTTGCCCGAAGCCTTATGAAGGAAATGTCCCCAAGTGCAGATACGGTTATGCTTTGCATCCCAACCCTTCGACGGTTTTTCGGGTGTTTCCGAGAGCCAGAAAGTGCCGCCATCTAACTTCTCGAACACATCTTTGCGATAGAGAATTGGGCAGAACTCGCCTCGGTCATCGCCAAAGTCGCGACCTACACCGATATAGTCGTAGTCCGGCAACATTGCCAACATATCGTCAAGTTGATGTTTGCGCACCTCCTGCGAGCCGAAGATGTCGAAAGCTTCGAGGTTAATCATATCGCAAAGTTGGACCTTGCGGTCGTCCCAACCATCGTAAGTTTTATAATCGCGCTTACGCTCCTCACCCGGTTGGCGAACCTTGTCGTTTCGGATATTAAAAGAGCCAACATTCAACTCCTGCGCCGAAGCCGATAGGGCAAACAACGCAACTAAAAGTGTTAAAATTACACGCTTCATATCTGATTATTTTTTAGATTTCTTACCACTCTTCTTCAATGTAATAAACGACTGCACGGCATAGTGGTCAGACAGGCAGTGAATCTCACGATTCTCACCCCTAATCTCCTTTGGAGCAGCGGTATCCATACCTTCCTCCGTTCCCTGCATATCACGATAGTAGTGGTAGGTCAAGACACCATAACGACTCGACTTGATACCCTCCGACACGAAGATATGGTCGATACGACGATAGTTAAAGTAGTTGATACGGAAGCCATTGCCTGTGCCGGTTGGAGCAAAGCGATACTTCGACGACTCGTAGGTATCCTCAAAGCCATTGCTTGTGATAATTTTGTACAAGTCGCTATCTTGCGCAGCATTGAAGTCTGCCATAATGATTACATTGTCTGTCTTGGTACACTTCTCCTTGACGAACTCCACCAACATATTTGCACTCTTAACAGAGGCCTTGCCCCAATTGACATGAGTATTGATAAAGTAGAACAACTCCTTGGTCTTCTTGTTCTGGAATAAACCCCAAGTACAAATACGACGATACTTTGCGCCCCAACCGTACGACGGAACATCGGGCGTTTCCGAGAGCCAGAAGTTACCCTGTTCGAGTACCTTGAACTTCTTTTTGAGATAGAAGATAGCGCAATGCTCGCCCTTCTGCGCGCCATCATCACGACCTACACCGATATAATTATACTCGGGCATTCTTGCAAGCATATCCTCAATCTGCGGATACCTTGCCTCCTGAACACCAAAGACATCGAATGCTTCGAACTGAATCATGTCGCAAAGGTAACCCTTGCGGTCATCCCAACCGTTAAATTTCGCATAATCACCCTTCTTTGGGCGCGCCTGTCCAGGCTTCAACGGACCGCTTACACGAACATTGAATGTTGCGATATTCATCTCCTGAGCAAAAGCTGAGAGAGTGAAAACGACAACCAATAAAGTTACAAAAATTCTCTTCATAACAGACTATTTTCTTGACTTCTTACCACCCTTCAATGTGAGGAATGACTGAATAGCATAGTGGTCGGAGATGCACTTCGAGTCACGATTCTCTCCCTTAATCTCCTTTGGAGCAAGAGTATCCATCTCCTCCAACTTGGCATCCATATTGCGGAAATAGTGATAAGTCAAAATGCCATGACGACTAACCTTTGCACCCTTCGACACGAAGATATGGTCGATACGGAAGGTTGTGTAGCGCTTAGGGTTGAAGCCGTTGAATGTTCCGGTTGGAGCGAAACGATACTTTGCAAGATCGTAAGTGTCCTCCAAGATGCCACTCTCTGCAAATATCTTGTAGCAGTCGCTCGTCTGGGATACATTAAAGTCTCCAACAACGATAACGGGCTGACCCTTGCAGTTTTGCTTAATCCAATCTACAACCAACTTAGCACCTTCGATTTGAGCCGTCTTTCCACGGTGGTCGAGGTGAGTAGAGAGGAAGTAAAAACGAGTCCTATCGCTCTTGCGCTGCAAGTATGCCCAAGTGCAGATACGACGGCACATACCATCCCAACCCTTCGACACCTCATCCGGAGTCTCCGACAACCAGAAAGTTCCGCTGTTGAGCAGCTTAAACTCATTCTTGCGGTAGAATACAGGACAATACTCGCCCTTCGCCTTACCGTCGTCGCGAGCGACGCCAACATAGCCATAATCAGGCAACATAGCAGCCATCTCCAAGAGTTGCTTATGCTTTACCTCCTGTGAGCCAAAGACATCAAATGCCTCGAAATTTATCATATCACAGACATACTGTTTACGGTCATCCCAGCCGTTGAATTTTGAGTAGTCGCCCTTCTTTGGTCGCTCCTGACCCGGTTTCAACGGGCTACCGTTACGAATGTTAAACGAACCCACATTTAGCTCTTGCGCCATTGCAGTAAAGGCAAATATCGCCATCATTGCACAAAGAAAAATTTTTCTCATAGTTTTGTATTTATTAGATTTGTTGATTTTGTCCTTTTACCATCTTTTAGCACCTTTGAGCCGAACCTTTACCTGAACGGGATAGTGGTCGGAGAGGAGGTGTACCACTCTCTTCTCTATATTGGCAGGGAGTCGCACACCTTGGATATTCTCCTCATCGGAAGCACGCCAATAGTGGAGCGTTAAAACTCCATATCGCTCAACAACTATATCCTTGCTGACAAAGATGTGGTCGATACGATTTGTAGAGTAGCGTGTCGGAGTAAATGTCGAGAATGTTCCCGAAGGAGCAAAACGATATCGCGCCGATACGAATGAGTCCTTCAACGCTCCACTCGCCACGAACATTTTGTACCACTCGCTATCTTGATTGACATTCATATCGCCCGTCACAATCACTTGCGCACCCTTGCAGTGCTCATCGATAAATTTCAAAATCAGCTCTACGCCCTTGGTTTTCGCCACTGCGCCCCTATTATCGAGGTGAGTATTCAGGAAGTAGAACTTCGATTTCGTTACCCTATCTTGAAAGTATCCCCACGAGCATACTCGATTACACATTCCATCCCAACCCTTCGACGCCTTGTCAGGAGTTTCCGACAACCAGAAAGTGTCGCTATCGAGCAACTTAAATCGCTCACGACGATAGAATACCGGACAGAACTCGCCCTTTGTCTTGCCATCGTCACGACCGACACCGATATAGTCGTAGTCGGGCAGTGCCTCGACCATATCTTTGAGCTGTCCGTATCGAACTTCCTGCGCTCCAAAGATGTCGAACGACGCAAAGTTTATCATATCGAAGATAAAACCCTTGCGGTCGTCCCAACCATTGTAGCCCTTAACATTTCCCATACCGTACGAGGTAGCACACTTAATGTTGAACGATGCCACATTCAGCTCTTGAGCCGACGCCGAGAGCATAAATAACAGAGCAACAGCATACACAAGAAACTTTCTCATATCTTGACTATTTTCAAATAGTTAGCACTCATATTCTCCAACTTCGGTTCATCGTCGAAGATGCCGAACACCGCCGAGCCTGAGCCCGACATCGAGGCATACACCGCACCCGCATCAAGCATTGCTTTTTTCAACTCGGCTATTACCGGGTGCGACTCAAAAATGTGGGGCTCAAAATCGTTCTTGACAACCCCTTGCCACTCCCCTATTGGGCGTTGCAGCGCATCGACCAACCTTACCGTAGGCACAACAGGCTTTACACCCGAATACGCCTCCTTCGTCGAAACACCCTCCTCGGGCTTGGCAACAACAAGATATTTACCCTGCAATGGCAATTCGATAGGTGTCATCACCTCGCCACGCCCTGTGCATAGTTGCGGAGTATTACGCACAAAGAAGGCTGTATCACTGCCAATCATCGCAGCCACTTCAATCAGCCTATCTTCGCTCAAATTTAGCCCATAGAGTTTATTCAACGCCAAAATCACAGCGGTAGCATCGCTCGAACCTCCACCCAAACCTGCACCAAAAGGGATCCGTTTATCAAGGCGGATATATGCCGAGCCGACACCATACAATCTCTGCATCAATCGCAACGCCTTCATACAAAGATTATCATCAGCACCACAATCAACCACCAAACCATTCTGTTCGAGAACAGAGCATCCTTCCAAACGCTCAACCTCAACGATATCGTACAACCCCAAAACGGGTATCATCACCGTTTCGAGATCGTGAAATCCATCTTCGCGACGACGAAGAATATCGAGCCCGAGGTTTATTTTGCAGTTGGCGTACAGAATCATACTACAAATATAGATATATTTTCCGACAAAATAACCCATTTTCTCAAAAAAATGTACTATCTTCGCAACTATGGAGCAGATGCTACTCGAAACACTCAAAAAGTATTGGCACTACGACTCGTTCCGCCCTATGCAAAAAGAGGCTATAAAGGCGGTTTTGGAGGGTCGTGATACGCTTGTGCTTATGCCTACGGGTGGCGGAAAGTCGATAATTTATCAACTTCCAACACTTGTAAGCGACGGTTTGTGTATCGTTGTAACACCTCTTATCGCGCTGATGAAAGACCAGGTGGATAGGCTCCGCTGCATGGGTATTCCGGCAGTAGCCGTTCATTCCGGCTTATCGAGTCATCAGATAGACATCGCCCTCGACAACTGTGTCTATGGCGATGTAAAATTTCTCTATGTCGCACCCGAGCGACTATCGAGCGAGATGTTCCGTCTGCGAGTCGATAGGATGAATGTTTCAATACTTGCCGTAGATGAGGCGCACTGCATCTCACAATGGGGCTACGATTTTCGCCCTGCATACTTGCGTATCAAGGAGTTGAGAAGAGTCCTGCCCAACACTCCAATACTCGCTCTAACCGCATCGGCAACACCGCAAGTCGCAAAGGATATTATGACGCAGTTGGAGTTTGCCGAGCCGAATATTCTACAAACTTCGTTCTTGCGCCCAAATCTTTCATACAGCGTACGCGAGACCGACGACAAGGAGGGGCAGCTATTGCGAATAATCAACAATGTACCCGGCTGCGGAATTGTCTATGTTCGTATGCGCAATACCGCCGAAAGAGTGGCTAATTTCCTCATCGAGCAGGGCTATTCAGCATCGTTCTATCACGGAGGTTTGCCAAATGCTGAACGAGCAATGCGACAAGACGAATGGGTGAGTGGCAAAACCCGTATTATGGTGGCAACCAACGCTTTCGGAATGGGTATCGACAAGCGCGATGTGCGATTTGTTGTCCACTACACAATGAGCGATTCGCTCGAAGCATACTACCAAGAGGCAGGTCGCGCAGGCCGCGATGGTGAGCGTAGTTACGCCGTCATTTTGAAGGCTTCCGACGACAATAACCGCATAATAAACCTCTTCGAAAAAGAGTTTCCAGACATAGAGCTCATACGCTCGATCTATAATGAGTTATGTTCCTATTTGGGCGTTGCAATAGGCGATGGCAAAGAGGCATCATTCATCTTCAATATCTACGATTTTTGTCGCCATATAAAGTTGCCTCTCACAACTATTCTCAACACAATAAAGTTGCTGCAACTCAATGGTTATATGACACTTATCGAAGACTGCGAACATCCGGCACGACTGATGTTTATGGTCACAAGAGATGAACTCTACCAAGTGAAGATGCAGAGCGAAAAGGAGGAGGATATTCTGCGTTCGATATTGCGACTTTACACCGGTATTTTCAGCGAATTCCGCCCTATTGACGAAATGGAGATTGCCTCGCAATCGAAGCACTCACACAGCGAAGTTCACGAGTTTCTTAAACGCCTTTGGCGAGCCAACATTATACGCTACATTCCAACCAATCACGACCCTCTGATTTTCCTTGACGAGGAGCGATTGCCGGCACGAGATATCTATATTGCTCCGGCAACCTATTCGCATCGCAAATCGTTAATGTTGGAGCGATTCAACCACCTACTCCACTACACCAACGAGAGCACGGAGTGCCGCAGCCGCATAATCGAGCAATACTTTTGCGATAAGATGTCGGAGCCATGCGGTATTTGCGACAACTGCCTTGCCCGCAAAAAGCGCGAGAAGAGTAATTCTGCCAACTATGAACAGCAGATTTTATCACTCCTTGCCACCGAGCCAATGACAATCAAAGAGGTTGTTGCACACATCGTAGGCAACGAGCAGGCTATTATTGAGGCTATCCGCCACCTCACCGAGCAGGGTAAAATCTCGGCAGAAGGCTCGAAGTTGAGAGTGGAGAGTTAAGAGTTGAGAGTTGAGAGGGAATTCAAATTGACAATTGATAATTGACAATTAAAGGTATTTCCCATTTTTAATTCTTAATTTTTAATTTTTAGTTCCGACAGGGTGTCGAAACGCTTTTGCAAAGTGGCTAAAATCGCCTAAAAAGGGGCAAAAATCGCATTTCTTGCGAAAAACATTTTCCAAAACCGAAAATTTCGAGAGCAAAAGTTGATTATTCAAAGAATAATCGCTACTTTTGCGCATAGTTAAAAGAGAAAAAATCACAAAACTTAAACAAATAATAATTTATGGAAGAACAAATGATCACTCCTGTTGGTCGTATTGAGCAGATCAATATCGAAGACCACATGAAGGAGTCCTACATCGACTACTCGATGTCGGTTATTGTATCTCGTGCGTTGCCAGATGTTCGAGATGGATTGAAGCCTGTTCATCGTCGAATTTTGTTCGATATGAACTCGGAGTTGAACCTCTATCACGACAAACCAACCCGTAAGTCGGCTCGTATTGTCGGAGATGTTCTCGGTAAGTTCCACCCACACGGTGACTCATCGGTTTATGACGCAATGGTGCGTTTGGCACAGCCTTGGGCTATGCGTTACCCACTCGTTGAGGGCCAGGGTAACTTCGGTTCGATGGACGGTGACTCGCCAGCGGCTATGCGTTACACCGAGGCTCGTATGCAGAAGATTACCAACGAGGTTATGGCCGATATCGACAAGGAGACTATCGATTGGACTATGAACTTCGATGACACGCAGAAGGAGCCTACCGTACTCCCTACAAAGATTCCGTTGTTGCTCGTGAACGGAGCAAGCGGTATCGCCGTAGGTATGGCAACAAATATGGCACCACACAACCTTTCGGAGGTTATCGACGCTTGCTGCGCTTACATCGACAACCGTGAATGCACTTGCGAGGATTTGCTCCACTTCGTTAAGGGTCCGGACTTCCCTACCGGTGCCATCATCTATGGCTACGAGGGCGTTAAGGAGGCTCTCTTGACAGGTCGTGGTCGCGTAGTGATGCGCGCCCGCCACGAGGTTGAGACTACCGCAAATGGTCGTACCCAACTCATCTTCACAGAGATACCTTATATGGTAAACAAGCAGGAACTGATTAAGCATATCGCTACCCTCACCAAAGAGGGACGCTTGGAGGGTATTGCCGATGTAAACGATGAGTCGGACCGTCAGGGTACACGCGTAGTGGTAACACTCAAACAAGATGCAGTAGCGAATGTTGTATTGAATATGTTGTTCAAGCACACCGAGTTGCAGACTTCGTTCTCGGTCAACAACATCGCCTTGGTAAATGGTCGTCCACAGGTGTTGAACCTACTCGACCTTATCCGCCATTTCGTAGAGCATCGCCACGAGGTGATTGTTCGTCGTTCGCGCTTCGATTTGCGCAAGGCAGAGGAGCGTATGCACATCGTTCAGGGCTTGATTATTGCACAGGACAATATCGACGAGGTTGTAAAGATTATCCGCAGCGCAAAGAGTGTTGACGAGGCGAAAGCTACTCTCTCGGAGCGTTTCGGTTTGAGCGATTTGCAGGCTGCTGCTATCGTAGATATGCGTTTGCGTGCATTGACCGGTTTGGAGCGCAGCAAGCTCGTTGCAGAGCACGACGAGTTGCAGAAGACTATCGACTACCTCACCGCAGTTCTCGGTAGCGAGGAGATGCAGTTGGGTATCGTAAAAGATGAGTTGCTCGAAATCAAGGAAAAGTATGGCGACGAGCGTCGTTCAGAGATTGTCTATGCTTCGGAGGAGTTCAATCCAGAGGACTTCTACGCTGACGAGGATATGGTTATCACCATCTCGCACCTCGGCTACATCAAGCGTACATCGTTGGCAGACTACCGCACCCAGAATCGTGGCGGTGTAGGTATGAAGGGCTCGGCTACCCGTGACGAGGACTTCATCGAGCACATATATGTTGCTTCGATGCACAATACAATGATGTTCTTCACCGAGAAGGGCCGTTGCTTCTGGTTGAAGGTTTACGAGATTCCAGAAGGCACACGCGCATCGAAGGGTCGTGCTATCCAGAACATCATCAACATCGAGCCAGATGATAAGGTTCGTGCATATATCAACTGCAAGAAACTCAACGACGAGGAGTATATCAACTCTAACTATATTATAATGTGTACCAAGAACGGTACCGTTAAGAAGACCAAGTTGGAGGCTTACTCGCGTCCTCGTACCAATGGTATCAACGCAATCGAGATTCGTGAGGGCGACCGTCTTATCGAGGCTAAACTCACAAGTGGCTCGGCAGAGATTATGATTGCTACCCGCGAGGGTAAGGCTATCCGCTTCAACGAGTCGACAGTTCGTGAGGTAGGTCGTACTTCGATTGGTGTGCGTGGCGTATCGCTCGAAGGCGACAACGAGGCTATCGGTATGATCTGCATCGAGCCTGAGTCGAACGAGGATGTACTCGTACTCTCGGCTAATGGCTTCGGAAAGCGTACTGACCTCGACGAGTACCGCATTACCAACCGTGGCGGTAAGGGTGTTAAGACCATCAATATCACCGAGAAGACAGGCGAATTAGTGGCTATCAAGGCAGTAACCGACGACAACGACTTGATGATTATCAACCGTTCGGGTATCACTATCCGCACCTCTATCGAGCAGATTCGTGTAGCAGGTCGTGCAACTCAGGGTGTACGCATCATCAACCTCCGCGAGGGTGATGAGATTGCATCGGTAGCGGTAGTTCCTGTAACCGAGGAGGAGGAACTCGAAGAGGGAGTTGTAGCAACCGAAGGTGCAACAGCAGAAGGTACCGAGGTAGTAGTTGAGGCTACAAACGAAAATGAACAATAAATCTCAAACATTAAAAGTTATAAGAATATGAAAAAGATTATAACATTGGTGGCACTCGTTGCAACTTTGACCGTTACAACCGCCTCTGCACAGAAAATCAATGTTGCCTCATTCCAAGCAAAATTGGAGAAGAGCAACGCAGACATTGCAAACCCAAAGAAGTCGGGCAAAGCGGCAACTTGGTACAATCGCGGTAAGATTTGCATTGATGCTATCGTAGCACCTGCTAAGGGACTCTTCTCGGGTCTTGGTACAGATATGTTGTCGATGAGCATTGGAGCACCTGCGAACGAAGTAAAAGGCAATGTATATGTATTCGACTGGGTTGATGTTCATACAAAGGATAATAAGGTTGTTGCTTGGAGTGTCAAGCAAGAGGTCCTTCCAGGCGCTTACGAAATAGCAAAGGAGGCTTTCTTGAAGGCATACGAATTGGACCCTGCATCGGCTCCTAAAATCAAGGAGGCTTTGAATGTTCTCATCAACCACTACTCGGAGTTGGGCTCGGTAAGCCTTGACATCACCGAGTATAAGACCGCCATTGATGTATATATGAAGGCGGTAGGTTTGCAGCAAAACCCTGCTATCGGCAAGGAGGATTCGCGCTACTACTTCTTTGCAGGTCAGTTGGCGGCATTCCTTGGCGCACAAGATGCTCAGTACTTTGTAGATGGCGAAAAATATCTTACAAAGGCTAATGAGTTGGGTTACAAGGATGAGCAAGGCAACCTCTACTACTTCCTCTTCCACTGCTACTATGGTCAGCGTGCAACCGACAAGGAGAACCTCATAAAGGCAAAAAACGCTTTGTTGGAGGGTATAGAGAAGTATCCACGCAATGAGCGTATTATGGAGGGCTTAATTCAGCTCTACACCTCGGAGGAGGGCATAGGCAACCCTGCCGACTTGGTTGAGCGTATCGATAAAATGCTTGCCGAGAAACCAGACAACGCAGACCTTTGGTTTGCTCGCGGTCAGGTATTCTTCAAGTTGAAGAACTTTGACGAGTGTATTGCTTCGTTCCTCAAAATTAACGATTTGAAGCCAAACGACTACGACACCAACTTCTACCTCGGCTACTTCTATATGGCAAAGGGCGATGAGGTTAATCGTGCATTCAATGCGCGTCTTGACAGCATCAACTCGCAGGAGGAGTACCAGGCAGGCTTGGCAGAGGTTAATGCCGCTTATATGAAGTCGTTGCCTTGGTTGGAGAAGGCCATGGAGTTGAAGCCTGAGAGCGTTGATTGCGCCGAGTACCTGAAAGTTCTCTGCTTCCGTCTTCGCAACGAGGATGGCATTATGGATAAGTACAACAAGTACAACGCCTTGTTCAAAAAATTGAAGGGTATTCAATAGTTCGCCTACAAGCAACAACAATATAGGTCGGCAATTTTTTGCCGACCTATATTTATTACTGTGTTATTTTCAGCGAGGTAATCGCCTTATAGACAAACTCCTCGTAGGCGAATGCCTGCATAGCGCAGAAGTTGCTCTTTGGAGAGTAGTAGCATACAACCGAAATACCGGCAATTGAGCTCTCCTCGATAGCATCTAATGCCGATTTATCTCCCTTTTCGACAGCCTTCACAACCTCATCGTATTGCGCACGATCAAACGAGTATTGCTTACGAAGCAGGAAGGCCTTCTCCTGGGCGTGATATGGCGCGCCACCACCCAAAGTACGCATACAGCAGAGCGCACCTCCGATAAGTGCAACAGCACCTCCGAACAACACTAATGCTGATTTAAGATTATTGGCATCACTGCCATTCTCGATAAAACTATTTACCACGAGCAGACCTACGCCCGCAAAAAAGATGATAATAGGTATAATAATGCTTTGACGACGCTCTACGACAGCGCCATTCGACGAGGCATATAGCGACTCGTTAAAATCTTTAATATCCATGATTTTCTATATGTTATGTGTTAATTACTTTTATGATTGCGGTTTTTACGGAAGGAAGTGGCAATCACAGTCGTAATCTACATAGCGTATAGAGGTAGAAATCCACCGCACGGGCACAAGAGCCTAAACGATGAATAAATAGTGAAATAAGATAGTTTGAAGTGCTGAGCGAACGCCCAACAACAGCGAGATGCAGAGTGCGATTTTGCTGATATCGAGGCGTACTATTTACGCTTGTACGCACCGACGGAACTACAATCGTAGAGGTGCGCTCGGCGTCGATATTATAGCGATGATTGCAGAGTAGTTGTTCGTGGTGCAAATCCACGACCTCACACTCGGATGTGGTATATGGTGGAAAAATATTGCCATACTCGAAGGCATAGGCCCCAAGCACAAACAACAATATTACCACCAACCTACGCATCCTATTACGCCTTTGCGCTCTCGGCTTTGAGAGCGAGTTTTTTAACTATATAGACAAATCCGATGGTGAGAATTAGATTAAGCACCAGCGTCAAAATCGAGATAAGGAGTATCGGACCACCGATATTGTAGCCAAGGGCGATAAAGATAACTCCTGCGCCAACCTCGCCACGAGCAAACATTCCCACAGACAACGCCAGGCGTTCGGTCAATGAATGGTCGCGATAGAAGAGCATTGGTGCCAACTTACCAAGGTTCGAGAGAATGGTTACCACAAGAACATGCAACGCAATCTCCCCGCCCGACATCATCGGAATCGTGGATATAAGGCTTGCCGACTCACCAACCGAGGCAGTTGCATCGAAGTCGATGAGAGGCATACTCATACCAACGAGCAGCATAAACACAACTGATACAATCGTTGATACTCGTGCCTCGACCTTGCCTCCGATGTGGCGATTCTTGATAATCATACCGAAGATAAATGCCGGCAACAGCACCTCGATATGAACAGCACCTTTATCGCCGAAAAAGTGCTTTGTTACGGTATAAATCAGCATTGTCGAGCCATATACCAAGACTGCGTATGTAAAGATAGCATACCAATTTTGAGCCATCTTGAAGCGGGACATATACCTCCAACCGACAAAGAACATTCCAAAGATAGCCACAAGCATAGCCAGCATCTGCCAGTTGAACTCGCCAATCATTGCCACCTGCAAAGGCACCATCAAAATAATGGTATCGAGGTCGTCAAAAATCGCCAGGGTTTGAGCCTTTTCGTAAATCCAACTCTTCTGTAAATTCATTGCTGCCAACATCGAGAAGAGTATTCCTGCCGATGTAGGTGCCGCAAATCGGCTCAGCAACAACGACTCCTTCCATGTCTCGCCCATACCCCACCACTCCTGCGGCATAATTGCAAAGATGTAGTAGATAGCGATAAATATCCACGGCAACGCCGCAGCCAACATCGCTACAAGGTAGTCCTTGACATATCCGCGAATATTCGACTTGTCAATTTCGAACTCACGACCGACATTTATCATAATAAATGCCAAACAGACACCAAGGGCAACCTCGACAATATGCTTCAACTCGCCATACGACTCCCCCATAAAATTCGGAAGGAGTTGCGACAACACAAGTCCAAGCATTAGCATAAACGAGAAGGAGAGGACTTTCTTCATAGGTTGAGAGCGAAAAGCTGGAAGTTAAAAGTTAAAAGTTAAAAGTTGAGAGTGGAGAGTTGAGAAGTCCCCAGCTCTCCACTTCATTACGATATTTGTTTTAGCTCAAATCAATTTTTAGAGAGCCTCAACAGTAAGAGTCTGTGCGATATTAGCCGACGAGTTACCGATGTGGAGAGTATAAGTTCCCTTATTAACCTCCCAAGCGTGAGTCTTGTCGTTCCAATATGCCAAATCCGAATGCTTCAACTCGAATGTAACCGTGGTCTTATCTCCTGCGTCGAGATGCACCTTCTTGAATGCCTTCAACTCTTTCTTTGGACGAAGTACGGTTGGGTTGTTCTCTGAAACATAGAGCTGTACAACCTCTGCACCTGCCATCTTACCGGTATTCTCCAAGCGAACAGTAACCTTCAAAGGCTTATCTGCCGAAATCTCCTTTGCAGCCTTTGCCTTGCTCAGCTCGAAAGTTGTATAAGACAAACCGAAACCAAATGGGAACAAAGGCTCGATATTCTTAGCCTCGTACCAACGGTAACCAACGAGAACTGACTCCTTGTACTCTACATCGTAGTGCTTTGGAGCAATCCACAACTCGTTAGTATTGCGGCTCTTGTATGTTACAGGCAAGCCCTGTGGTACCATACCATAAGCCGGCGAGTCCTTGAATGACTTCTCGATAGTTGCAGGGAGCTTACCCGATGGGTTAATCTTACCTACCATGATATCAGCGATAGCCTGCATACCTGCCTGACCAGGATACCAGCCGTAGATGATAGCCGATACCTTATCGTGCCAAGCGCTCATGTCGATACCCGAACCCGAGAGTACGAGAACGATAACCTTCTTGTTTGCTGCGCAAGCCATACGAACCAAAGCCTCATCCTCCTCCATCATCTGGAATGGACGCTCCTGACCCTCGGTGTCGAAAGTACCGGTTGCAACAACTACAACATCAGCCTTCTGCAACTCGATAAAGTTTGGTTTCTCAACAGCCTTAACCTTTGCACGCAATGCGCTGAGGAGAGCCTGCTCCGAAGTTACCTGGTTGAAGCCCTTAACACGAGAAGAGCCACCACCCTGTGGAGCAACCTTTGCCCAACGGCCTACGAGCAACACCTGCTGACCCTCCTTCAATGGGAGAATACCGTTGTTCTTCAACAAGATAGAACCCTCGGCAGCAGTCTGATACGAAACCTGCTCGTGGTGAGGGAACTTCTCTTCGAGTGCGTCCTCGTTTGGCTGACCATTCTTGAAACGCTCGTACAAGCCGAAGCGAATCAAAGTTGCAACCATTGGGCGAATCATATCGTCGATATTCTTCTCGGTCAATTCGCCTGCGGCCAACAAACCACGAACAGAGTTGATGTGATAATGCTCGTTAGGATTGCCCGGCATCTCTACATTCTGACCCGAAAGAACAACCTTCTTCCAATCATATACCGAACGCCAATCGGTCATTACCAAGCCCTTGAAACCGAGAGTTCCACGAAGGAGGTCGGTAATAACATACTTGCTCTGACCTGCCCACTCGCCATTTACGAGGTTGTACGAAGTCATTACTGAGCCTGCACCTGCGTCGATACCTGCCTTAAATGCAGGGGTATAAATCTCCATCATTGCACGCTCGTCAACAATCGAGTTCGAGAGCTTACGATAGAGCTCGGTATTGTTACATACAAAGTGCTTCAAGCAAGCCATTGTACCTGTGCCCTGCATACCGATAACATAGTTCTCGACCATACGAGCAGCCAAATATGGATCCTCGCCCATATACTCGAAGTTACGACCGCACTGCGACGAACGATAGATATTCATACCTGGACCGAGCAATACGCCTGCGCCCGCCATACGAGTCTCGTAGCCTACTGCCTCGCCATAAGCGTGTGCCAACTCTGGATTGAAGGTCGATGCGAGAGCGATAGTTGCAGGGAACTGCGTAGTCTTTTGTGGGTGACGCACCTCGTTCTGATCTGGCAACGAGTGGTTAATACGCACACCTGCCGAAGCGTCCACCATAAACACATGTGGCAAACCCTTTGCAGGAGCGCCAGGAAGGAAGAACTTGTTGTGACCGTGAGTCATCTCGATCTTCTCGTCGAGCGACAATGTAGCCAACACCTCGTTAGCCTTAACGGTCGCATCATCCCACGACATCATCTCACCCTTCTTTGCGGCGAATGTCGATGTTGCCAATGCAAGGGCAACAAACGAAAGAATCAGTTTTTTCATAGTGTTATTAGGTTAGGATAGATTATTTATCTCTATTTCTTCTCAGTGTTTGATGTAGCAACCGGCGCTGCAACGACCATAGTCTTGTCGATGCGGAGCGTAACATTGCTATCCACCTCGATAAGGAGTGTTGTCTCCTCCACCTTCTTAACTACGGCATAGATGCCACCAGCGGTGATAACCTTATCGCCCGATTTGAGTCCGTCGCGGAACTTCTGCATCTCCTTGCGACGCTTCGACTCAGGACGCCACATAAAGAAATACATAATCAAAATCATCGCGGCAATCATAATCCAGAACGACCAGTTGCCACCTGCCAAACCTGCCTGTGGAGCAGCACCTGCGGCTGCTTGCAAAAGTGAAATCATAACAAAATTAAAAGTTAAAAGTTAAAAGTTAAAAATTATTCTTTTATCAAATCGCCAAAACCCCAAAATTGTAAATGGTGGTGGAAATTTTGTGCGTTACGCAGTAGCGGAAAGCGGAGCATACTATGGCGTATGTGAGCATTTACGCTGCAAGTAAGGTGCAAAATTTACTCGCCAGAACAATTTTTACAAAAGTCCTTTACCCGACTTTACAATCTTACCCTCTTCGGTAAGTTGGCTTATCATCTTGTCGAGTACGCCATTGATGAAACTACCACTCGATGATGTCGAATAGCACTTTGCGATGTCGATATACTCGTTCATAGTTACACGCACCGGAATCGAAGGGAAATTCTCCGCCTCGGCGATTGCGGTGATGAGGATAATCTTATCCATCAACGCCACACGCTCGATATCCCAATTGCTCATCGAGTTGTCGAGAAGGAGCGAAATGCGCTCATATCCCGCAATGGCGTGGCGTAACAACGACTTTGCATAGTCGAGGTCCTCCTCGCTCTTGAATTGTGGCATCAATTTGATTGCCTCGTGGTTTTCACGCATCGAGAGAATTGTGCGCGACACCATAGTCAAGATGAAGCCCAAATCATCGTTCCACAATACCGACTGCTCCTCCAATGCCGTTTCGAGTGGCTCGAACTCTTCGAGCATTGTCATATAGATATCCGACACGAGCTGTGCATCTTCGCGGAACGAGCGCTCCTCCGCAAGCATATACTTTTGGTAGAACGGCTGACGAATCAATGCGTTGTAGAGTGCCACGATAAGGTCGCGATGGTTAGCCCACGACAACTTTCGTGCCTTCAACTCCGCCTGCAAGCCTTCATCCTCATTGAGGCGTGTGATAACCTTATTCTCCACGAATTTGCGGTTTGGGTGGAGGTCATCGTATGTAGGTAACTTCTTGTTTTCGCCGATACGGATACGCTCGGCAGCATACTCGGCAATCTCTGGAACGAGTGCGAGTAGGTGGAAATAGAGGTCGTAGGCACGGTCAATCGAAAGAACGAGATTTTTCTCGCTTGCAACAGGTGTTAAACCCTCGCACTGCGTGTGCGCATAAACCGCCTTTACGACCTTAGTTCTGAGTATTCTTCTGCTCAACATAACTTCAAGGAGCTAAACTTTTTTTGCTTTATCGCACAAAGATAAGAAAAAAAACGGAAATGCAGAATTATTTGTAGGATTTTATAGGATTTGATAGGACTCGCCGACTTATGTCGGCTTAATAGGACGCACCTGCGGTGCTTAAATAGGATTTTATCCTATCCAAGCAATCTTTAATTGCAAATCCTATTATCTCCTATTCTATCCTATTGAGTCCTATTTATTGTTACGACACGACAATCTTTCCCGAGTCAATTGTTCGCGAAAGCCACCCTCTTGTAAAAATTTATTATAGTGTCTTTGTATATAACCATTAAGTAGCGTATCTGCTTGATATATCAACACTATAACCATATTTGCAACGACCTCATCGCTACGGGTTTGAGCCAACGAAAGGAAATATTCTCCATCTTCGTATTCTGCACCAAGTTTTCGCATCGCCTCAACTTCTTTGGAATCACTCTCCCACAATCGCAGATGGCGAACTCGCAGATAATCTTTGTAATCCACTAGTAACTCTTGCAAGCTTCCTCTTGCCACTCCTAAAAGCTTCAGAAATGTTTCGATTGATGTCGCTGCCACCGCATTACCCTCAACGATATTCTGCTTACCCGAACGAGCCGCCTGCACCATTTGGTCTATGGTGCGGTCACCACATTTCAGATACTTTTTACAGAAATAATAGGTAAGGTCGTATATCACCTCTGCCTTACGATAGACCTTTAACTTGCGATAGCTGTTGGTGTTTGAGCAAAGTCTTTTCATAAGGACAAATTTAGCAATATTGGCGCTGATTTGCAAGTTATTCAGAGAGTTTTTCAAGAGAGAATAGGAATTAATAGGACGCGCCGACTTATGTCGGCTTAATAGGACGCACCTGCGGTGCTTAAATAGGAGATTACAGGGAGTTATTATCCTATTCGAGCAATCTCTGATTGCGGTCCTATTTTATCCTATTAAGCAGTCGCAGACTGCGCTCCTATTTCCCTCCCCCCCCCAAAAAAACAACCCCATTTCAGGCTTTGTGGTGTAAAATGTATGTTATGTTAAAATTTCGTTGGCGAATGGCTATGTTGTCGAGTCGCAGAAATTCACCACTCACGTAACGGGAATACCTTACACTTTCCAATTCTACCAATCGAGCAACTCGGCTGTTGATAATGCAGGTTGGAAGAGAAATGGTACGGTAAATATCAAGGAGGACCTCCTTGCATTGCGAGAGGGTGGCCTTGCAGGTAGCGGAAATGGTTGGGTGGCATCGCCGGCATTCCATATCCCTGCTGCGTTCTCTACGAGTGTGACTATTGACTCAAAGTACTACTCAACTAGTGGTAGTCTTAAAAAAGCGAAGTTGTATATTGGCGCAACATCATCAGCGACAACAACAGCTTCATCGTATCAAACAATCGAAATCAAAGGTACGACAAATACAAATTCTGGTAAGGAGTGGAAAAACAATACTGTAACGGTTAGTATGCCGGCAGGAAAGCAGCATACCTCCATTAACCACGATGGAGCGACATCTGGTGCTGGTTCACGAATCTATGTGGCTAAATTTGCAATTAAGTACTAATTAAATCGTTTTCACACAACAACAACTCCGCCCTGCCTTTTCGAGGCAGGGCGGTGGTGTTATAGAAATATTATTTCGATTACAATGAGTACTTAATTGTAATATCTCGTACACCAAGATATCCATTTGGTAGAGCTGAATATCTCGTTGGGTTATTATGAGATACTGACATATATGGATTACTTGGAGACAATGTTATGCTTCCTGATACGGTAGTAAAGCCTCTGTCGTTTGTATCCACTGTGCCGCTAATGCTATGATTATTTGCGGACTTGTTAGCTGTTGATGTATTAGAAGTTGCACCAACATAAACCGTGGCGTTCTTGTAGTTTGAACCAACACCAGCACTCTTATAGAACTTGGCAGCAACAGAGTATGCTATATTGCAATTGTCTGGACAAGAAAACTTTGGCGAAATAATATAACCATTGTTGTTTGCCGATTTCAACAAGTCGATAAAGTATGTTTTATAGGAACAGTTATAAGAAGTCCAACCCGAACTTGCATCATTAGAATGGTTTTGCATTGCTACACTATACGGTATTCCAGTTACAGAAGTAGTGTATTTTGTTGACTCGACAACATAGCCATTCGCCAACGAAATTTTAACATAACATACATATTGTCCCCAAGCATTGGTTGGAATATTGGTTGTCCACTCCGAGCCGAGGGTATGCGTAGCTGTGTTCGAGCCGTAGCAGATGGTATAGGTCTTGCCGTTTACGAGGTTGTTTGCAACATACGAGTCCGAGATATTAGCCTTAACCTTCAAAATGTCGCCATTGATATCGTTGGTCTTTGCTACGCCACCATTGCTCGAATACGAAGTGCGAACAGTATAGTCGATAACGGTAGGGATAGAGGTGATAGTCTTGGTTACCTCGCCACCCTCCAACCATTTGAGTTCGCCATTAAGCTCAACCTGAGCAACAGGCTGAACAGTATAAACACCACTCGACAAGCCCTCGATAACGATTGGCGAGATAGCCTTCACGCCACTCTGAGCCGAGGCCGAATGGAACTCACCATTGATGCGTACGCCGATAGCCTTAACGTGGTCTGCTGCGATGTTACCCTCAACGCTGATGTTGTCAACATAGAGAGTGTTTCCTGCCAACTGGAACTGCGAGCCCTTGTTCCAATCGTTGTACCACGACTCGATAGTTGCGCCCTTCAAAGTTGCGCTTTCCCAAGTGAGGTTGAAACCTACACGGTGGCTTGCTGCGATAACTACATCCTTATTGACAACGCGAGTCAAAGACGAACCGTTAGCATCAACTGCCACGATAGTAAGAGTACCTGCTGCGAGAGTTGCAGGGGCAACATTTACATGGTAGGTATAGTTGCCATCATCCTCGCTTGCGATAGCTTCGAGGTTTGTTGCAGTGATACTCTTATCCTTACCGGCAAACGAGAGCGACAAAGTCTTAGTAACGGTGGTAGAGGTAGGCACTACTGTCTTCGCCAATGATTCAAGATTTGCAAGAGCCTCCGCCTTTAATGAAGAAGTATTAACAACGGTTGAACTTTCCTTACTTTTCGCGCCGGTGATAGAACCTGTAGAGCCAGTACTTGTTGCAGTGCCCGAAAATACTCCGGCAATAGCAGCATTGCTTGAAGTAATAGTAATTCTGCTCAATTGCTTTGGAGTTACACCGTCAGCCTCATATGCACGAATAGCGATAGCACCGGTCAATGTATTCAAATTCTTTGCGCCGATAGCATTTGAATCTACCGCCTCCGAAGTCGAAGCATACATGTATGGCTCCCACTTACCGCTTTGAGTTGTAGGAACGGTAATATTCAAAGTAGAATTATAGGTATAAGTGTATGTTCCAGTGGCAGTATAATAGCCCCACAGATTATCACTTTCATAGTAGCTAACACTTCCATCCAATGCCATTGAGCTAGTAGTCGAGAACGACACTGCCGAAGCTGGGTAAGCGATGTGATATACACGAGGTGCAGTTGCATCAACCGAAATATCGCCACTAAACAACGCCTTGTTTGTTCCCCAACCATCCTTAATGTTCAACTTGTTTACTACGCCGAAGGGCGAGCCATAGTTTGCATTCTCCTGCAAGAGTGCAATCTGGTCGTTCTCCTCCCAAGTAGCCTTCAAACCATCACCATAGGTAGCCTTGGTATCCTCCTCGCCTACGCCAACCTCGGCATAAACGGTGTGCGAGCCACCTACATTTACATTCGAGCCACCCTGTGGTGCATCGAAATTTACATCGTTAAAATCGCTCTGACAAGCAGCAAATGCCGCGAGAGCCAAAATCGAAACAAATAACTTTTTCATAATTTTTCCTCCTTTTAGCATTTGTTAATTAAAGACCATACCAACCATCATCGACACCATCGACAAAAGTAAGTTCTCCGCTCGAAGCGTGGTATCCCGCCTCGCAAGCTACATTCATCACCATCATCGACGGTGCAATGTACTCCTCGTTTTGTTTGTTAAAAATCATAGTGTATAAATTTGTTATTGTATTTGCCCAATTCCAAAAAATCGATTGCAAATATATATTTTCAAAATTTTACAAAAAAATTTTTTCAACGAACAGGCGTTTTATTAAAACGGAAAGGAAGATTGGAGGGGGGCATTAGGGGCGTT
>JAZQYJ010000026.1:0-1378 GCA_045633465.1 Alistipes sp.
TTGAATTTTTATGAAGGGGTACGCAAATAGCATATACCCCATATCTGTTGTGTAAAAATTTTTTTGTCCCAAAATTTCGACCTCAAAAAATGGACTCCCCTATATATCAAACTCCTTCTTAACTCGCTGCACGGTCGATACCGATACTCCACAAATTGCCGCCGTATCACGAATGGACTTGCCCGCTTTCAATGAACGAATGACCTTGCCGTACTCCTCCTGCTTGCGCTCCTTGCTCTTGACCGAGCCAACCTTACGACCCAATTTGCCACCATCGGCAATGTACTTCGCACGACCACTGTTGAGGCGATAGGTGATGTTCTCTCTTTCGAGTTGGGCGCATACACCCAATACGCTAACCATCACCGCCAAATATGGGTTCTCCTTGCCGTCAGTCCCAAACAACGACAACCCCTCCTTCTGGAAATAGGCGTTGATACCGTTATCCTTCAATGTGCGGATAGTGTCCAGCACCTCCCAAACGGCACGACCGCAACGACTCAACTCCGAGTATAAGACCACATCAACACCGTTGGTAACGGCGTAGTCAATACACTCGGTCAGCACTGCACGCTCCTCATTGCGCTTTGCTCCGCTGATATGCTCCTCGTAAACCCCAACGACCTCCAAACCATTACGATTTGCATAGTCAGTCAGGTCAGCAACCTGACGAGAGGTCGATTGCCTCTCGCCCGTGCTTGAAACCCTTGCATAGATTACCGCCGCCTTCATTTTTATCATCTTTTGATGATAATTTTACTACCAAATTTGGATTAACGCTTGCATCTGGAAGCATCGAAATTCTCCACGCTCCACATCGAAGTAGGTGCATACCTTGCGAGCATCACCACAAATGCCACGACCATTGATGTGGTCGCCAACCAAAGCGGGCATCATCGTGCCATAGGCGATGCGCACGCTCTTATCCTTCTTCAAATAGGCGAACTTAACCACCTCTCGGCGCATACGAGCCTTCAACTCGTTTAACTTTGCCACTTGCAAACCTGTTACGAAATCATTCTCTACCCTTGAAGCAATTACTGTTGCTCTGTACAAATCCTTGTTTGTTACTGCTACAATCGTTGTCATATTTGTAAGATTTTTTATTACACTCTAATTCAATTTTGTCTTTGGCTGACCCCAACCGTTCATCTTCCACACATACTCTCTTGCCTCCTCTTTGCTCATAAAGTCTTTGATGAATGTTCCGCAAGCCCCTGTTTCGCTAACAGCTGTCCACTGCCAAACTCCAAAGTTCCGTCTGTGCGGTGCGTAGTAGTATTTTCCAATTTCTGCCTTCATAATCACCTCTGTTTTGTTATACAAATATAGTGAATAAATTTAAGTTGTGCAACTTTTCTAATGATTATTTTTAACT
>JAZQYJ010000027.1:0-1218 GCA_045633465.1 Alistipes sp.
TCAACTTCGAGAGACGAACTTTCGGGGGGTGTACTTTTTCCGAGGTTTGACGATACCGAACCCAAATTAGAAGGCACGACTAAATAAGACAATCCCCACATAAAGCAAAATAAAAATCAAATGAGCACCGAAGCACAAAGACAAGCAAACAAAAGATGGTACGAGCGGAACAAAGCATCCGAAGTAGCCAAGAAGCGACTCCGCAACGAGGGCGATTGGTCGCTTGACCCTATGTATGTCGCTTCGTGCTCCTTCGGCAAAGATTCGCTCGCGACTATCCTGCTGGCTCTTGAGCATAATGAACCGCTCGACCGCGTGGCCTTCTGCGAGGTCATGTACGACCACAAGCGAAATATTAGCGGCGAACTGCCGACACATATTCAATGGGTGAACGAGGTGGCGCGACCAAAACTCCAAGCGTGGGGGCTACAAGTGGACACCATCCGGGCAACCGATGACTATATAACCCTGTTCAGCCGCGAGATACGCTCCGGCCACAACAAAGGTCTGAAGATGGGATTCCCGATGATGGGTGCATGTTATGTGGAAAGCTATTGCAAGACAAGCACCATCCGCCGATACTACCGCGAACTACGTGCCAACCATCCGCTCATCTGTTACGTCGGAATAGCGGCAGACGAGACCCCGCGTCTTGTGGGTATCAACAAGAGCCGCACCAAGATCAGCCTGCTCGCCAAGTACGGAGTGACCGAGGCGATGGCAAAGGATATGTGCAAGGCGAACGGACTGCTCAGCCCGATATACGATGAGACGATACGCACGGGCTGTTGGTTCTGTCCAAACCGCAAACTCAAAGCCCATGCCGCTTTTGCCAAAGAGCATCCCTGCCTGTGGCGGGAGTTCGTGGAACTGGGCAAAGTGCCCGACCGAGCCGGTGTCACTTTCACCTACGGAGAGACCATCGAGCAGTACGATTTGAAGGTGCAAGCGATAAACAAACAACTAACACTATTTTAGTACCCCTATACCAACTCCGCGGAGAATGTATACCAACTCCGATGAGTTACTAAGGAAACTCCGCAGAGTTGGTATACCCCTACCAAAAACGACACCCAACAACAACAACAACAACGATATGCCAAAAAGAAACTTCATACCCGTGCAACTGGCGCCGGAGCAGTACGACAAGTGCGTGGACTGTCCGCTCATCGGCCTTATCCCTGAGAACGAGCGCAAGGAAGGCAAGCGCAAGAAATA
>JAZQYJ010000028.1:0-22527 GCA_045633465.1 Alistipes sp.
GAATACGTGCCTGTCACGCACGGGGTCAGGGGTTCGAGTCCCCTACGCACCGCCAAGAAATTGGCTCCGTAGCTCAACTGAATAGAGTACTTGACTACGGATCAAGCGGTTCCAGGTTTGAATCCTGGCGGAGTCACGAAGCGATCGTCTTAAAAGACGGTCGCTGATTTTTTTTGTCTTTTCTTTATCGTTACTCCGCTTTCGATAGTGCCAAGATAACGCATAACACCTTCGGGTGTAACCAAAGCGAGGCGAGTCTGTCCCGTGAGATTCGACAAGAAAATCTCCGCCAACCACCTCTCCGAGCCATTCATAAACGAAAAAGTGATGCGCCAATTCGAGCCATCGAGTGTGGCGGTGTAGCCCTCCACAAATGAGTCGAGATTTACCGTGTTGATAACATACGATGTAAACTCCACAGGCAGATGCAGCACCACCTTATCGCCCGACAACCCCAGAAAGAGGTAGTAGGCGTATATCGAATGAGTATTGCCCATAACCACATTCTGCATAGTCACGGGGCGGAAGATATAGTTGCGAGAGCGAACAATATCATCAATCTCGGCAGCATACGCCACCTTGCGAGCCTCACGCCGAGCCTTTGCACTCGACAAGTTCGACAGAGTGTCTGTTTCGCCGACAGCAGCGTTTGCTGCGACACCTACTAAAAGCATCGCAACAATGAGTATCGTGCGCACCATAGTTAGTTAAGACCTGAAATGCCACCCACATATTGAACATCGGGATACCACGGCGAAGCGATGGTGAGTGTCGCACTGCCTGACGAGGTGTAAATTTCGAGCGAGAAGTCGTAGTCCGAGCCGCTAAATAGCGATGAAGTGAATGTTACGAGCCACCCCTCTTGTGTCTGCTCGGTGATATATTTCTGCACGGAAGGCATTGTGTAGTTGAGCATCACCGTATAGTATGGCGGTGTTACGCCCTTGATGTATGGCAGAAAGATATCGACCTCTCTGCCCCAAACCTGTATTCCGAAGTTGGGGTTATTCAGCAGTCGCATCTGCCCTGCGGGCTGTTGTTGCATCGATTGCGGGTTGAATTGGAAGTTGCGAGCAAGAACTATCGAGTCGATATACTTTTCGTACTCGGCTTGTCGCTGGGCACGGCGTTGCTCACGCTCGATGTGTCGTTGTTGGCGTTGTTGTGCCTTTTCGGAGGAGTTTTTTGTTGTTGCCTGCGTGTAGCCGATAATGCACACACCCACAGCAAACAATACTGATGCAGTAATTAGAATTTTGCGTTTCATAAGCCGTAAATTTTAGTTCATTACGACCTATGGGCAAATATCGTGCAACTATTTGGTCGCTACAAAAAAGAGGTCGAAACACTCCATACCCGCCTCGTACGGCACGATAGAGTAGTCCGACATCACAATAGAGTCGGTCAGCTCAGTATTTTTCTTGTGGAGCGCACGGCGATTCAGGCGATTGAGCAAATCGTAAGGAATCTGCAACAACTTGCGAGGTAGGCGGTGTTGCAGGTCGAGAATATCGAAACGGGTGATTTTACGCACACTCTGGCGGTTTTTGCGGTAGTACTCCATAATCTTCTCGTTGCCGATGACACCATACGCCTCGACCTTCGAGAAGTGGCACTCCAACAGGTTGCGCAACTCGTCAGCGTTGTACTCTCGCACGTGCCAAGGGTTGCGAGTGAGCGACATTGGAGCATTGGGAGTCGAAACAACGAACTTTCCGCCCGGGCGAAGCACTCGTGCCACCTCACGCACGCAGGCGATATCCTCCTCGATATGCTCGATAACCTGGAACGACACCACCGCATCGAATGAGCAGTTCTCGAAGCCGATTGGCGGCACCTCCATATCGTAGTACTCGACATTTCCGAGCTGGTTTATCTGCGCCGGCAACTCCTTGTCGATGGAGATGTAACGGGTGGCCTTCGGAGCGATTATCTCCACGCCATAGCCCATTCCGGTACCAATTTCGAGGATATCGCCCTCGACCAACTCGGCAGCACGATGATACGCCAGCACCGAGCGCTGGAAGACATAGTTATCCGATTTTTCGAGCGACACACGCTCTGCTGTTGCGATTGTTGACATAAATTCTTTTAGCTATTAGCTATTAGCCATTGGCTATTAGCTATTTACATACCCGTCATTGCGAGAGCCGTTAGGCTCGTGGCAATCTCCCACTTTTCAATCTTTAATAACAATAAGGAAGATTCCCACAGTCGCTACGCTACTTCGGAATGACGATTTGATTTTCCTACTGCAAAAATAAAAATTTTTGCTCATAATTCCGCAACTCTCGAAAATAATTTCTAAATTTGTGGTGCAGTAGTAACAAAAATAGAAAAAAATAGAATTTGCCTATGAAGCATAGCGTATGATTTAGTACGCACATTTAGACATATTTGAAAAAGCGTTTATCTTTTATTCTTGTCTTTGAAACTTCGACAACTTCACAGACCACCAAGAGTAAAGCGATTGCGCTCACGCTACACAGCGTGGGCTTTACTCGTTATTTGGTGGCAAGGTAGTCGAAGACCTCAAAGACAAATACAAAGAGTTTAGTCCTCGCTTTTTTTGTGCATATATGTAGAATTTGGACTAACGGAGTATCTGAAAAGCCGTTAAGTGAGTAGGGGAATATTGCAAATTTTATAACTATGTGTAGATTAGAACAAAACGAAGAGTTTCTTAATGGTCCTTACGCTCGTGATGTTAGGGGCAGAATAGAAGAACAATTTGACCATCGCGGAGGAAATCAAATAAACGACATTGAAGAAATGCAAGGAATGATTTGTCGTATTGCAGCCGAAATTTTTAGTGAAGAACTCGAAAATCTAACGAGGCAGCACATGGGAAATCTTCCTGAAAACGCAGATGTGGAACGGCTAAACCAGATTGCAGCCGTTGCATATAATGCAATTCTCAACATTGTAGGTCAGTGTTTGACTATGAATGAGATAAAAGTAAATATGCTAGATGCTATCGTAAATCAAAACTAACAAATACAACTATGAAAAAGATTTTACTAACAATTCTTGGAGTTGCCTTAATAATGGCTTCCTCCTGTACTGAAAGTGGTATCGAAGATGGTGCTATGAATGGAAACAAAATCAAACTCTCCGCAACACAAGTCGAGGTCGGTTTTAAAGGCAAAACGGAGTTCAAAGTTACCGTTAATTCTCCCTGCTCTTGGGAAGCAGAGAGTAAAAACGATTGGTTAAATGTTGTAACCAAACAGGGTGTTGCAGGAACAAAAGAGTTGCTTTTCTACGCAGACGACAATTATGACCTTGCTAAGCGAGAGGGAACAATTGTTGTTACCAATCGTGATTACGGCTATATTAACGAGTTGTATGTAACCCAAAAAGGGTTTGAACCAACTTTATTTGTTGACAAAGCAAAGTTAAATTTTAATGCTAATGGTGGCAGTAAAACAATCTATGTAAGAACCAATGCCTCAGAGTATAGTGTATCAGAATCATCAAGTTGGTTATCTTGCACCAAGAGTGATAATAAAGTGACAATTACAGCACTCATATCAGATGTAACTTCGGAGCGTATGGCAGAGATTAAAATATATCTTCCAGATTGCGATGTGTCGCAAACCATAAATGTTTCACAAGCAGCGCAAAATCCCAATCGAATAATCTATTATACATCATTTAACAATGCAGTTGTACCTTATAAGACCAATGTTTTTGGCGCAAACATCGTATCTAACACCTATAAGGGAAGTGGAGGTGTAATTATTTTTGATGGCCCGGTTACTTCGATTGGAGATTATGCATTCTATGATTGCACCTCATTGACAAGTGCAACAATTCCTGATAGTGTTACTTCGATTGGAGATTATGCATTCTGCGATTGCACCTCATTGACAAGTGTAACAATTCCTGATAGTGTTACTTCGATTAGAAGTTATGCATTCTCTTGTTGCAGTAGATTGGCAAGCATAACAATTCCAAGCAGCGTTACTTCGATTGGAGGTTATGCATTCTATGATTGCACTTCACTAACAAGTGTTTATTGTAAACCAATAAATCCTCCACGACCATACCTTCTTCAAGGATATTGGTGGGCATTTACTTTTAATGATGCCGATAGAAAAATTTATGTGCCTACAGCATCAGTAGAGGCGTATAAGACTGCAAGTTATTGGAGCGTTTATGCAAACGATATAGTTGGCTACGACTTCTAAACAATAAACTAAAAACACTATAAATATTTATCGCCTCGCAGTTCATTTTGTTCTGCGAGGCGATACCTTTAATTCTCAATTCTCAATTATCAATTCTTAATTTGAATTCCGTTGTCTGTGCAAACAACTCGGTTGTGGCTCATAAGTACGCCGAGTGAGCGTTTGAACAACTTTTTGCTCATATTGAGGCGCTCCTTAATCTCCTCGGGCGAACTGTTGTCGGTAAGAGTCAATGTTCCGCCTGCCGCTACGATTGCATCGTACAACACCTCTGCCGAGTCCTTGACCTGTGCAAAACCCTTCTGCTGCAACGAGAGGTCAATGCGGTTGTCGTCAGTAATACGGCTCACATACGCCTCGACCTTATCGCCAAGCGCAACATCACGGAAAATCTGATTCTTGTAAATCATTCCCCAATGGCGATTCTCGACAATTGCGCGATAGCCAATCTCGCTCTCCGACACAATCAACGCCTCTACCTTCTGGCGTGGCGATAGGGTGATAATATCCTCATTATTAACATATTGCTTCAACTTTGAGGTTGCCACGCAGCGGTCTGTGATATTATCCACATAGAGATATACCGCCTTATACGAGCCAACCACGACACCGCCCTGCTGATTTCGGTTTGGGAGGAACAAATCCTTGCCCGTGATGCCCCAATCAAGGAATGCACCGTGGATATTCTTATCCACGACTTTGAGGTAGGCGCACTTGCCCGCCGTAATCTTTGGCGTTTCGGTTGTCGCCACAATTCTATCCTCCGAGTCGTGATATACAAACACCTCGACCTCATCATCAACCTTCTGCGTCAGCGATACATAGCGGTTTGGAAGCAATACCTCGTTGCCCTCCTCGTCTGTCAAGTACAGACCAAACTCCGACACTCGCGCTACACGCAAGGTTTGTATTTCACCAATTCTCATTGTAATTCAAAAAAATTCTCAATTCTCAATTAATCCTGCTTTGCAGGCTTTTCCTCCTTCGCACCTCGGCAAAGCGTGCAAGCACCCTCTGCTCTCGGTTTGGCGTCGGTTCTCAATTCTCAATTCTCAATTCTCAATTCTCAATTTGGAAAGTTACTCCACTTTCCAAGTTTCGCCACCGAAGAACAAGTCGTCAGCCTTCATATTCGGCTTTACGGCTTGTTGCTCCTCGATTTGGCGAGCAACCTCCGAGTCGTAGGTTGGGCGTGCCACATCACGAATAACGCCCACTGCAACAGGGTAGTCAGGGTAGCGCATCGAAGCAAGCATAGTATGCAATGCGGTATCCTCGCAGTGTGCATCGTGCGTCAGCACATCGTCAAGCGTGTAGCCCTCTTCGCCAACAGTTACAACCTTCAACTTCAAACCGTCAAGCACCAAGCCCTTCTCCTTATTCGCTCCAAAGAGCATCTTCTCGCCGTGAACAAGGCGAATAGTGCGCTCCTCACGAATGGCCTTCGTATCGGCATAGTCAGCGTGGGTTTTATGGTTGAAAATCACGCAATTAACAAGCGTTTCGATAACCGACATACCCTTATGACAAGCACCCTCGACAAGCAACTCTTTGGTCAAGTCCAACTCCATATCTATCGTACGAGCCACAAACGAAGCCTTTGCACCGATTGCCAACACCGCTGGCGAGAACGGCTCCTCAATAGTGCCGAATGGCGAGGTCTTGGTTACCTTACCGAGCTTCGAAGTAGGGGAGTATTGACCTTTGGTCAAGCCATAAATCTCGTTGTTGAACAAAATCAGGTTCAAGTCGATATTCCTGCGGCAAGCGTGGATAAAGTGGTTACCACCGATTGCCAACGAGTCGCCATCGCCCGAGCAAACCCACACCGAGAGGTCTGAGCGAGCGGTTTTTAAGCCCGTAGAGATTGCGGCTGCACGACCGTGAATGGTGTGGAAACCGTAGGTATTCATATAATAGACAAAGCGTGATGAACAACCGATACCCGAAATAAATGCGAAGTTCTCTCGGGGGATATTGAGTCGCTTGGCAACCTCCGGCAACGCCTTCAATACCGAATTAAACACTGCGTGGTCGCCACAACCAGGGCACCACTTTACGGCATTACCATTGCGAAAATCGTTTGGGGTGTATTCTATCTTTGCCATAGTGTTAATTCTCGTTAAGGTTTTTCAAAATCTCCGCTTTAAGGCTCTCTGCCGCAAATGGTTGCGCTCCCATATCTGCCAATGAGCGAATATCCTTATGCGGAGTCATCGAGCGCAAATGCGATGCGAGTTGTCCGCTATTGCTCTCGCAGACCAACACACGCTTAAAGTGCGACATCGCCTCTGCCACGCCCGCCTGTAACGGGTTAATCAATGAAATAGTGGCATACGCTACATTTCCGCCCTCATTGCGAACTTCGGCAACAATCTCCGACACCTTGCCGACATTGCTACCCCAAGCCAAAACGAGCAAATCGCCCTCCGTTACGCCCTCAATCTGCACCGTAGGCATCAACTCCTTTGCACGCTCAACTCGCTCGGCACGCAGTGCGCCCATCGAGGCGTGGTCGGCAGGGGAGTAGGATATTGCACCCGTCTTTGGTTGCTTCTCCAAGCCACCCAAACGATGTTCCAAGCCCTCTGCGCCAGGAATAGCCCAATAGCGAGCCAAATTCTCGTTTGCCGAGTATGGATTGAACAGACCTCGCTCATTGAAGCACTCAGCCTTCTCAGCCAACTCCTCGCGCGAAACAATAGGCGGAGTAATCGAAGGCATATCTGCAACTCGCTTTATAAGCCACGGCTCTGTTCCGTTTGCCAAGTTGCCATCGGTCAAAAGCACCACCGGCATCATTCGCTCCAACGCAATTTTTGCCGCCATATATGCCTTCTCGAAGCAGTCGGCAGGGGAGTGTGCCGTGAGTACCACAAGCGGACTATCGCCATTGCGACCATACATCGCCTGCAACAGGTCTGCCTGCTCGCTCTTTGTAGGCAAGCCCGTAGAAGGGCCTCCACGCTGAACATCGACCACAACAAGCGGTATCTGCGCCATAACCGCCAAGCCGAGAGCCTCGCTCTTCAATGCCAAGCCAGGACCCGATGTGGTAGTAACCGCCAACGCTCCACCAAACGAAGCGCCAATTGCGGTACAAATTCCGGCAATCTCGTCTTCCGCCTGAACGGTCTTTACGCCCAACGCCTTATACTTTGCCAACTCCTCCAAAATGCCCGTAGCCGGAGTAATAGGGTAGGAGCCACAGAACAAAGGTCTGCCACTATTCTCTGCCGCAGCGATAAAGCCCCAAGCAACCGCCTGATTTCCGTTAATCGAGCGATAAATACCCTTTGCAAGTGCGCTAACGCCCTTCTCTGCGTGGGTTTCGCCTACGAGGTGGGTATTCTTTGCGTAGTTTTCACCCGCCTCAATTGCTGCGATATTCGCCTTGCAAACAAGTGGATTTTTTACGCCAAATTTCTTCTCCACGAACTTCTTTGCGTAGTCCGCAGCGATGTCATACATGCCGAGTGTAATGCCCAACACGACCATATTACGGCACTTCAACGCCGATTTACGGTCGAGTTCGCACTCAGCAACAGCATCGAGAGTCATCTGCGTAATAGGTGCTTCGACAATGTTGCACTCTTGCAAACCAATTTGCTCTACGATTGTTTCGATATCGTAGCCCAACTTTGCGACAGCATCCTTTGTGAAGCCGTCGCTATCAAGCAATATCGTAGCCGTAGCAGTGGCATATTTGCTATGTGCCACCAATGCGGCAGGATTCATTGCCACCAATATATTACACCTGTCGCCTTGATGCGTTACTGCGTGTGTATCGAAATTGACCTGAAAGCCCGAAACACCGGCTACTGTTCCTTGTGGAGCTCGAACCTCAGCAGGGTAGTCGGGGAAAGTAAATACACCATATCCTGCAAATGCGGCACTCTCCGAAAAGAGGTTGCCCACCATCTGCATTCCATCTCCCGAATCTCCCGAAAAACGAATTACAACACTCATCTTACTCCTTTGTTATACCTTTTATAGTTATAATTTCTGTTCCACTGACCGAATTGGAGCGAATCTGCACAATTCGACGAAAAACTCCCTTGTCCACCTTCTTGGATTCGAGAACAAGCTTTACCTCTCCCTTCTCTCCAACACCAATAGGCTTACGCGAGAACTCCGCTTTCAAGCAAGAGCACGATGTCGTAGCAGATAGCACTACCAAAGGTTCTGTTCCATCATTAACGAAACGAAATATGCAGACCTTATCCTCACCTTTGCGTAATACCTCACCAAAGTCGCACTCTGTTCGTTCAAACGATATATGAGCACCTTTGTACTCCTTTTGCTCCTCTGCGCTCAATGGTGACACCGCCATCACACAACCCAAAAGCAGAAACAGAAATCTCATACTCTTCATTTACTTCATCCTAAACACATAAGTTATTCTACCGCCCTGAACAAATGCCTTACTCTCGGTAAATCTCGCCTTGCGAGCCGCAGCCAATGCCGCATCGACCAACGCCTTATCCGAAGTGGTCGAGCCTTTTGGTTCGTATGCAGCCTCGGTAACTACGCCTGACTGATTGACAGCCACACGCACAACGACCTTTCCGCCCTTATTTCCAGCCGGATACATTGGTTGTGGCAAAGCGCCAATCAAACCTCTGCCCTGCAAGCCCTCATCAAGAGCATCGTTACCAATAGGATTCAAACCTCCGCCCGTACCGGCTGCCGTAGTTACACTATCCTGCTTGGCATACGGATTACCTGCATTGGCAGACTTGTCAGCACCATCTTTCGACATCTTGAACAAAGCTCGCTTATTTACCGTGCGAGTCTCCTCTGCCTTACCCGATGTTTGTTGCGTATTATCGCGTGGCGCAAGTTTCTCGTGGCGAGGTGCCTCCTTCACCTTTGGCACAGGCTTAGGTTTTGGCTTGGGTGGTGGTTCTGGCTTCACATATTCGATGTAGATGATATCGCTCTGCGGTTGCTCCTTCGGGCGAATTGAGAGTTCGCCAAATCGGAAAACCAGCGCAAGCAATATCACATAAAACGCAGTGAAGATGTATGCAAAATGTTTTGACTCCATAATTAATGGGCTATTAGCCATTGACCTTTGGTCTTCACTGCTCCGCTTCGGCAAAGTCTGCAAGCAGCCTATGCACTCAGCTTAATCGCAGCGGTAGCCATTAGCCATTAGCTTTTTATTTAGCTTGCGTAGCAAGTATCAATCTGTATCCGTTATCCTTGGCAATATTCATCACCTTTACAACCTCATCCACCGCCACTTTCTTGTCGCAGTGCAGCGATACAGTAGGCTGCTCCTGACCCTCCAAACGACTCTTCAATGCGCGCTCAACGCCCTCGATGCCCTGCACCTTGTCCAACTCAACATAGTAGATATACTCCGAGCCTTTCTGCTCAATGCTGACAGTAGTAATAGCCTTATCCTTCAACTGATTGGAACTCTTTGGCAACTCCAACTTCAACGCATTAGGGTTGATAAGAGTAGTTGCAATAAGCATAAAAATCAGAAGAAGGAACATCAGGTCGGTCATTGCCGATTGCGAGAACGACTTATCAACCTTCGAACCTCTTTTAATTGCCATAGTCTGCTATTTTTGAACAGGTTGATTCAAGATATCCATAAATGCGATAGTATTCGCCTCCATACGGAACACCAACTTCTCGATGCGAGCCACCAAGTAGTTGTAGCCGAAGTATGCAGGAATACCCACGATAAGACCACCTACGGTAGTTACCATTGCGACATACATACCGCCAGAAAGCAATGCCATATCGACAGTGCCACCCGCCGAAGCCATATCCATAAAGGTACGCACCATACCAAGTACTGTACCCAAGAAACCTATCATTGGCGCACCTCCGGCAATGGTTGCGAGGGTTGGCAAACCATTCTCCAACTTCGACACCTCTAAATTGGCAACATTCTCCACTGCATTTTGAACATCGCTCATTGGGCGACCCAAGCGTTCCAAGCCCTTTTCTATCATTCGTGCGATAGGAGTGTTCTCGTGATGACAGAATGCGATAGCCTCCTTAACCTTGCCATCCATAACATAGTCGCGGATTCGGTTCATAAAGTGCATATCGAGGCGTTGTGCTCGCTGAATAGCGACAAAACGCTCCACGAAGATAAAAATAGTTACTCCACCCAAAAGGAGAAGCACCCACATCAACCAACCTCCCTTGTTAAACATCTCCCAAAGGGACATCTTCTCTGCCACCGCAGCTGCATTTGCTACCACAGTCTCGGCTGTTTGCAAAAGTTTAATCATAATTTTGTCTGTTTTTTATTTAGTTTGTTCTTTGTTACTTTCTCTTTTTTCTCCGATTTCTCGCGCTTAAAACGGTTTCTAAGGCGATAACGCAAATCTTTCGCATTATTGAAATCCTCCTTAAAGTATATTCCGATACCCGTCTCCTGCAAACCTTGGTTTTCGTCAAAGCGGTCAATCGTATGGGTAAAGCCCTTCAATCGAAGTGTTCCGGCACGATCTATCAGCCAGGTAAGATATGCCTCGCCCGTGAAATTGGAGGTTGCATTTACGACCTGTGTCTTATCCACAATATAGTTACCCTCCACCTCGATTAGCAGACGATTGTCAATGAGTCCCTTCGAGAAGCCGAAATCGACTTCATCGCTCATCTGCTCGGTACGAGGGCGATAGCGAAGTACAATCTTATAGTCGTCGTTCGAGAGCCAATTACTAAACTGATTGGATAACATTTCAAATCCCGTAGCCGCAGTTGCAGAGGCTCCCAACGAAGAGGACATAGCATTATTCGACTCGGATATAAAACTATTCGCAATTATCAGATAGAGGAACTGTTGTGATTTACTCTCCGGTGTTGCCAAGGCACTCGCAATAAGACTCTGCACCTCCGAGTCGGCACTCGGTACCACAATATCGAATGTTACGGTAGGTTGTGTCAAGCGGTCGGTCAGATGTATCAAGCACTCCACAGGTACGGCTCGTGTCGAACGGTTACTCTCAGTTATTGAGCCTTCGAGCAGTGGTTGCAACGACGCTTTGAGTTTGTAGATAGCATCAATATTGAGCAACGCATCGAGAGGCTCTCCCGTCCACTGTATGGTCGAGCCCGGCTCGATATCGAACCACTTGTTTATCACATTTTGCAGTGTAAAGAGGTAGCTTCCCTTCTCGATAGTGTAGTCGCCATACATCTCAAAGATATTTGCCTGCGGATTTACTCGCAAATTGAGCTGTCCTTCGCCCGTAGCCTTAATGATATCACCTACGGTAGGGTCAATCACCAACTGCACCTCGGCATTTGGTCGCACATCGAGAGCCATCGTAATATCCATAGCATCACCGCCAGAGGAAATTCGCTTACGCCTGTTTTCGAACATCATCTTCTTGCGAACAAGATATGATGTCGTATCACTATCCTTGGTAGCAAATGTTACAAAGTCGGCTGACGAAATCTCGCTGTCGTAGGTTAGTGGCATATAGAATTTGGAGTTATCGTCACTACGAGCCACAAAGTCCATCTTTACTCCCGCCTTGTCGCCTCGTACCGTGCCCGTACCCGTAGCGAAGATATTACCATAGAACATAGGGTTATCTCGCTCGGTGGTATCCAACACCTGCATATTATTCACATGCAGACCAATGTTATACTCTATATTCGAGAGGTGCGCCAACGATACATCCAACGACATCGTTCCCGTACCGCCACTCTCATCATAGATAGGTACATTTGTGGTATGCAGGCGATTGTTTAGCACATTGATTGTCGCTTTTGGAGCCGAATAGCGACAACGGGTATAGTCTATCGTCGTAGCAAGACTATCAACCACTATTTCGCCCTGCAACTCCGCATTTCTACGCTCTCCACTGATAGTTAAATCTACCGCTGCAACGCCCTTTGTATTGGTAATAACGCCACTTAACAGCGGATCAAGCAGATTCATCTTCACACCCTCAGTCTGCATTCTTGCATAGTAACGCATCTGCGCAGGAGCAAAATATCCTTGTATCACTCGCTTACCTTTATCTCGCGTGGTAATATCGAGCGAAGCACGACTACTTCCAAAATCCCACTGCGAGGTGAGCAACAAATTTGGTACTGCCACTCCGCTAACCATTACACTATCCATCTCTACACGAGCATCGATACGAGGCTCTCTCATTGCTGAATGGAGCGTAGCGTGTCCGTTGGTGCGACCATCTATCTCATAGCCGATTTGATTTGTAATCTGTGTAAATGGAGCCAACGAGAAGTTTCGTAGGCTCATATATATCGAGTCATTATCAGCAGACGACGCAACACCATTAACATACAGCTCCTGAGTATCGCTACGCACCGCAAAACGGCGAATATCAACTCGTGACTGACTCATCTCTATTCCGTCGCTTGTAATACTCCACGAAGTATCTCCACTCTTAATCGACGATGGATTGAACGATATAGCAAGATTGCGATGGTTATTCTTGCGCGTAATTTTAGCGTTGGCAGACAACTCTCCCTGCAAATCACGCACCGAGTCGGCAAATATCGCATTGACACTTATGTCGTTATCCTTTGCCCCTCCCTCAATGCCGACACCGGAGAAATGGAATGCCCCGGCATAGAGATCCTCCGCCGCCATCGACATAGCCAGCGAATCGCTCGCATTTCCCGCCTTGAAATCTATGTTTGTAGCAAGATAGTTCTTGTGCATAAGATATTGCGATGATGCCCGCATCAGGAAGCGATTATCCGAAGGACTCACCAGCATCTCCACCTTCGAGCCCTCAGCCATCTCCATACCATCGGTTATACACCCAAGCAGCGGGTCTATATCTTTGGTCGTTACAGATAGTATCGCTACCTCGCTACCAATCTCGGCAATGTGAGTGTCGATATTTTTGCGAGCCTGCTCGTCAAAGAGTAGTGGAGCATACTGTGCCAACAAATTCTTCAAATAGTAGATTACATTCTCGTATGGGGTACGACTCTCGAACACCGCATCGGCAAAGTCCGACACAAGAGTCAGTGTTCTTGCATCCTCATCGCTCTTAATAGCAAGCTCCACCAAGTCGGCTTCGCAGCCACGACCTATCGTTTCGTACTCGGCACCCGCAATACGCAATACGCCATTCAATTTATCGAGCGAAGTGCCACGGGCCGACAGACCTACATCGCCATGTAATACCGAGATGCTATCGCGCTTATTGATATTCATCGCATGGAGGTCGGCATGTTCAATGGTCATCACTGCATCGTAAAGAGGCATTGTCTTCTCCGCAAAGTCCAAAATAGCCTGTGCATCGAGTTTCAAAGCATCGTCATTCACACCCAACGAGCCGGCAATACGATTATCTTCTATGTCGGCAACGAGTGTCAAATTGTTATAGTTGTACGAATTCAACTCGACACTCTCCACCACACCTCCACCTTTGAGCAAAAGTGGCTCCTCGTCACCTAATTCTATATCGGCCTCCGCCTTAAAGGTTGCATCGCCCACCACCGATGTTGCAAGGATTGTCGCCAGGTTGAGATTTTCTGCCTCTACAACAACATCTACACCCTTACGACCTTCGGCAGGATTCTTCATAGCGCACTCCAACGCTACCGAACCTCCGCTTTGCAGCCAACTATTCGCCTTTGCCTTAAACTCGCGTATAGTACCTCGGAATTCGCCCGAAGCATCTATACCTTCAACACGCTCGACATACTGCGTTGCCTTTTCACCAAGCGAGAGGTGGGCTATATTGTGAAGAAGGTACGCCACCTCTTCGGTCGACGCTTTCACTCTATCGACCTTTATATCAAACTTTGTCTTTTCAACATCTATGAGCCCGCGTACTCGTGCCGAGCCTCGCAGAATGCCACCATCTTCGAGCGTAGCATTCACAACCCTGCCCTCAAAGTCCGCCACAGTACCATTCATAGTGGCAGAGGTATTGCGAAGCGAAGTCTTCCAACCCCACAGCTCTGGCGCAAAATATCCCACATCCTCCGACGAAACCCGACTATCGGTTATATCGCAAATAATAGGTATATTGTTTATAAAATCGTGATATTTGAGCCAATCATCACCATCGAGCAGAAAATAGTCGAGATTTATGTCGCTCAAAGCGGTCTGAATGGAGCCTTCTTTGATTTCGATTTTACCATTATCCACAAGAAGTGCTCCCGTAAGATTGCTCAATGCAAAACCACTGCGCTCCACAAAAGAGAGCTCCGCGATATCCATCGCCACATAGCCACCATCCTTAACGACAAAGTTATCGAGATGAGTAGTTATGCCACGAAGGCGCATATCCGCATAATCGACACCCTCCTCATTGTGCTCATCAAAACGGAATAGATCAAAATCTATATCCGAGCCATCTATCTCGTGTATATCGAGGCGGAAGCCACTGTTTTCATCTTGCTCTTTTACGAGTTGGTCGGTAATCTCCTTCACACCATAAGAGCCACGAGTGGTCTCCTTTACGACAAACTTACCGCCCTGAACTTTTCCGTAGTTGATAACAAGGTTTTTCTTTGCCAGCGATGCCAATGAGCCGAAATAGGCATCGACACGCTTAACATAGAGTAGGGTATCGCCATCCCAATCCGCAACATAGAAGTCATTTACCGCAACACGATTGAGCATTCCGATAGTAATGCGCCCTACCTCGACTTTGGTATTTAACTTTTCGCTTGCCCACTCGGCAGCGCTATCTATTACAACATTCTGCACCGCAGGTATCGCAAGTATCAGAGCAGGCAACAAAGGCAAAATTATCAGCAATAATATTATTGCGGATAGCGTTCTTAACAATATTTTTGTAACTTTGCGCACTGCTTTGTGTTGATTTTCGACACCTTACGACATCGTAAGTTATAAATAACTTACAAAAGTAGTCATAATTTATGAAACTTGCAAACAAAAAGCCATAAATTTTAGACAAGAATAAAATACAAAAATATGAACAACGACATTTTCATTTTGGGCATTGAATCCTCTTGCGACGACACTTCGGCAGCAGTTTTGCGCAACACGACGCTGCTTTCGAGTGTTATTGCCTCACAAGCGGTACATGAGCGATATGGTGGCGTAATCCCCGAACTCGCATCGCGTGCACACCAACAGAACATTGTTCCTGTGGTAGATGCAGCACTTCGCGATGCAGGTATCACACCCGATAAAATTGACGCCATAGCCTTTACTCGCGGACCGGGCTTACTCGGCTCACTAATGGTTGGAACATCATTCGCAAAGGGCTTAGCCATTGCCAACAATATTCCACTCGTCGAGGTCAACCACCTCCACGGACATATCCTCTCACACTTTGTTGATATGCCCGACAAAGAGTGCGAACACCCCAACTTCCCATTCCTCTGTCTTTTGGTCAGTGGCGGCCACACGCAAATCGTAAAGGTAAATTCGCCATTCGATATGGAGATTGTCGGATCAACTATTGACGATGCAGCAGGCGAGGCACTCGACAAATGCGCCAAAGTTATGGGGTTGCCATACCCCGGCGGTCCCGTCATCGACGCCCTTGCAAAGGAGGGAAATCCCGATGCTTTCCAGTTCGCAAAACCTCGCATCGGAGAGTTCGATTTCTCGTTTTCAGGCTTAAAGACATCGTTCCTTTACACCTTGCGTGATGAGGTTGCAAAAAATCCCAATTTCATAGAAGAACGCAAGTGCGACCTATGTGCAGCCATACTCCACACCGTAGTTGATATACTTGTCGAGCGATTGGTTAAGGCCGCAAAGCACTATCGCATTTCGGACATAGCCATAGGCGGTGGAGTAGCCGCAAATTCGCTCCTCAGAGAGCGCATTGCAACCGAAGGCGAGAAGCGCGGTTGGCGCACTTTTATACCTGAGCGACGCTTCACAACCGACAATGCCGCAATGATTGCCGTAGCCGGCTACTACAAGTATCAAAAGGGCGAGTTTTCAACCCTTGATGCTGCTCCGGTGGCGAGATTTTAGGTAAATAAAGCAAAAAAATCACCTAATTATCAATTATCAATTGTCAATTGTCAATTATTTTCCTAACTTTGTAACCTTAAAGGCAAAGTTAGGAAAATGATGGATTGGCACATAGCAGTAGCGTTGCTCGTTTCGGGTACGCTGGTCGGAATAATCAACACCCTTGCAGGAGGTGGTTCGATTATTACGATGACCATGTTTATGGCGTTCGGTCTGCCAATCAATGTTGCCAACGGAACAAACCGAATAGCGGTATTATTGCAGAATCTCACCGCCTCACTAACCTTTATCCGCAAAAAGACCTTCGACCTCAAACACGGACTACTACTCTCAATTCCCGTAATAATCGGAAATATCGCAGGCTCGTTTGTGGCATCGTACATCAACGATTGGGTTTTCAAAATCTGCTTCGGCGTGATTTTGCTTGTCATAATGGTCTATTTGCTACTTGATACACGAATCAAATTAAAAGCAGGTAATAGACTCGAAATCAAGCCAATACATTACTTCTGGTTTTTACTTATCGGCTTCTACGGAGGCTACATCTATATTGGTATCGGTTACCTTATCCTCGCCATAGCATTGTGGCTTATGCGAATGGACTTGGTTACGGCAAATGCCATTAAAGGTTTTGTAATTCTGCTTGCCACACCTTTCTCGTTGGCGGTATTTATGATTATGGGCAATGTCGATTATACTTTTGGTATAATTCACGGCGTAGGCAATATGATAGGCTCTTTCCTCGCATCGCACTATATGGCGAATTGGGGCAAGAATTTCATCAAGATATTTATGGCAGTGATTGTCGCCATCTGTTTCTGCGACCTTATCGGAGTTATCTCGTTGCACGATTTTTTCTACTCTCTTTTATCAATTAAAGAATAGGAGCGATGGAAGAGAAGATTAAAATTGAGGGTGCGCGAGTCCATAACCTCAAAAATATCAGCCTTGAAATACCTCGCAATGCACTGGTTGTGATTACGGGCTTGTCGGGTTCAGGAAAATCATCATTGGCATTCGACACCATCTATGCCGAGGGACAACGCCGTTATATGGAAACCCTCTCGATGTACGCCCGCCAATATATCGGCACTATGGAGCGCCCCGATGTGGATAAAATTTCGGGCTTGTCGCCTGTGGTGGCAATCGAGCAGAAGACCACAAATCGCAACCCTCGTTCAACCGTAGGTACAGTAACCGAAATTGCTGATTTTCTGCGACTTCTCTTTGCAAGGGCATCGAGAGCATACTCTCCCGCTACGGGCGAGGAGATGGCACACTATTCTGACGAGCAGATTGCCGATTTGATTTTGCGTGACTACGCAGGTCGCAAAATCGCCTTCCTTGCGCCCATCGTGCGAGAGCGCAAAGGCCATTACCGAGAACTCTTCGACTCATTTCTCCGCAAAGGATATATTTACGCCCGCATTGATGGAGTAATTCGTGATTTTACAGCTGGTGAGCAACTCGACCGCTACAAAACCCACTCGATTGAACTCGTTGTGGATAGAATGACGGCTCGCGAGGAGGCTCGTGACCGCATTATGACCTCACTCCGTGAGGCTATGCGCCAAGGAAAGGGGCAGATGGCAATTCACGACTACGATTCTGGCGAGATTCGCCACTATTCACGCCATCTGATGTGCCCAACTACGGGCATCGCCTTCGAGGACCCGGAGCCATTCACCTTCTCGTTCAACTCGCCAAAAGGTGCTTGCCCTCGTTGCAATGGACTTGGCGAGGAGGCAGTTTTCGATGTAAAGAAGGTTATCCCGGACAATCGTCTTTCTGTTCGAGAGGGTGGAATTGCACCACTCGGCAAGGGGCGTGAGAATGCACTATTTGCAACGCTTATGGCGTTGGGCGAGCGATATGATTTTACGCTTGACGACCCTATCGGCACAATCTCGGAGGAGGGTTTGAACGCCTTGCTCTATGGCGATGACGAGCCGATGCTGGTCGAGGCTTCGCTCTTTTCATCAAACCGAGGCAAGCAGATGTGCACCTGGGAGGGAGTAGCCGAGTATATCAACTCCACAATGGAGGAGGAGAACTCCCGCAAGGGCGACAAGTGGAGAGAGCAGTTTGTAGCATATCGCAAATGTTCGCTCTGCGGAGGTACACGACTGAAAGAGAATGCCTTACACTTTAAGGTGGCAGGCAAAAATATATCCGAACTCTCGGCAATGTCCATCTCTCGCTTGCGTGAATGGTTCGAGGGCGTAGAGGAGCAACTGACCGAGAAAGAGTTGAAGATTGCACGCGAAATTCTCAAAGAGATTCGCGAACGATTGCGCTTTTTGACAGATGTTGGCTTGGGCTATTTGTCGCTCAACCGTGCATCACGCACCCTCTCGGGTGGCGAGAGTCAGCGCATACGCCTTGCCACGCAGATTGGCTCGAAACTCGTTAATGTTTTGTATATTCTTGATGAGCCAAGTATTGGCTTGCATCAGCGAGATAACGAGCGACTAATCAACACCTTGAAGGCTCTGCGTGATGCGGGCAACTCGGTGATTGTCGTGGAGCACGACGAGGATATGATGCGTGCAGCCGACTACATCGTGGATATAGGTCCAAAGGCTGGTCGCAGGGGCGGTCATATCGTAGCGCAAGGTACTTATAGTGAAATTGTAGGTGCGACAGGTTATACTGCTGATTATCTTTCGGGTAGGCGCACCATAGAGATACCGCAAGAGTTGCGAAAGGGTAGTGGCGAAAGCATCAAAATAGTTGGCGCACGGGGCAACAACCTCAAAGGCGTAGATGTAGAATTTCCACTCGGAAAACTCATCTGCATAACGGGTGTCAGTGGCTCTGGAAAGTCCTCGCTCATAAACGGAACCCTCGTACCCGTTTTGTCGCACAAACTCTACCGTTCCTATGCGCAACCACTGCCTTATGACACGATTGAGGGGTTGGAAAATATCGACAAATTAGTAGTTGTTGACCAGTCGCCTATTGGTCGCACACCTCGCTCAAATCCAGCAACTTACTCGAATGTCTTTGCCGATATTCGCAAACTATTTGAGGCTACGCCCGATGCGCAAGTGCGAGGCTTTAAGGCGGGGCGCTTCTCGTTCAATGTGAAGGGTGGTCGTTGCGAGGAGTGTCGAGGTGCTGGTGTACAGACTATCGAGATGAACTTCTTGCCCGATGTATATGTGCAGTGTAAGGCGTGTGGTGGCAATCGCTACAACAAAGAGACGCTTGAAGTGCGCTATAAAGGCAAGAGTATCAACGATGTACTCAATATGACCGTAAATATAGCAGTCGATTTCTTCGAGCATATTCCGACTATTCATCAGAAGTTGAAGGCTATTCAGGATGTCGGTTTGGGCTACCTCACGCTCGGACAGCCTTGCACCACATTGTCGGGTGGCGAGAGCCAGCGCATAAAACTCTCGGCGGAGCTCTCAAAGCGAGAAACTGGGCGCACACTCTATATTCTTGACGAGCCGACTACGGGACTGCATTTCGAGGATATTCGCTGTCTGATTGGCGTTTTGAATAAGTTGGTGGATAAGGGAAATACGGTTATCGTTATCGAACACAACCTCGATGTCATCAAGGTTGCCGACCACATCATCGACCTTGGCCCCGAAGGTGGCGAGGCAGGTGGCAGGGTAGTTGCCGAAGGCACCCCAAGCGAGGTCGCCAAGAGCAAAGAGAGCCACACGGCGAAGTACCTTCGCAAGGTTTTAACGGAAAACGGAAAACGGAAAGCGGAAAACTAATTGGCTTTTTAGAGAGATTAGAGAAATTAGGGAGTTTAGCGAGTGCCGATTTTGGGCTCATTAAACTCTCTAAATTCTTTAATTTCCCTAATTTCCCTCTTGCCCTCATAAAAATTTATAATTTTTACCCCACAATTTTGCATTTTGTATTTTGAATTCTGAATTTTTGTCTATATTTGTACCTCGTAACCATTCTATTTTGTTTATGGGAAATGAAGAGGCTTTTAGTTTTGTTGGTAGCAACGCTGGGCTACTTCTGTACCTACGCACAAGAGGTTAAAGAAGATAGTCGCATCCCAGACTTTATCGTAACACCCCGTTTCGATGTTAATCCTTACGCACCTATAAAGGGCGGCTACTCCGGTTTCGATTTCGGAAATTCATCACTCTACACATTCCTTGACGGCTCGGTAGGCAACTTCTCCTACTCGATGTCGAACCATTGGTTTGCTGGCGATTGGGACTCAACCAAAGGACTCTATCAGAACGCCTTTCGTTCTGACGAGTATGACTTTATCGACTGGCTCACACTCTCCTACACCGCAGGACAATTCACCTTCAATGTGGGTAAAGATGTATTGGCAGTCGGCTCTGCCGAGTACGACTACAACGATGTGGATATCCACTACCCGTTGGCATCGACCTTCTGGCACAAAAACGCTGCCTATCAGTGGGGTGCAAGTGTTGATTTCACAACCAAAGAGGAAAATACCACACTGCGTCTGCAATTCGCATCATCGCCATTTGGCGAAAGACCTTTTGCATCCAAACTTTTCGCCTACTCGCTCCATTGGACAGGCGAATATGGCTGTTTTACGCCATTCTGGTCAGTAAACTTCTTTGAGTACGAGCGTGGTAAGTTCGTAAATCTTATCGCACTCGGTAACGCCTTCTACTTTGGCGATTTCACCCTCGAAGTCGATTATATGAATCGTGCATCGTCAGTAAAGCATTTCTTCAATCAGGAGTTCTCGTTGAGCGCACAACTCATTTACAACTACGCAGATAAGGTCGAAGTATTCGCCAAAGGCGGATATGAAAACTTCAATGATAGCGAGCTCTTCGGATATGAAGATGATGTGTGGTTTATCCCTACCGACAACACTCTCTGCCCACGCTATTGGTATGTGGGTGGTGGAGTACACTATTTTCCACTGCGTGAGAGCCGAGATTTACGCCTACACGCCTTAGCGGCATACAACAACTTTGCAAATAGCGTGTCGATAACTATCGGTGCAACATATTACTTTAATCTAACCCAAACCATTCTGAAAAATCGTAAGTAAGAGATGGCAAAAAAGAGCGAAACAATTATCAAAATCGAAAATCTCTCCAAATCGTTTGGTGAGAAGGTCGTACTCGACAACATCAACCTCGACATCAAGAGAGGTGAGTTCGTAACACTGCTCGGCCCTTCGGGCTGTGGCAAGACCACACTGTTGCGAATGTTGGCAGGATTTACACAACCTGATGAGGGTATTATAACGATGGAGGACAAGAACATCTTGACGATGCCTCCGCATCAGCGACCTCTAAATACGGTTTTCCAGCGATATGCACTCTTTCCGCACCTGAACGTCTATGAGAACATAGCCTTTGGCTTGAAGCTCAAAAAGGTGGCGTCGAGCGAGATCGACAAGCGCGTGCGTAAGGCGTTGAAGATGGTGTCGATGACCGACTACGAGGACCGTGATGTAAATTCGTTGTCGGGAGGTCAGCAGCAGCGTGTTGCGATTGCTCGTGCAATTGTCAATCAGCCACAGGTGCTCTTGCTCGATGAGCCGTTAGCTGCGCTCGACTTGAAGATGCGTAAGGATATGCAGATGGAGTTGAAGCAGATGCACGAGGCTCTCGGCATCACCTTTATATATGTAACTCACGACCAGGAAGAGGCTTTGACTTTGAGCGATACCATTGTGGTTATGAGCGAGGGTAAGATTCAGCAGATTGGCACACCAATCGACATCTACAATGAGCCTACAAACTCGTTTGTTGCGGACTTTATCGGCGAGAGTAACATCCTCAATGGCACAATGATAAAGGACAAAGAGGTGGAGTTTATCGGTCATAAATTCGAGTGCGTGGATAGCGGTTTTGGCGAGAACACAGCAGTAGATGTCGTGGTACGACCTGAGGATATCTACATCGTTGGAAATGTTGAGAATGCCGACTTTACAGGTACTGTCAAGTCCTGCACCTTCAAGGGCGTACACTACGAGATGTTCGTCGAGACCGACAAGGGCTTCGAGATGATGATTCAGGACTACAACGCCTTCGAGGAGGGGGCTACCGTGGGAATGTTTATCAAACCTTCGGATATCCATGTTATGCGCAAGGAGCGTACCTGCAACACCTTCCAGGGCGTGATGACATCGCCAACAACGGTCGAGATGCTTGGCTCGGAATTCGAGTGCAAGGATCAGGGCTTGCAGGCCGGCGACAATGTAACGGTGCGTGTGGCATTCAACCGCGTGGAGCTGCACGACTACAAGGAGGACGGAAAGTTGATTGGCTCGGTACATTTTATCCTCTACAAGGGCGACCACTATCACCTCACCGTTCGCACCTTCGATGGCGAAAACATCTACGTAGATACGCACGACGTGTGGGACGACCGCGACATCGTGGGTGTAAAGATCATGCCCGACGACATACGCATCAAGCGAGT
>JAZQYJ010000029.1:0-16354 GCA_045633465.1 Alistipes sp.
CAATGCATCGCGTCCAATCGAAGTTATGCCATTGTGCAGAACAAGTTTGGTAATAGAGTCGAAGCCCAAGAATGCACAAGGCTTTATTTCTGTTATATCCGCAGGAATTGTCAACTCGATAACCTCTACACCATTTAGATAGAAATGCTCGGCATAATGCATAGGATTCGAAAGGTAGTGTGCAAAATCAATTCTACACCAAGCCGACAAGTCGGTAATATCCACGCGCTCCAAAGCACTACAATTCTCGAATGCACTTGTTCCAATCGAAATGACGCTATCAGGAATTGTAATACTTGTCAGCGAGGTGCAACCCTCGAATGCCTCCAATGGAATAATTGTGATAGTTTCTGGAATCACAATACTTTTCAGTCCTGAGCAAGAGGCAAAGGCATAATCACCAAGTGTAGCAACATTGTTTAAGTCAATGGTTTCAAGACTTTTACACTCTCCAAATGCTGTTCTCCCAATAGAAGTAACGCTATCAGGTATAGTGATAGATGTCAAATTGTCGCAGCACCAAGCAAATGCCCAACTCTCAATAGAGGTTACTCCATTTGGCAAAATAATCTCCTTCAATGTCGATTCAACACTATCCTTGTTGCCTTTTGTTACACCAAAAGCATACTCTCCAATCTTTGTTACCGGACCATCAAACTTCAAAACAAACCAACCGCTCTCCTCGTTGTAGGTATTCGATACGATATTTGCGCCGAAAATATCAACGCCCTCTTTGTTTGGTATCAATATCTGACCGTCGGTAGTCTTGTACCAAATCTCATCGGTAATCTCTTTCGTTACCATCGGTATATATTCGCTTGTGACAGAGTTATTTCCATCGCTGATAACCAACGCTACACTTGCCTCCTGTGTTCCTGCGAAGAACTCTTCCGAAAGGTTTTCGCCCGATGCTGTAACGGTAATTACGCCATTCTCGGCATCTGCAACAAACTTTGTAACAGCCATCTTCACAAGCGATACGGCACGAGTCTTGGTATATACAGCCTCGCACGAAAGAGCCTCGCTCCAAACCTTCTCCAACTCGGCAACGCACTCCTTTGGCGATACCTTAAAATCGAGAATAACCTCGCTTACAGCTCCAATGCAAGTAACCAACGCCTTACCATCGCTGTATTGTGGCACATACGACACCGACTGAATACGAGCCAACAAATCTTTCACCTGTGCCTCGACATTGTTCAAACGAGCTTCAATAGCTGAAATCTTTGCATTGATTGTTTCAACCTCGCTGTCGATACGCTGATTTACTGCTACTACGGCGTCGGCAATCTTACCCTCGATAACGCCATTATTTGTTTCGATAGCCTCTTTGATAGCTTTCTTATAAGCCTCGGTAACCTCCTGCTTTGTGGTTTCGAGTTGCGATTTCAATTCGTTAAGTTGCTGTTGTAATGCGCTGTCGCCATCGGTGATTGTCTTTTGCAACTCTGCGATTTTTGCATCAATTTCGGCAATCTTGTAATAGTTCGACAACTGATCACCTACCCACGATTTGAGAGATGTTTCGAGGGCGTTGATTGCATTTTGAATAGCAGTGGTATAGGCGGCAGTAATCTCCTCCTTCGCACTCTTGATGGCGTTTGTGTAGGCATCGGTGATCTCTTTGACCTTCTGCTGAATGTCTGCGCTAAGACTTGCGACTGCGTTTGCAATATCCTCGTTAATCTTTGTTGTGAGTTTAGTTTCAAGGTCGGTAATACTTTGGTTTATCGCCTTGATTTGCTCCTTGATAGTGGCAATCTCGGCAACGAGAGCGTTGTATTGCTCCAAAGTTGCAAAAGTTGCATTTACCCAATCGGTTGTTTTGCCGAGTTCGGTATCAACATAGGAACGGAGTTCTGCAATCTTGTTGTCGAGTTCAGCATCTTTTGCTTTGAGAGTTTCGATAGTTGCGTTAATCTGCGCCAACTCATTTTTGAGTTCGGTTTCCAACGCCTCCAACTCTGCTAAAACCGCTGCTTTTGCAGCAGAGATTTCGCCCTGCAAAGCAGCCTTAACCTCTCCGATTTTGATATTAGTTGCGTTGATTTGCTCTTGGAGATTATCGGCAGTTGCCTGCAAACCATCGATGTAACCCTTCAACTCTTTATCCATTGCATCAAGGTTGTCGAGAGTTGTGTTGATGGCAGAAATCTGCTCGTCAATTGTATTTACTCTGCCCTCAACATCTGCCAAGCGTTTCTCTATGGCTGCAATCTTTGCATTTATATTTGCTACCTCCTTATCAATGCGCTGATTTACAGCATCAATTTCGTTGGCAATCTTGGTGTCAATTACACCATTGTTTGTGTTGATTGCCTCCTCAATTGCCTTCTTGTATGCCTCGGTGAGTTCTGCCTTTGCGGTTTCGAGTTGCGACTTCAAATCGTTAAGTTGCTGCTGCAATGCGCTGTCGCCATCGGTGATAGCTTTTTGCAACTCTGCGATTTTTGCATCAATCTCAGCAATAGTGTAGTAGTTCGACAACTGCTCACCTACCCACGCTTTCAACGATGTTTCGAGGTTTGAGATAGCATTTGCAAGATTTGTGGCAGCCTCTGCTTTGTTTGCATCAACAAGCGATTTGAGCGCCGCAACTTCGCTCGACAATGCGTTGAGTTGCTCCAAAGTGGCAAATGTTGCCGATACCCAATCTTTTGTTGCTTTGAGAGCATCATCTACATACTTTTTCAACTCCGCAATTTTTGCCTCAATAGCTTTGTCTGCATCTTTCAATGCTGCAATCTCCTCGGCAGTTGCTTTGTCGCTTGCTTCGAGGGCCTTGATGCTCTCTTTTAATTTGCTATCAACCTCTTCGAGAGCATTGATTGACTCTTGAATCGAGGAAATCTGCTCGTCAATAGTTGGGATTTTCTGCTCCAACTTGTCGAGGCGTGCGCCAAGTGCATCAAGCTCTTCCTCAATCTTTGTACAGCCCGACAATGCCATTGCCGCAACTGCAATAATTAGAAGAAATCTCTTCATTTTTGTAAGTTTTTTTTGCCCACCAACCCCGAATGTGCGGTTATTATAAAAAGAAAGTGTGAGGCCGATTAGTTTATACGATTGGAGGTTCTGGAATACCTACTGCGAATAAACAATACCCCACACTCGTATCTATCTACAAGAATGGGGCAAAACACCCCTATTGAAGAGTCAATACGGAGTGACGAGTGTGATTGCTACTCTCGCAGTATTCGAAATTTTCCAGATTTCCAATCGAGAATAAAAGCTAATACACTTTCATCAAAATATGTCTGCAACCCAACGGACTGCACCACAAAATTATAAATTTATTTCAAAAATTGCAAAATTTCTCTCGTCTCTCGTCTCTCGTCTCTCGTCTTTTTACTATCTTTGCACCAATAAACGGTGAGATTATGAAAAAGTTTGCACTATATATACTGCTGATATTGAGCATTATTTCGACTGTTTCGGCACGAGAGATATACTCGCTCAATAGCGGTTGGAAGTTCTTCTATGCGGAGGAGAATTCGAGCGACAACGCTCGTGAGATTGCTCTGCCACACACTTGGAACCTCGATGCCTTTGTCGGCAATGGCACCTACCTCCAAACCTCGGCAAACTATCAGCGCACACTATTTGTGCCTGCCGAGTGGAAGGGCAAGCGATTGTTCCTCCGCTTTCACGGCGTGCAGAGCGTAGCCGATGTCTTCGTAAATGGTCGCCACATTGGAGAGCACTATGGCGGATATACCGCTTTCGCCTTCGAGATTACCGACAAGGTGTCATACGGCTACAACAACGCCCTCTTGGTGTCGGTGAGCAACGCTATGCGCAACGATGTCTTGCCAACCTCGACCGAGGAGAATCGCTATGGCGGAATCTATCGCGATGTCGAACTTATCGTAACCGACAAAACCACCGTATCGCCACTCTATTACGGTACGGAGGGTATTATGGTGCATCAGACCGAGGTGTCGAAGGAGCGAGTTTCGGGCAAGGTGGATATCGCACTGCTCGGTAAGAAGGACTCTTCGCACAATGTAACCGTTGATTTCCTTGCGCCAGATGGCTATGTGTCGTTGTCGAAGACCGTGAAGGCGAAGATTGACGGCAATTTGTTGACCGTTCCATTCACAATCGAAAATGCGGAGTTGTGGTCGCTTGGCTCGCCACGCCTCTACACCGTGCGAGTTACGATTGGTGAGGAGTCGGTGGAGGTTAAGACAGGCTTCCGCAAAATTGAGGTTACGGCAGAGAAGAAATTTACGATAAATGGTCGTCGTGTGCGTGTGCGTGGCGTACTGCTCGGACACGACCGTATGCCAAAGGGAAATGCAGTGTCGAAGACTGAGATAAATTCCGATATTGCTCTTGTTCGTGAGTTGGGCGCAAATGCTGTCCGCTCGGTGGTGGGACCTCACTCGCAACACCTCTACAACGAGTGCGACCGCCTTGGAATGGTGGCGTGGATTGATTTTCCGTTTGTTCGTGCGCCATTTTTGAGCGATATACCATACTACTCGACACCTCGCTTCGAGATGAATGGCTTGCAGCAGTTGCACGAGATTGTCTTGCAAAATATCAACCACCCATCGGTGGCGATGTGGGGCGTATTCTCGATGTTGCGAGGCAACTCGAAGCAGCAGATGGATTATATCCGCAAACTCAACTTCACCGCCAAGAAACTCGATGCGAGTCGCCCAACGGTGGCTATGAGCAACCAGGATGGCGAGATAAACTTTATCACCGACCTTATTGTTTGGCAACAGGCAGTAGGTTGGGAGAGTGGCGAGGTTACCGACCTCGACTTGTGGCAGGGTGCTTTGCGCTCGAATTGGAATCATCTTCGTCAGGCGGTATGCTATGGCGAGAGCAGCAATGGTGTGCGATTTAGCAGCGCAACAGCCGTGGGTTGCAACAACTCTGTGGCGGCAAAGGCTCGTCAGCAACGCTTCCACGAAGGCTATTCGCACTTGGTTGATGAGGATCTGTTCTGGGGTGTATGGCTCAACTCAATGTTCGATATGGGCTCGGCTCGTTATGTGCGTGGTGTGCGTAATTCGGGCGTAGTTGAGGGCGACCACAAGAGTCGCAAAAACCTCTTTTACCTCTATAAGTCGCAGTGGAATCGCCGTCAGCCAACACTCCACATCACCGACAAGGAACGAGATATCCGTGCCGAGGAGCGTCAGGTGCTGACCATCTATTCATCGCTTGGTCGCCCTGTCTTGACCATAAATGGCGACACCGTAGCGTGCGAGAATGTGGCACGCACAATCTATCGTACCGACACCTTGAAGTTGAAGGGTACGAATGCCGTAAAAGTTACGGTGGGTGATAAGGTTGATGAGATGTCGCTTACAATTGGCAACTATTCAAGAGTTGAATAGCCTCGCGACCTTCGCACATCAGCAGGTCGAGCATCGAAGCATTTTCGACAAACGGAGTGCGGTCCATAAACATCTGGAAATATTGGGGAGAGCGGAAATTGCTCTCTCTTTTTTTGTCGCGAAGGTCTGCGGTTGCCTCGCTTGGCTCAACATAGTGCTCCGAGAAGCGGTGCTTCGGCTCAATGCCGAGGATATCGAACTCCGCTTGCAGAATTTCACGATTGAGGTCGATGAGATACTCCCACTCACGCTCATAAATCGGCTTGATGCGGTCGGCAATGTAGTCGAAGTAGGGCGATGAACGGTAGGCGGAGAGAATCGCCACCCAATGCTGGTGCTGCCAACGCTTGGAGTTGTCTATGCAAACTTTTTGCATAGGTGTTCGTGGGCGATTTGCCTTAACGAGTGGCACAGACAAGACCATTCCGCCCGTAGGTGTAACTATCTCGGTGCGGTTGCGCTCTGAGCGCTTCACATAGTTCTCTCCGAGGTCGATAATCGCATCCTCGCCCGCTTGTAAGAGGTTGGCAAAATGCTCAATGTTTCCCCAATATGTAAGTGGTAGTACTACCATAATTCTCAATTCTCAATTCTCAATCAGATTGGCTCTTGCCAATCTCCGTTTGCTTTGATTAGTTCGATCAGTCTTTCGAGTGCCTCCTCCTGTGGGATATTGCGCTCAACGCACTCCTTGCCCTTGTAGAGCGAAATGCGTCCTGCACCTGCACCGACATAACCGTAGTCTGCATCGGCCATCTCGCCGGGACCATTTACGATGCAACCCATAACACCAATCTTCAACCCTTTGAGGTGCGAGGTGCGAGCCTTGATATCCGCCAATGCCTGCTCTATATTATATAAGGTGCGACCGCACGAAGGACAAGCGATATACTCGGTATGCGAAAATCTTGCACGGGCTGCCTGCAAAATCATCAACTCTATGCTGTGCAACTCCTCCTCCGAAATCTGCGGTGCATCAATCCATACGCCATCTGCCAAGCCATCGAGCAACAACTGTCCCATATCGGCAGCAGCACGGAGAGCCACCTCCTCGGCAGAGCCCTCGTACTTGCGACGGATAACAACGGGTTTGTCGTGGTCGGCATTGAGTATTGCCGCACGCCACTCGGCAGTAGGGTTGCCGCTTGTGGCATCCATAACCATATATTCATCGGTAATCTCGCTATGTGCTACAATCGGAGCCAAGGTGCGACGACGATATTCGGTTGGCGAGTATTTCTCGGGGTGCTTAACCTCGAACTCTCCTGTGCGGTTTTGGAAATGCTCGACCAACATCTGCGCTACGGGCACCTCGTTTTCGGGCGCCTCGGTTAGCGAAACACGAATAGTGTCGCCTACGCCATCAGCCAACAATGCTCCAATGCCCACTGCGCTCTTGATACGACCTTCGACGCCGTTACCCGCTTCTGTTACGCCGAGGTGGATAGGGAATGCCATACCCTCACGCTCCATCGCCTCGACCAAAAGACGGTAGGCGTGTACCATAACGCGCGTGTTGCTCGACTTCATCGAAACAACCACTTGGTCGAACTTTTCGCGAACGCAGATGCGCAAAAACTCCATTGCCGACTCGACCATTCCTGCCGGTGTGTCGCCGAGTCGGTCGATAATATGTTTTGCCAACGAGCCGTGATTTACGCCTATGCGGAGCGCAACGCCACGCTTGCGACACTTCTCGATAAGGGCCTCCAACTCGCCACCGCTTGTACGGTAGTTGCCCGGGTTGATGCGCACCTTATCGACCGACTCGGCGGCGATAGATGCAATCTCGGGAACAAAGTGAATATCTGCCACAATCGCTGTCTGGTAGCCGTCTTGGCGTACTCCTGCCACGATATCTGCGAGAGCTTCACCCTCCTTTTTGCCCTGTGCAGTAAGGCGCACAATGGGCGCACCTGCATCGGCTATGCGCTCGATTTGTGCCACGCTTGCCTCCACATCGGCAGTTGCAGTATTTGTCATCGACTGCACCGCAATTGGGTTGTTGCCACCAATGGTTGTTGCTCCGATTTTCACCTCGGAACTCGCTCTTCTTGTGTATCTGCTCAAATTCATACGACAAATATAATAAAAATCTCTCGTCTTTCGTCTTTTGTCTTTCGTCTTTTTATTATCTTTGCCCAAAAGATAATTAACTATGGATATAGCACAGCAGAAACGAAAGGAGAATATCGCCGAGTACATACTCTATCTGTGGCAGTTGGAAGATTTGTTACGCGCCTTGCAGTTCTCGCCCGAGGCGGTATATGCAACACTCGTCAAGCCTCGCAAGCTCGACCCTCAGCAGGAGCAGATGCTCTTGGCGTGGTATATGGATATTGCAGGGTTGCTTGCGCAGGAGGGTAAGGAGAAGTCGGGGCATCTCGACCACACCCTGCACCTTATTTCCGACCTTCACGACCTCCATTTGCGACTGATGAATCAGCAGGAGCTGGATGTGATGTATAGTCAGCGATATACCGTTCTTACTCAGTATCTTCCGACCCTGCGTTCGCTTCTCGGTAAGGAGAACGATATGAGCGATACCGAACTTTGCTTCCGTGCGCTCTATGCCGCAATGCTCTACCGCATAAAGGGCGAGGGCGAGAGCGTTGTTGCCGATACAATCGAGGTTATTTCTCCGTTTATTGCAACCCTGACCGACTATTTTCACAAGGTCGAGAGGGGCGAAATTGACCTCTTTAAGGAGTAATTTCTATTGATAAATCGGTGAAACTGCCCGTTTTTTCGATATTTTTTGAAAAAGGTTTTGCAAAATCGAAAAAAGGTTGTACCTTTGCACCTCGCATAGGGAGATTATGCGCTTAAATAAGAGAGTAAAAACAATAAAAACGATACAACTATGGCAATGAAAAGAACTTACCAGCCATCGCGCCGCAAGCGCATCAACAAGCACGGTTTCCGCGCTCGTATGGCTACTGCGAATGGCCGCAAGGTGTTGGCTGCTCGCCGCGCAAAGGGTCGCAAGAAGTTGACTGTTTCGGACGAGGCAACTTTCAAGTACAATTAATCTAACCGGTATAGGTTAAGATATAGAGGAGTGTAAGCATTTACACTCCTCTATATCTTTTTAGAAAATCGTTCTGATTGGCTCTTTTTTCACCAATCGTCGGAAGTCGAAATGCTCACATAGGCTTACTATGCTGCGCTTTCGCCTCCTTGCTTGGCAAAAAAATAGCTCAATCATTGACGATTTTGAACAAGTGGGCTTTTTGCACGAGTGCGTCGGTCGCCAAATTCCTCACGTAGGCTAATAGGGTCGTTAGGGGCATTAGGGGCGTTAGGGGGATTAGAGTTTTAATAACTACTCACTACTCTCTAAAAGGAAAGCCGAGTCGTGCGACTCGGCTTTGCTCTTATCCAATCGGATTGAAATCCTCTTTGCTTACGCCACAAATTGGGCAAGTCCAATCTTCGGGAATATCCTCAAATGCTGTTCCCGGTGCGATGCCGCTATCCGGATCGCCCACTACCGGGTCATAAATCCACGCACATACCGTGCAAACATACTTTTTCATAATCTCCTGTTTTTTTAATCATTATCTTACAGCTACCTCCGACGAGCCGATAAGGTTGCCATCCATATAGAGCTCAATCTTATAAGTTCCAGGGATGAAGCCACTGCCCTTATAGAAGATGCTGACATCAATATCTTCGTTTTGGTAATCGACCTCACGCGATGCCGAATAGCCCTTCTTTGCGCCTTGGTACGAGAATGTAGGCATAGCATCGGTCGAGAGCAGGTATCCGTCAGGCGATGTTATGCAGAGGTAGATAGGGCGGTTGCCGGCCTTTGCTAACTCGTTTGCTCCAACGGTGAAATCGACACGCAAGGTTGCGGCATTCTTCACGCGCGAAATGATCTTGTCGTTGGCATTCAACGCTACAAGTGTGATATCTCTTGCACGAAGTACCGAGCCTTGTGCTACCTTGTTCTGCAACTCAGATGCGCGCTCCTCGGCAACATCGGCACGAAGTTTCTCGGTCGAAATCTCTTTGCGCAACGATACATTCTCACCAATAACCTTTTTATTTACGGTGTTGAGCGAGTCGATCTGACGAAGGTAATTCTTCATCACGGCGCGAAGTGTGCCGACCTCCTTCTGGTACGCCTTAATCTTATTGTAGTTGAGGCGACGCTCATATTTGAGTTGCTCGACCATCTCTTTTGCCTTCTCCAACTGTGCGGCGATGGTGTCGTTCTGATACTTCAAATCATCGTACTCGGTAATCAGCGAGTTGAGATTGCTCTGAATAGTATCTCGGTCAGCCTGCAACAGAGCATAGTCCTGCTGTTGTTGGCGGTTGAGGTTGAAATACAAAATCGACAATCCTGCCAAGATAATAGCCAATAGAATAATCACAACTCGGTAGCCTCGGAGCGACTTCTTTACCGCTTCGTTCTCCTCTCTTTCGTAATCGTAACCCTCCTCAGGGTTGTAATCGTATTTGTTCTCTTCCATAGTTTTGAGATATTTTATGCAAATATAATAATTTGTTTTTAGTTTTCCGTTTTCCGTTATTTTCGAAGTTAATGGATATTTGAGCCCTTCGTAACGGCGGATATAGGCCCTTATTTCGCCCACTCGCACTGGCGAAGCAAGCATTACAGGTATTTTGTTCTCGTCGTTGGTTATCCAGATGAAAAACTCTGTTCCGTCAGTAAATGAGAACTCCTCCGATGAACCTATTGTACAGGCAAACTTCATCGTATCGAACTTGCCCAACTTTGGCACCTTCAACACTTCTGGCCCTATGTAGCGGTAGCGAAGGTGGCGAATCGTGTCCTCCAAAACCATATCGAGTTGTCGATGTTCGCCCTCTCGGAAAGAGTTGAGCTCTACCGAACGAAGGTTGAAATAGAGTGATACAGCATCCATGCTCTCAGATGTTAAATCCATCGTCTTCGTGCGTGGAGTATTCTGTCGCTTCTGCGACCAGGTATGAACCTTCATCGAATCCCAATTGTAGCGATAGCTGCTACGGAAGGTGTAGTTGTCCTCCTTCAAGTCGCTCTCGAAGCGCTGAGTGCGAAGTGTCTGCTTATCCACCCATATATTATAGGTGTCGTTCATATCAAAGAACCAGCGGAAAAATGGCAAAGTGCGACCATTGCCCGTAACGCGATACATCTCCCTGCCATTGAGTGTGTCGAGTCGTGTCGAAACTGTAATCTCGCCCGCCTCGATGTTTGGTACCAACTTGGCACGATATGCGGCACGATAATACAATACCTCTCCGTCATGGTATACCTGTGCCGAGGTGGTCGTTACCCCTGCAATGAGCAACAACGCAAATATCACGCCTTTTATCAACTTGTTTGCACCCAACATATATCTATCGAAACGCTATCCGATTGTAAATTATTATGAAATCTCCGAAAAATCGCTCTTGTGTTCAGGAGAATAGCGGTCGCGCAACTCTCTTAACGCGATATGGTCAGGGTGGGCGAGTTCGGCATCGACACCCAACAGTTGTATTGCCAACTCCTGCGCCACCTGCAAAATCTGATTGTCGTAGGTTGGGTTGGCAATCTTCAAATCGAAAGCCTCACCGCTCTGCATCGTGCCATTTATATCGCCTGCACCTCGCAGTTTGAGGTCCAACTCCGCCAATTCGAAGCCGTCTGTCGTTTGGCACATAGCCTCCAAGCGCTTGCTCGACTCCTTCGATAACTTCTCATCGGACATCAATACGCAGTAGGACTGCTCCGAGCCGCGACCTACACGACCTCGCAACTGATGCAGCTGTGCCAAACCGAAGCGCTCTGCCGACTCAATCACTATAACTGTTGCGTTTGGCACATCAACTCCCACCTCGATAACCGATGTGGCGACCAAAATATGCGCCTGGCCACTCTTGAACTCTTCCATTGCCTGCTGTTTTGCTTCGGGCTTCATCTTGCCGTGACAAACGGCGACCTTATACTTCGGCAACGGAAAATCTCGCACAATAGCCTCGAAACCCTCCTGCAAGGAGAGGTAGTCCATCTTCTCGGACTCGGCAATAAGCGGATAGACCACATATACCTGTCTTCCGCGGGCAATCTGCTGACGCATAAAGTTTTGCAAGGTCAATCGCCCCGACTCGTAGTAGTGGTAGGTCTTTATCGGCTGACGACCGGGTGGCAAACCCTTAATAACCGACACATCCAAGTCGCCATACAAGGTCATTGCCAAAGTTCGAGGTATTGGCGTTGCTGTCATCACAAGGATATGTGGCGGTTGGTCATTCTTTGTCCACAATCTCGCCCTCTGCTCCACGCCAAAGCGGTGTTGTTCGTCAATAATAACAAGTCCGAGGTTCGAGAACTTAACCCTATCCTCAATCAAGGCGTGTGTTCCCACCAAAATATCTATCTCGCCCGCCTCCAAAGCGGTCAAAATCTCTCGGCGCTCCTTTGTTTTTGTTGTTCCCGTCAAGATTGCCACGCGCACAGGCACACCCTCGCACATTTTCGATATCGAGGCGTAGTGCTGTCGTGCCAAAATCTCGGTTGGCACCATCATACACGACTGAAATCCATTGTCGCCAGCCAACAACATCGACAGCAGCGCCACTACGGTCTTACCGCTACCAACATCGCCCTGCAAGAGTCTGTTCATCTGAATACCCGACACCGTATCTTGGCGAATATCGCGCACCGCCTGCTTCTGACCTTCGGTTAAGTCGAATGGCAACTTCGTGTGGTAGAAGGTGTTAAACTTATCGCCCACCTTCGGAAAGAAGAAACCATCTCTGCGCCCCGTGCGCTCCGACCTTCGAGCCTGAATATTCAGCTGAATACCGAACAACTCGTCGAATTTGAGTCGGTATTGCGCCTGTCGCAACTTCTCTGCCGACTGCGGGAAGTGGATATTGTAGAGTGCCTCTTCGAGCGACATTAATCCATATTTGCGGACGATATACTCGGGCAGATACTCCTTAATGTGGCTACGAACAACTCCCCATAATGAGCATACGATGTTGTATAAACCCTTTCCTCCGAGCGTAGTGGAAACCTTCTCTGTAGAGGAGTATATACCCTGCAAACCGCTCTCTACTCGGCGAGAGAGAGCCTTTTCGATAATCTCAATCTCAGGATGAATCATCGAGAACTCTCCTCGGAAGAACGAAGGTCGACCGAAAACGATATACTCTCGGTTAGGCTCGATAATCTTCTCAATCCACTTTATACCCTTGAACCAGATGAGTTCTACACGCCCCGTTTCGTCGGCGCAATAGACCGAGAATCGTTGCTTTCTGCCCTCGCCTGCGAATGACTTGCCGATAACTCGCAGTCGTAGCTGGATATAAGCCGAGGCGTTATCCTCGGTCACCTCTCGCACTTTGTAGGTGCGTGAACGGTCGATATAGCGGAATGGGAAGTGGTAGAGCATATCACGCATGGTTACAATGCCAAGCTCCTTTTCGAGCAACTTGGCACGCACCTCGCCTACGCCCTGCACAAACTTTATAGAGTTATCGAGAAGTTCTCCCATCTGTCAAATCCTTTATATTGCAAAGATAAAAAAAATCTCTCAACTCTCAACCCTCAACTCTCAACTTTTTACTATCTTTGTCCTCACTATGACGAACGAAGAGATTTTGAGGGGGTTGAATCCCGCACAGCGTGCTGCTGTGGAGGCATATAACGAGCCATCGCTGATTATTGCAGGTGCTGGTTCGGGCAAGACTCGTGTGCTTACTACCCGCATCGCCTATATGTTGGCTCAGGGTGTTGCTCCGCACTCGATTATGGCTTTGACCTTTACCAATAAGGCGGCTAACGAGATGCGTGAGCGTATCGAAAAGATGGTAGGCGCAAGCAGTCGATATATCTGTATGGGTACTTTCCACTCGGTTTTTTCACGAATTTTGCGTGAAAATGCCGAGGCGCTGGGTTATCCTAAGGAGTACACCATCTACGAGCCTAACGACTCGAAAAATCTTATCAAAACAATCCTCAAAGAGAAGAGTTTGAGCGATGATAAGTACAAGCCTGGCGTTATCGCTTCGCGTATCTCGATGGCGAAGAACAACCTTGTCACGCCTGGCGCCTATATTCAAAATTCGGTCTTTGCAACCGAGGACAGACGAGCGCAGATGCCTGAATTTGGAAATATCTATGCCGAGTATTGTCGTCGTTGCAAGCTCAACGGAGCGATGGATTTCGATGATTTGCTGTTGCAGACGAATATCCTCTTCCGTGACCACCCTGAGGTGCTGGCGAGGTATCAGGAGCGTTTCCAGTATGTTCTGGTCGATGAGTATCAGGATACCAACAATGCCCAATATATAATCGTGCGTCGTTTGGCGCAACATCACTCCCGCATCTGCGTAGTGGGCGACGATGCTCAGAGTATCTACTCGTTCCGAGGTGCGAAAATCGAGAATATCCTCTCCTTCCAGCGTGATTATCCACAGGCAAAGGTCTTTAAGTTGGAGCAGAATTATCGCTCGACACAGACCATTGTAGATGCGGCAAACTCGGTCATCAATCACAACTCTCGCCGCTTGAAGAAGGTCTGCTTCTCGGAGGGGGCAACGGGCGAGAAGATTCGCATCTTCAAGGCTTATACTGACCGTGAGGAGGCGGATATGATAGTGTGCGATTTGCGTGACAGAGTGCGTGAAGGTGGCAAAGAGTGGAGCGATGCGGCAATTCTATATCGTACCAACAACCAATCGCAGGCATTGGAAAATTCGTTGCGTCAGCGAGGTATTCCATACAAAATCTACAAGGGTAGTTCATTTTACGACCACAAGGAGGTTAAGGATATGCTTTCGTATATCCGCCTTATCATAAATCCTCGTGATGACGAGGCATTTAAGCGCATAATCAACACTCCGGCACGAGGTATTGGCGATACCACGGTTGCTCGAATCGAAACGATGGCGCAGCAGCGACAGGTGTCGATGTGGGAGGCGGTTGATACCCTGGTCGAGCAGACTCCTGCCGACTCGGTAGAGAAGGCGATTGTAAAGAAGGTTACCGAGTTTGTGGCTCTCATTCGCTCACTGTCGTTGGAACGCGAGCACAAAGGGCTCTACGACTTCGGTATGGAGGTTGCGGTACGCAGTGGCTTGTTGCCATTCTATCGTGAGCAGAATACGCCGGAGGCGCAGTCGGCAGTGGCAAACTTGGAGGAGGTTGTCAATTCGATGCAGATGTTCCACGAACAGGTCGAGGCGGAAATCCGTAATGGCGAGCGAGAGTCGTTCGAGAGTGCAACAATCGAGGAGTGGTTGCAGAGCCTTATGCTTCTGACCGATATGGACAAAAAAGATGACGAGGAGGAGCAGGAGCGTGTAACGCTGATGACCGTGCACTCGGCAAAAGGCTTGGAGTACGAATATGTATATGTTGTAGGTTGCGAGGAGAATCTCTTTCCGTCGCAACGAGCGCTTGAAACGGTCGAAGGTATCGAGGAGGAGCGACGATTGTTCTATGTGGCACTTACTCGCGCCAAATCGTTAGCTACCTTATCGTGTGTTGATATGCGATTTAAGTGGGGTAATATGGAGTTCTCCAAACCAAGCCGCTTCCTTTCGGAGATAGACGAGCAATATGTGGAGTGCGACTTCAATCTGCGTAAACCTCGTGGCGAGCAGGGTGTTGGCAATGTTAAGGTTGTCGGTGGTGGCGACCAGAATGAGAGCGCCATTGACGCTCTGCGTCGTCGTTTCGATGTCCGCTTCCAGAATAAGACGAAAGACGAAAGACGAGAGACGAGAGACGAAAGACGAGAGGCAAGAGAAAAGTTCTCAACTCTCAACTCTCAACTCTCAACTCCACAGCGAGATGTGTCGGGTATGCGCCGAGTAACAACCGCCTCGACAGTTGGTCAGGTTACATCGGAGCCTTGTGCCTACTCGGTGGGAGAGCGTGTCGAACACCCTAAATTCGGTAGGGGCGAAATTGTGCAGGTTGTACCACTCGCTACTGATCATAAACTTGTTGTTCGCTTTGCGAGTGGCGAGGAGAAAACCCTGCTCTCGAAGTTGGCAAAACTTACAAAGCTATAATCGCTATGACACCGCTTGTATCGGTAGTTGTTACGACCTATAATCACGAGCCATATTTGGCGAAAGCCCTCGATGCCATTTTGGCGCAACGGTGCAATTTCGGCGTGGAGATTATTCTCGGTGAAGATTGTAGTAGCGATGGGACATTGGGGGTATGCAAAAAGTTTGCAGACCTATATCCGCAGGTAAATCTCATCTCTTCGACTGAGAATGTTGGTTGGCGCAAGAACTATCGTCGTTGCGTGGAGGCGGCAAAGGGGCGATATATCGCCTTCTGCGATGGAGATGACTATTGGTGCGACGAAAACCGCCTTGCAGAGCAGGTGGCATTGATGGAAGCTAACCCCAAGGTGGGGCTATGCTATACTCTTGCAGAGCGTCGAAACGAGAGTGGTGAGCTTGTCGGTCGCTTTCCCGTAGGAGAGGGGCATACCTCGCTCGATGCGTTGTTGCACGATTGGTGTGTGGAGAATTGCACCACGCTGGCTCGCCGAGAGTTAGTTTTGGCATACTATGCTAACGAGAAGCCCGAAACTCACCCCGAATGGCTGACCGAAGATTTGCCGATGTGGCTCTATGTGGCGGCTCATTCGGAGGTTGCCTATATCGACCGTGCTACGGCTGTGCATCGTCTTTTCCCTGATAGTGTAAGCCACAGCACAAGCCTTGCAAAGCGACTTGCATTTTGCGACTCGTCGTCGAATATAAAACTCTGGTTTGATGAGCGTTACAACACCTCTCGCCAACGCAAACATTTGTTGCGTGAGCGAATGAATACGGCACTTTGGGTGTATTCGCACATTGGCTCGGTGAGGGAGTTTGTAAATCGTTGGTGGCAAGAGGTTGAAGAGAATAAAATGGGGGTGTGCAATGTTTTTGCATACGGTCTGTTTGCAAAGAAATTGTTTCGTAAAACGAGAATTGGAAACTAATTGTGCGACAACAAAAATGACATTTAATGGCATTCG
>JAZQYJ010000030.1:0-51251 GCA_045633465.1 Alistipes sp.
GCATCTACTATCTCGCCAGCTAATTTCTCTGCCATTGACTTTCCAGAACGCTTGCGTGCGAACAAAATAAGGTTTTTCATCGAAATAGAGACCTTACGCTCTGGACGAACCTCCATTGGAACCTGGAATGTCGCACCACCGATACGCTTAGACTTAACTTCGACTTGTGGAGTGACATTCTCAAGGGCTTGTTTCCAAACCTCAATTGGAGATTTATCAGCATCCTTCATCTTCTTACCTACCAACTCCAACGAATTGTAGAAAATTGTGTAGGCAATACTCTTCTTGCCATCCAACATCAAGTTGTTTACGAAGCGAGTTACCTCAACATCGTTGAACTTTGGATCAGGAAGTAGAGTGTGCTTTCTTGGCTTAGCTTTTCTCATTTTCTTTCTCTGTTAAAAAATTTGTTTCTTTTTAGATTACTTCTTACCTGCCTTTGGACGCTTTGCACCGTACTTCGAGCGACGCTGACGACGACCGTCTACACCTGCTGAATCGAGGGCACCACGAACCAAGTGGTAACGAACACCTGGAAGGTCCTTTACACGACCTCCACGAACAAGCACAATCGAGTGCTCCTGCAAGTTGTGACCTTCTCCTGGGATATAGGCGTTGACCTCCTTGCCATTGGTCAATCTTACACGCGCAACCTTACGCATAGCCGAGTTAGGCTTCTTTGGTGTTGTGGTGTACACACGGGTACAAACACCACGGCGCTGCGGACACGCTGCCAGAGCCGGAGACTTCGACTTGTCCTCCATCTTAGCTCGGCCGTTTCTAACTAACTGTTGAATTGTTGGCATTTTAAACCTTTAATTTGTTAATAATCACGGGGGTTTGACGCCCCAAATCTCTATTTCATTGTGCCAAAAGGCTCGCAAAGGTAAGCAAAATTTTTGAATTACAATATATATATGGACTTTTTTTACCTCCAAACAGGGCTAATTTCGCCCTTTTCGGAGGGTGTATTTATTCTTTTTTCTTATGTTTTTGCACACAAAATAGTTTTCGCTTATCATTGAATTTGCAAGTTGCTGATTTTCTGCGCATTAAAAATTTGCAATTTTACGATTTTTACGAGTTATTAACATTTTTTGCGGTGATCGATTTTTTTCTAAAAATTGCGAAATTCCAAGGGCAACAATGGTGATTTTGAGGAATTTTGGGGCGAATAAAATGGGGACAATAAGAGTATCGCGACCAATGAAAAAAACGCACTCGCTACCGCCTCAAATCTCGTTAATTTTATCGGCTCGAAACTGTTTTTTGCGATTTCCTTTTATTTCACTATCTTTGCCGATTGAATGTGCGTATATGCGTGCGCATACGCTCGGGGGAGCGGGGCGAGCGGATTAAAGTATTAGGGTCGTTAGAGGCGTTAGAGAACTTAGGGAGTTTAGAGAATTTAGGGAGTTTAGAGAATTTAGAGAATCTCCCAAGAGGGTGAAATCGGAGGCGATTTAGAGTACAACAAGCAGATTCCCAGAGGGTAAAATCGGAACGATTTTCAGTACAACGAGCTAAGAGATAACAAAAACAAAAAATAAAAAGTATGGAGTATAATTTTAAGGAAATTGAAGCCAAATGGCAACAAGAGTGGAAGGAGCGAGGCATCTACAAGGTGGATGTGGATAACTCACGACCTAAGTTCTATGTTTTGGATATGTTCCCATACCCATCGGGAGCGGGTTTGCATGTAGGACACCCACTCGGCTACATCGCCTCGGATATCTACTCACGCTACAAGCGTTTGTGTGGTTACAATGTGTTGCACCCAATGGGTTACGACGCCTTCGGTTTGCCAGCCGAGCAGTATGCTATTCAGACAGGTCAGCACCCGGCAGTAACCACCGAGCAGAACATCGCCCGCTACCGTGAGCAGTTGGACAAAATCGGTTTTTCCTACGATTGGAGTCGCGAGGTGCGTACTTGCGAGCCAGAGTACTACAAGTGGACACAGTGGGCATTCCTCAAAATGTTCGCTCACTACTACAACACCGCATCGCAGAAGGCTGAGCCTATTGCCGAGCTCGTAGCACACTTCGAAAAGTGCGGTACCGAGGGTATCTCGGCGGCTTGCACTACCGAATTGCACTTCTCGGCAGAGGAGTGGGCTGCAAAGAGCGAGGCAGAGAGGGAGCAGGTGTTGCAGAACTATCGCCTTGCATTCCGTGCCGACACTATGGTAAATTGGTGTCCAGCACTCGGCACCGTACTCGCAAACGACGAGGTTAAGGATGGTTTGTCAGTGCGTGGTGGTCACCCCGTGGAGCAGAAGCGAATGAAGCAGTGGCTGCTCCGTGTTACGGCTTATGCGCAGCGTATGCTCGACGGCTTGGATTCGCTCGAATGGAGCGAGTCGCTCAAAGAGATTCAGCGCAACTGGATTGGTCGCTCGGAGGGTGCGCAGGTATTCTTCGATGCAGAGATGGCAAATGGCGAAACCCGCAAACTCGAAATCTTCACCACTCGCCCTGACACAATCTTCGGTGTAACCTTTATGGTTGTAGCACCAGAGCACGAGTGGATTGCAGATATGACCACAGCCGAGCAGAAGGAGGCTGTTGAGGCATATATCGAACAGACCAAGAAGCGCTCGGAGCGTGAGCGTATCGCTGAGACAAAGCGTGTAAGCGGTGTATTCACAGGCTCGTATGCAACAAACCCATTCACCGGCAAGCGCATCCCTATCTACGCATCTGACTATGTGTTGGCAGGCTATGGAACGGGTGCCATTATGGCCGTTCCTGCGCACGACTCGCGCGACTACGCATTCGCACGCCACTTCGGTTTGGAGATCGTGCCAGTGGTCGAGGGAGGAAACCTCGAAGAGTCATCGTACGATGCAAAAGAGGGTTGCCTTATCAACTCCGACTTCCTCAATGGCAAGGATGTTAAGGTTGCTATTGTTGAGATGTTCGCCGAGGTTGAGAAGCGTGGTCTTGGAAAGAAGCTCGTAAACTATCGTTTGCGCGATGCTATATTCTCTCGCCAGCGCTATTGGGGTGAGCCATTCCCAATCCGTTATAAGGGTGATGTTGCACTCCCTCTCGATGAGAGCGAGTTGCCTTTGACATTGCCACCAATCGAGAACTTCGGTCCAACCGAGCAAGGCGAGCCACCATTGGCACGCGTTGAGGGTTGGGAGTACGAACTCTCGACAATGCCAGGTTTTGCAGGCTCGTCGGCATACTACCTTCGCTATATGGACCCTCGCAACTCGGAGGCTCTCGTATCGAAGGAGGCAAACGACTATTGGCGCAGTGTAGACCTCTATATCGGCGGTATCGAGCACGCTACGGGCCACTTGATGTACTCTCGTTTCTGGAATATGTTCCTCTACGACTTGGGTTATGTTTGCGAGAGCGAGCCATTCCGCAAGTTGGTTAACCAGGGTATGATTCAGGGCCGCTCGAACTTTGTATATCGTGTGGTTGGCACAAACAAATTTGTGTCGCTCAACCTTCGCAAGGAGTACGAAACCCAGGAGATTCATGTCGATGTAAACATTGTTAAAAATGATATTCTCGACCTCGATGCTTTCCGTGCTTGGCGACCAGAGTTCAAAGATGCAGAGTTTATTCTCGAAAATGGTCAATATATCTGTGGCTGGGCTGTCGAGAAGATGTCGAAGTCGATGTTCAATGTTGTAAACCCTGACTATATCGTCGAGCAGTATGGTGCTGACACTCTCCGTATGTACGAGATGTTCCTCGGACCATTGGAGCAGTCGAAACCTTGGGACACAAACGGTATCGACGGAGTTCACAAGTTCTTGCGTAAGTATTGGCGATTGTTCCACACCCGCACGGGCGAGTGGGCAGTAACCGACGAAAAGGCTACCGACAAGGAGCTTAAAACCCTACACAAGACCATTAAGAAGATTAGAGAGGATATCGAAAACTTCTCATTCAACACCTCGGTTGCTGCGTTTATGATTTGCGTGAACGAGTTGGGTGAGTGCCACAAGCGCGAGATTTTGGAGCCACTCACCATTCTCCTCAATCCATTTGCTCCTCACATCACAGAGCAGTTGTGGTCAATGCTCGGTCACGAGGATAGTGCTTGCGACGCTTCGTACCCTGTGTGCGAGGAGAAGTATCTCGTTGAAAACGCGTTTGAGTACCCGGTAATGATTAACGGTAAGCTCCGCTTCAAGCAGGAGTACCCACTCACAACCTCGCCAGCCGATATTCAGAAGGATATCGTAACCAAGGAGGAGGCGCAGAAGTGGTTGGAAGGTGCTGCTCCGAAGAAGATTATCGTTGTACCTGGCAAGATTATCAATATCGTAAAATAGCACTTGTATTATGAAACGAATTTTTATATTAACAGCAATGTTGGCAACAATGGCTGCAACAGCGCAGCAGAAGGGCGAAATGAAGCGTACAACAGACTACTTTCAGAACGAGAAAATCGTTCTTTGGAGCAACGACAATGCTCCACACTCAAACGGTTTGACGGGCGAGGCATACGAAGCGCAGACTCACCGCTTGGTAAATACTACCGAGGCGGTACTCTACTACTATAAGGCAGACGAATCGAAGGCAACAGGTCAGGCAGTAGTAATCTGTCCGGGTGGAGGCTATGCGAAGCTCTCGATGGACCAGGAAGGCTACCTGATGGCACAATGGCTCGCCAAGAATGGCATTGCTGCATTCGTTTTGGAGTACCGTCTGCCAAATGGTCACAAGGAGGTTCCACTCGAAGATGCAGTCGAGGCTATCCGCGTGGTGCGCAAGAAGGCAAAGAAGTTCAATATCGACCCTGCAAAGGTGGGCATCATGGGCTTCTCGGCAGGTGGACATCTTGCCGCTTCGGCTTCGAATATCCCTGCTGTGGAGGATAGGCCAAACTACTCTATTTTGTTCTATCCGGTATTGACTGCAAACGACTTCAATACCCACAAAGGCTCGTTCCGTAACCTGCTCGGCAAGAAGCACTCCGAATCGGAGGCTGATGAGTGGGCTATGAATAAGATTGCGAGTGAGAATACACCACCGACAATTCTTCTATTGAGCGACAACGACACCACCGTACCTGCGGCAGGAGCAGCATTATACTATGCAGCATTGCGCTATCACGGTGTTAAAGCTGCTATGTATGTATTCCCCGAGGGCGGACACGGCTGGGGCAACTACGACAGATTCTCCTACCAGAAGGAGTGGCAACATTTGTTGCTCCGCTGGTTGAGCGAGTTGAAATAAGCATAAGCAAAAGAGTAGAAATAAAAATACATTTTTAACAATAATAGCTAATGGCCAATGGCTGATAGCAAAAATCTTAAAAGGTAGGTTTTATAAATTAGGTCGAGACGATTTTGAAATTATTTTGAGTGGATTTTTCAGCTTCTTTGATGTCGCAATGCGGGACATTGTAACTGAAAAGAGATGAAAAATAGACCAAAATAGGTTCAAAAGCGACCGAAATATAATCTACCAAGGGAGATTGAGTACTAATTTATAAAACATACCTTTATGGCAGATAGTTCAATTTTGATGCGTCTTGATGGTCTGAAAATCAAGTACGAGGAGTTGGGACAGAAACTCACCGACCCCGAAGTGATTTCGGATGTTAAGGCGTTCGTTCAGTACAACAAGGAGTACAAGGAGTTGGAGCCAATTATCGAGACCTCGGAGCGATTCCGCAAGGCGATTCAGGCTCTGGCCGATGCGAAGGATATCCACGCAAACGAGAAGGACGAGGAGTTTCGTGAGATGGCTCGTATGGAGATTTCCGAACTCGAACCTGCAATCGAGCAGATGGAGGAGGAGATTAAGTTGCTCCTTATCCCAAAGGACCCACAAGACGGCAAAAATGCAGTGCTCGAAATTCGTGGTGGTACGGGTGGCGACGAGGCGGCACTCTTCGCTGGCGACCTGTTCCGTATGTACACCAAGTACATCGAGTCGAAGGGTTGGCGCTACGAAGTAACCTCGTTCTCTGAGGGCGTTGTTGGTGGCTACAAGGAGGTAATCCTCAAAGTTACGGGCGACAGCGTATATGGCACCCTTAAATATGAGTCGGGCGTACACCGTGTGCAGCGTGTGCCACAGACCGAAACCCAAGGTCGTGTTCATACCTCGGCGGCTTCGGTGGCGGTATTGCCTGAGGCAGACGAGTTTGATGTGGAGGTGTCGTGGAACGATATTCGCAAGGATATCTTCTGTGCTTCGGGTCCTGGTGGTCAGTCGGTGAATACCACCTACTCGGCTATCCGACTCACCCACATTCCGACAGGTATCGTCGTGCAGTGTCAGGACCAGAAATCGCAGATTAAGAATACCGAGAAGGCTTTCGAGGAGTTGCGTACCCGTATCTTCAACTTGGAGTACCAGAAGTACCTCGACGAGATTGCTTCGAAGCGTAAGACTCTCGTATCGACAGGCGACCGCTCGGCAAAGATTCGTACCTACAACTACCCTCAGGGCCGAATCACCGACCACCGCATCAACTATACAATCTACAACCTCTCGGCATTTATGGACGGCGATATTCAGGACTGCATCGACCACCTTATCGTAGCCGAGAATGCGGAGCGTTTGAAGGAGCAGGAACTCGGATAAACTTTGTTTATCAAATTGAGAATTGAGGATTGAGAATTAAGAATTATTTTCTCATTCTGCATTTTGCACTCTGCATTTTGCATTTTGTGTCTGCCTCAGCGCAGACACAAACGCCTTTGTATATTGTCAATAGTGTGGAGATGGAGAGTGTGCGACATATTCCCGAGGAGAATATCGAGCATATCGACCATCTCGCAGCCGACGAAGCAACCGTTGCCAAGTATGGCGAGAGGGCAAACAATGGTGTTATCATCGTAACCCTTCGCTACGACAAGGAGGCGGAGTTCTCGGGTGGAAAATCGCTTGCCGACTATGTCGAGGAGCGAGTGAAGTGGGACGAAAATTGGGGCGTGGCGAGGTTTGTGGCACGCTACACCATCTCGGCAGATGGTTTGTTCAATTTGGGCGATATCCTGCAATCTACCGACAACCAACTCCGCAAGCGTGTGTTGCGAGTATTAGAGGATATGCCTGTGTGGCAACCCGCAACCAAGCAGGGCAAGGCGGTAGATAGCGACTATGTGCTGTCGGTGCAACTCCCAAAGGGAAAGACGATGCCGAAAGAACCGTATATCGTGATACGATAATTGAGGATTGAGAATTGAGGATTGAGGATTTAAAAGAGCAAGGCAAAAAACTATAACACTATAAAATTAGAGGTGATTGTGCTATTTTTGTGCTAAACGAGGGAACGAAAGCGCAGCATAGTGAGCCTATGTGAGCATTTCGTTATCCGAAGAGCAGTGCAAAAAGAGCCAATCAGAATAATTTTATGAATGCTATTCAGCATATAACTCTGGCGCAACTGCAAGGGCGAATATCAATCGCTCTGGCAGAGGCTTTGCCGTTGCCGGTGTGGGTGTGTGCGGAGGTGGCAGACATAAAAATCAACGCTTCGGGGCACTGCTACATCGAACTCATAGAGAAGAACGAAAAGACGGGAGCAACCGAGGCGCAGGCGAGGGCTACAATTTGGCGTTCGCAGGTGATGAGCACCATTGGTCGCTTCGAACAAGAAACCGGACAACGCCTGACGAAAGGTATGAAGATACTCTTCAAGGCTACCGTTCAGCACCACGCGGTCTATGGTATGTCATTGCAAATTCAGCAGATTGACGCTCTGCACACCATAGGCGATATGGAGCGTCGCAAGCAACTCTGCATCGAACAACTCCAAAAGGAGGGCGTGTGGGATATGAACCGCTCGCAAGCGATGCCGTTGGTTGTGCAACGAGTGGCGGTAATTTCGAGTGCTACGGCAGCGGGTTATCAGGACTTTATGAAGGAACTCGGCAGAAGCATATACCGCATCAAAACCGAGCTTTTCGAGGCGACAATGCAGGGCGAGATGTGCGACGAGAGCATTGTGGCAGCACTCTACGCCATAGCCGAGCGCTCGGAGGAGTTTGATGCAGTAGCGATAATTCGTGGTGGAGGCTCAACGAGCGACTTGGAGTGCTACAACTCCTACCACCTCGCCTTTGCCGTAACGCAGATGCCGCTACCGATATTGACAGGTATTGGACACGACAAAGATACGAGCGTTACCGATATGGTGGCACACACGCCACTGAAAACACCGACTGCGGTGGCGGCGTGGTTAAATCAGCGCGCAGCCGACTTCGATGGAGCATTGGAGTATTGCGCCATAACTCTGCGAGATATTTGCCGACAAGCCACGCACTCGGCAGCACTCCGCTTGGAGCAATTTTCGGCAGAGGTGCGACACTTGGCGGAGCGCACATTGCAGAGCGAGAAGCAGAAACTTGACGGTATAGCTACATTGGTGGCAAACTTTGCCCCTGAGCGCATCTTCCGCCTCGGCTACGCCATAGCCCGTAAGGAGGGCAAAGCGTTGCAAAGCGTTGAGGATGTGGCGATTGACGATACAATCAATATATCACTTGCCGACGGAGAAATTGAGAGTAAAATCACAAAAATAACAAAAAGCTAATGGCCAATGGCTAATAGCTAAAAGCTGAATATATGACTTACAAAGAGGCGATAGCCGAAATCGAGGCGATTTTGAAGTCGCTCAGAGAGGAGCAAAATAGCATCGACACCCTCTCGGAGCGTGTGGCACGAGCAACCGAACTTATTGCTCTCTGCCGTGAGAAACTGCGCAAGGCAGAGAACGATGTAAATAAGGTGCTCGAAGAGTAAAGAGATATGGGCATTGTGCAAAAAATAGTCAAGTGGGCACTAAACCACATCCCACGCTCTCTGTTGCAAAGGGTTGCAGGTTGGGGTGTGCCAATGCTTGGCTTGTGGTATGCCGGCAAGGGTCGCAAATGCCCAATTTGCGGTAAGCAGGTGCGAGAATTTCTGCCATACGGCTACGGCGTATCGCGCAGAGATGCCCTCTGCCCACGATGCTTAGCATTGGAGCGACATCGACTATTGTGGCTCTACATCGAGCGAGAAACCGACCTTCTGAATGGCTACCCTACTCTGCTTCATATAGCTCCCGAAGTTGCCTTAAAACGCCAATTCGAGCGACACTACGGCAAGGAGCACTCCGACAACTACCTCACCGCCGACTTGGAGAGTCCGTTGGCAAAGTGGCACTTCGACATTCAGGATATTCCGCTCGAAGATGAGAGTGTAGATGTGGTGATTTGCAACCATATTCTCGAACATGTCGAAGATGATAGGAAGGCTCTGCGAGAGTTACATCGCATTCTCCGCAAAGGGGGTTGGGGAGTGGTGCTTGTGCCACAAGATTACGAGCGAGAAACAACCTTCGAGGATGACACAATAACCTCGCCTGAGGAGCGAGCAAGGGTGTTTGGACAGTATGACCACCGCCGCATTTATGGTAGAGATTACGCTGACCGCCTACGAGGATGTGGCTTCGAGGTGGAGGAAATTGAATACGAAAACGCACTTTCCGAAGAGGAAGTGAAACAATACGCCACCGCCGGAGAGCGTTTATATATTATAAAACGGAAAACGGAAAACCAATGATACTATTTGAGAGATACAGCAAATTGCGCAAAGCAGTAGCCAATCAGTTTTCGGTTACCACACAGGAGTTGGTGGACAAGGCTCTTCTATTCGCCGAGGAACGAATGGAGGGCTTGACTCGTTACGACGGAACTCCGATGCTCGACCACGCCGTTGAGGTGGCACATATCGTCGCTACCGAAGTAGGACTTGGTCGCAACTCGACCGTTGCCTCAATACTGCACGATGTGGTGCGTATAGAGGCAAAAAATGGCGACGAGGAGAGTCTCAACACTCTACTCGAAACTATCCGCAAGGAGTTTGGCGAGGAGGTTATCGGTATCGTTGTCGGTTTGGCGAGCATCTCGGAGTTGAAACTCAACACCCACTCCGACCAAGCGTCAGACTTCCGCGATATGATTGTGTCATACTCGGAGGACCCCCGTGTGATTTTGATAAAACTTGCCGACCGCCTCGAAGTGATGCGCTCGATAGCGATATTCCCGGAAGAGAAGCGACAGAAGAAGTCATGGGAGTCGATGAATCTCTATGCGCAGATTGCCCACAAACTCGGACTCTACAACATAAAGAGCGAGTTGGAAGACCTCTCGTTGGCGCAACTTGAACCAGCCGACCACCGTCATATCACCGACAAGTTGCGTGAGGGAGAGAAGGAGCGATTGGACTTTATCGAAAAGTTCGTCGAGCCTATCCGCAAAGGACTCGACACAGCCGGTATAAAGTACCACATAAAGAGCCGTACCAAGTCGGTATATTCGATTTGGAACAAGATGCGCAAGCAGAAGGTACCTTTCGAGGGCGTATACGACATCTTCGCCATTCGAATCATCATTGATTGTGCCGAAAATCTCGAAAAGGCGCAGTGTTGGTTGGCGTACTCCATCGTGAGCGACTTCTACACACCAAATACCGACCGTATGCGTGATTGGATTTCGATTCCGAAGTCGAATGGCTACGAGTCGTTACACACCACCGTAGCGGCGGGCAATGGCAAGTGGGTGGAGATTCAGATTCGCACCGAGCGAATGGATAACATAGCCGAATTGGGTATCGCAGCCCATTGGCGTTACAAGGGGGTTAATCAGGGTGCGCAGACCAGCGAGAAGTGGTTGCAGCGTCTGCGTGAAACAATGAGCGAAACCAAGGAGGATATCGCCGAGCGTTTCGATGCAAAGCCTGCTTCGGGGGAGATTTTTGTCTACACTCCAAATGGCGATATCCGCAAACTGCCGGAGGGGGCTACGGTGTTGGATTTCGCATTCGATATCCACTCCAACCTCGGCTGTACCTGTTCGGGCGGAAAGGTCAATGGTCGTGCCGTGCCTATTCGTGAGCAGTTGAGCAATGGAGATATTGTGGAGATTTTGACACAGAAAAACCAACTTCCAAAGTCCGATTGGCTCAACTTTGTCGTAACCCAAAAGGCGAAGCAGAAGATAAAATCTGTAATTCGTGAGGAGCAGGCTAAGAGCGCGAACCTCGGTCGTGAGGAGTTGGAGCGCAAGCTGAAAAACTGGAAGATAACAAAGAGTATTGATGAGGTGGTCGCCTACCTCTGCAAGTACTACAAGCAGCGCACCGGAACAGCACTCTACGAACTTATCGCCGAGGAGAAGATTGACTTGGCGGTGGTTAAAGAGATTTTGGCGAAGTGGCTCTCGGGCGAGGCTGACGAGGAGCGCCGTGCTGCCGAGGCGGAGGCGGAGGCTCGCCGCCGTGCAACTACGGCACAGGTGCAGTCGAAGCAGTCGAGCGATGCGTTGGTTATTGACGAGAGTATAAACAATATTGTCTATAAACTCGCCAAGTGTTGCAACCCTATCAAGGGAGATGACATCTTCGGCTTTGTAACGATAAATACGGGTATCACAATTCACCGCACCGACTGCCCAAATGCCAAGCGTATGCGCGAGCAGTACCCCTATCGAGTGATGGAGGCAAAGTGGCGAGAGAATGCACAGGGAGCATTCCGTGTTACGATAGCAATACACGCCAACGACTCGGCAGGTCTAGTAAATCAGATTACCGAGGTTGTGAGCCGAGATATGAAGTTGAATATCCGCTCCATCAATCTCAACTCACGAGGCGACGGTACGGGCGTTGGAACAATTAGCGTGGAGGTGCCTTCGGTGAATGTTGTGGATACACTCCTCTACGCCATTATGCGAATCAAGGGGGTGCAGAGAGCATACCGAGTGAAGAACTAAGTACAAAGAGAGAGGCAACCAATCAAATGGCTGCCTCTCATTACAAATATCCTATCTCTACTTTCGACTGTACTGCATCACCCAATCGAGTCGCTCGGCGTTGAATGCCTCACGGCACAACTCCTCTCGCGAAACAGATCGAATAACATCCTCTCGCATAATTCCTCCCTCGTCATGTACCCAATCGGAAAAACCGTCAAGCATAGTCGATGGTGCATAGATATCGCTCTCTCCCTTAACAAACAACACCGGTGTTTTGGCAATCTTGGCCGGTGAGATAGAGTCGTCAGGACTGGATGCTACCGCCATACCCGCAGCAAACATATCGGGATATTCGGAGAGCATTCTCCACACTCCACCCGCTCCGGCAGGCTTATGGGCATCGGAATAGCCCATTATGTATATACGAGAGAGGTCTATGTTTGGCCACTTTACCACATAGATGTCTATCAACGCTTTCAGGAACTCCGACATCGTTGTTCGACTCGTCTTCTCTGGGTCCTCATCCCAATCGTAGCCAACAGGACATTGCGGAGCCAACATCATAGCCTTGATATTGTTGGAATAGAGATAGTGCCAAACCTTTATCATGGCATCCTGACGCAACTGCGACACATTGTCCGAGCCATTGGCATACTGACCATGCAATACGACCACAAGCGCCGAAGAGCCCTCTAATGATGATTGGAAATTGCACTGCTGATAACCAAGTGTTTTACCCTCATAGGTAAAAGTATCCGCAGTGAAGAATTGCTCAATTGCTGATGGAACCGTAGGGGTCTCATCCTTATCGGCAGAACATTGCACCGATATAGTTGCAACAGCCAACAAGAGTGCTAAAAGTCTGAATTTTGTTCTCATATAGGTAAAGTTTTAAGTTGCTTCTCTACCTATTAAGACACGAAAGAGATAAAAAGGTTAAATTTTGGGGAATTTTTTGTGGCTTTTATCACAAGCCAACGACCAAACTACGAGAACCAATATTCAACATGGTTATCAGCTCCGACATCGAAGAGTTGTAACTCATGGCGATATATGGTGGTTTGTCGCCGCTGGTACGACTCCTGCGAATATAATGATGCATCTGCTCGGGCATAACACTCGACATATCCATCAGCAGATGGGCATGGCGAATCGATAGCGGCACCTCGTGGATATTTGGAAATAGAATGGCAGCATGTTCGGTGTTGGAAGAGATATGTATATTCAGAAAGAGCGTCTTACCGTCATTTGTTCCTGTACTTCGTAGGCACTTCGCCGCATAACGCAACTTTTCGTAATCCGCATCAGATGCCTCACCATCTGTTACATTGAATACCAATGGTGGAAAACTATCGCAATTCTCCTCCCTACCACACCACTCAGCAACAAGATTTGTTACCTTACAAATCATCTTGTACATAGGTGTAGCACCATGAGCACAAGGTTTCACCCACTGTGACACCTCCTCTGGAAGAGTGTGTAGGCTTCCGTCATACACTCTCTGATTTAGTGTATATTTCATACGAGGCACCTCCTTCCCCACAAGCGTGGTTATTGGGTAGAATGCCAACTCATCGCCAAGCAACGAATAGACACTATCGCCCGAATAACCCACCAATGCTATATCGTAGTAATGACGATAGCCATCATCACGATGTGAGCGAAGCAACAACTCATCTACCAATCTTCCAACAACCATCGACACCGCCTCGGCCTTAGTGTTTTCGTAACCGTTTAGACTCATCTTACCGCTCATCGAACACGATTGGTCGATGGCTATTACTATTGCCGCACGATGACAGCGTGTAACCTCCTGTGAATACATCTCTTATAATTTTTTTTCTATACGCCCATCGCGATATATTACAAACTCTCCATCCTCGCGCATAAGGCTTGTCACTCCTCCGTGAAATGGTTTGATACCTACACCTCTGCCACAAGTTATGACCACCGCACCACTCGTATCTATAAAGTGCCACACATCACCCACTCTGACCAATGCTAATCCCTCGCTAAACTCGAATGCAAGGTCGTAGAGTGGAGGAATAACAAATCGACCATCCACGGCAAATCCCCAATAACCATTGTAGTATTCAAGAGTAGGGGTGTCGGCAAAAATCTCTTTGGTAGGTGCAATCTCCAACAGATTTTTGAGCTGTGGCAAAGCCGGTATTGGCGAATGTAGTAGTCTTGCTATACGATAGTGGCGGACATCCCCTTTTTCGGCAAAAAGACGCTCTATTCGATGCAACACATCATCCCGATTTGCTATGGCAAGGTCGGGTGTAATTAGTAGGCGGTCACTTTGCGGTACATCTCGCCCAATCGACGCATCCAGCGACATTGCCGCCAAAGCTGTCGTTATAAGGGCTATCGGATAGTCGTCGATATTACTATCAAAATTGTTCTTATCTCGCAATGGATGTTGATATTGTCGAGTGCCAATCTCCACGCAGTCATCTATCGTAAAATCCTCACGATACATTGCGTCAAAATCTATCAAATGGAGTCCATCATTCGAGAAGATGATATTTTCGGGTTTCACATCGCCATGCGCCCACCGTTCATTGAGCAACGACAAAGCAAACTCCTCAAACATCTGCGACAATACCGCCATTTTATCGGGCTTCCGACACAAAGCCTCTATCTTGCTCTGCAACGACACACCCTCATACCAATCGCATAGCACTACATCTGCCAGCCCACACTCGCTATCGCTCGAATTTACAAGTAGCTCCATCGGATAGTATCTCTCACCATATATAGCCCGCAAGTTACGATGTGGGCGCATATATACACGCATAGCCATCTTCCGTCCCTTGCACATCACCGCAAAGACTATTACTGAGTTGCCTATCGAACAGGAGGGCCTGTTGCTCCCCTCCTCGAAAATCGGGTATATCTGCCGAGAGCCAAGCGTTCTCGACATCATATCGAGATATTGTACCGAAAGAATATATTGTGCCACCGACGAAATCATAGACAAATTTACTACATACCGCCCGAAATTGCAATAGTTCCCACCGAAAAAAATGAGCCATCCAAATCGGATGACTCATATCTGCTATCGTATTTGCTTTGAGCGAGATTACTTCTGTGCCACCTCGTTCACCAAGCGGTTAATCTCGGCGAGGAATGGTCGCCAGTCGTACGAAGCGTCGTTGAGGTTGAGAGCGCGCATCTTGGCGAGTTCTGCCTCGATAGGAACAAGCACCTCAGGATTATCGGCGTACTTCGCACGGAGGGTATGCACCTTCTCGTACAACTCCACACCGTCAATCAATCGCTCGAAGCGCACCGACGAACGAGCTCCCGGATAGACAATATATGTATCGCCCGAAGCCCAATAGCGGAAACGAGAGTCGTACTCAGGGCGTGCCGGCCACGAGTTGTATGCCCAACGCAACATACCGTCGTAGTCGTGAGCCAAGGCGTAGAGGCAGAGCAACTCCGACTCGTATGGCTGCGAGTTGGTGAAGGCGTTAGGGAAGAGGGTGCTACAACATACATAGAAGGTCGAAACATCGCCATTTGCACGGCGTGCTGCAATCTCCTCTGGTGCCATTACTGAATGGCGCTGTCCCACGCAAACATCGCGCATATTCGCATAGCGCTTGTACGAATCGTGGTTGTCAGCCATAGCAAAACCAAGTTCAGGAGCATACTTTGCAATCATAGCAGCTGCAACATCCATATCCTCCGGCTTGCGCTCGTCGATTGCCATATTGGTAATATGCAACCAGCCCTTCTCGCGAAGGTGCTGCGAGAAATCTTTGAGGAATGGTGCCCAAACCTTCTCATACTGCTCCTCCTGCGGAGTGGTCGAAATTTTGCGGTTGCGGTTATCCTTTGCTCCGGTGCGCATATCCTGATAGTCGATAGTGCACTTGCCCCAAGGCAACATTCCGTAGCAGTTAATCTGCTTATCCACGCCGAACGACATCATAAACTCTACCCACTTGTCGAAGCGAGAGTAGTCGTACTTCCATACATCGTTGTCGTAGAGCGACCAATAGATCATTGGCTCGTAGTCATCGAAACACTGATACTGCCAAGGGTCACGGTTGAGAGTTGCAGTGATAACCTTCTGACCAGCATCTGCCAACATCTGCATCAATGGGCGCATAGCCTCGTAGTGCTCCTCGCTCCACAAATCGACGCCCTCGGCACGAGCAACAGCCGATGGGTGCTGCCACAAGTCGAGGTGGAATTTCCAATCCGATGGCTTTGCCAACTCCTGGTCGATAACCTCAATCTCCAATGGGAGTTTCTTCGAGCCAAGACCGCAACGAGAAACCTTTAAGGTTGCCTTATAGACGCCCGCCTTAGCATCGTGAGGTACAGCCACCGAGATCCAAATTGGGCGAGCAGTATTTGCCTCGATATCCATCGACTCGATGTTGTCGAGCATATCCGCCTGTAAGATTGCAGGGTGTCCGTTAGGGCGACCACAAAGACACGACTTGCTCGACTCGTCGGCAAGGGTATAGCGCACAAAGTGAGCCTTTGCAATCGAAGCAGGAAGGGTTGCATCATCAGACTTAAAGTCCGAGATTTCACACTCTACGCCCTTCAACTCCTTTGCAGTCCAAAGCACAGCCTGAGCCGATACCTTCTCGCCCTTCCAAGCGACCACCTTATACTCCTCGGTGAGGTTCTGAGGCACTTCGCTACGCGAATATACCAAGTCGGGTGTTCCCCAAGCAAGCTTCATACCCCACTTAACATCCTCCCAAGCAGCCTTTGCCTCGTCGCTCAATGCCACAGGGTCGGCAGCCTCTTTGAATGTTTCGACACTCCTATCGTTGCAACCTACGAATGCAACGGCTGCAACGGTCAAGATAACAGAAAAAATCTTTTTCATCATTTTATGGTTTTAGGTTAAATTTATGACAAAGGTAGTAAAGATATTTTGTTCTACAAAATAAAATATTGGCGGATATAGCATAATGCCCCTATCCGCCAATAGTTAAAAGCGAGTATGTGTTAGAATCTTGCTGACTCAATCTTCTCGCCGAGGGTGAGGTGCAACGCCTTGGTGGCGAGGCGACCTTTGCTGAACGAGTAGCGCATAGGTGCTGCGCTTGCAGTTGATGATGCAGGTGCAAGCTCCGCAAGACCGTTGAATGCCGGAATATTTTCACCGAGGTTATAATATGTGCCACCAATATACGCCGTAAGGAACATCGCATTAAACTTTGGATAACCCGACTGATTTACACCGTAGCGCACAATCTCACGATGACCAGTCTCGGTAACGCCCGCAATGGCGATGCCATAGTTTCCGTTATCGAGTCCGTAGTATTTGCCATCTCTATCCACGCCAACGAGGTGAACATCGCCCACCTGACCGCCGCTGAATTCGTAGTTCTCAGCCACAACCTGCGCCGAGAAGATGATGTCGTTGCGCTCTGCCGAGTACTCGCCCACGATGTCGAACGGAAGCCCCATAAGACCGCTAAGATATATCTCTCGGTTGGCAGTTTTCTGCGAGATTGTCACATTGTTCGAGATACCGTTGTCGCCCTTGAATATCCAATTGCCAAGCCACTCCGAGTAGAGCTCCGAAGGTTGCTCCTCCTTAACCTCGAATGCCTTCGATGTGGCATAGAGTCCGCTCAACTCGCCCTCGGGAGTGATACCAATGGCCAACACCATATAGTTGTCGGGGAGGAGATCCGCCAAGCCAATCATCGCACTACCTTTGTCGAGCAGATCCGCAAACTGATACTCGGTACCATATACCTCGTTGTAGTATTCGAGGTATTCGTGCATATCTTTGATAAGATCCTCGCCCAACGCCTCCAATTTCGATGCTTGGAACTCGTCGGCATATACGGTAACTACGGTGTAGGTGTTCTCGTCGCTGCTGATTACGGTGGCGGTGTGTTTGTAACTTACGCCACCAATCTCTGCCGGACCTGCGTAAGATACACTCCACGCAGGGTTTTTCTTCATCTTGGAGTCGTCGCCCGCACCCGAGTTGCCCCCGCCTTTTTCGCACGCCGATAGGGCTATGGCAGCAAATGCCACCATAGCCATTCGGAAGATATTTTTTAGGAAGTTCATAACAAATTACTATTTAACCTGCTTTTTGTAGATGCAGACAAAGTTAGCCTCCTTGGTTACATTAGAATTAGTCGCTGTATTTGCGGAGAAAACTTTTCCTGTGCTGCTATTGTAGTATACTTGCTTATTAGGAGAAGCGATAGCTGCCACAGCATTTTCTATGCTAATTGTAAATCTTGCACTATCGTTGATGCTATCTCGCGATCTCAATCCGGTGCTGCTGGTAGCGCTGAGATAACGAGTAGTGCCGTCCTTATATGTGAACTTCAATGCCATAGTCGAGGCATTTGTATCGCCGTCATCTATCAATGTAAACACCAAAGCAGCGGTCTCTTCTACATCATAAATCACATTACCTGTCTTTGAGATTGCTGTTGCAGGGTAGTTTGTATCACTTGGTCCACTAGGGCAAGCGACGGCATTATTAGCATTCTTCGCAACAATAATCACCTCATCGTCAACTGCGAGAGTCGAAGCATCGGTAACAAGCTCCCAACCAATCTTATTGGCAGGATTAACACCCTGCTGAACAGTTACAGATGCCGAAGCCAAACCATAAGTGAAGGTTACAACAGCCTCGCGAGCATAAGAAGTTGTGTTCTCCGAAGTGAACGAAACGGTTGCAGTGTCGCCACCGTTGTAGCTAAATGTTGCGTAGTCGCACTCCTCCATTGTACCCTCAACCGCAGTTGGCACAGTCACGCTACCGTTGCTGCTTGTCTTAACCTCGATAGCAACATCGCCACCGGTATAATCTACCGCTACACCAGCCGATACATTGAGTCGATAGTATCCCTTATAGTAAGATGGGTATGCATAACTACCACCAACACCCTTTGTACTTGATGTTACTACGGTGGTAACGGTGATAACATCGCCAACCTTTATTTTCTTGCTATCATCTGCCTCAACTACATATTCGTCATCCTCATTCTTCAAGTACTTGATGTCGGCTTGATTGCCTGCTCCATCCTCAATTACATACGCATTTCCATAAGAACTTGGAACAGTTTTTACAACGCCCGTAAGTTTATATGTTATATCTGTATTCTTTTCTTTGGTCTTGAACTCAGCAATCGAAACCTCCTCAGGTGCGCCCTTTTGGAGCATATTGAACGACCAAGTGAGCGACTCCTGACCCTCCATCGAAGCGGTGATAGTTACCACAGCATCACGCTTTGGATTGACATTAGCCTCTGCGGTGTATGCAAGGCAGTTCTTCGCTGCATCGTATGCAACATTGAGCCACTCGGCATTGTCGCTTACTGCAATCTCCCAGTCGCCAACATAGTTAAACACTACATCTTTGATAGCGGTAGCCTCAGCAACACCCTCCTCAGCGATTGTAACTGATTCGTCGCTATCTGGAACGGTTACTACTGCTGCTACAACAGGGATTTCACCTACTGCACCTTCGAGGCGATAGAGAAGAATCTTGTTCGCATCATTGGTAACTGCCGAGCTGGTCAAATCGAACTTACGCGATGTAGCGGAGGTTGCGTGATAGTATCTCCAATACTTGTACGAGCCCGAAATCTTGGATGCGGTGATAGTTGCTACACCGTCGGCAATACCCACCTCGAACAATGTGCTATTATCGCAGAACGCTTGGAGCTTTGGAGTGTTGTTCGAGCCTGTTGCCTGTGCAAAACCTACCGATGTGTCGCCCTCGAAATCAACGCCATTGTAGAAGTCGAATAGATTGAGAGTTGCATCGCGCTGCATAAGGGTATAGGTCTGCATCATGTGGTTGGCACTATCATCCGCAGGATTGTGGTAGATGTAGCTACCAGCCTTAACAACCTCGGTTTGCGAAGCGAGTGGATATACGCTCGGGCTTGGCTTACCGATAACATAGTTGTAGTTCTTCGCTACGATAGTTACGATATCGCCCTCTTTGAGTGTCGAAGCATCGCGAACAAGTCGCCACTTCTCTGCCACTACTGCATTGGTCATATTTACACCAAAACGCGAAACCTTACCTGCCTCGAACGCAAGCGACTTGCCCTCAGGGATGAAGCGCTGCTTGATATATATGCTCTTGTTGGTAACAACCACAACGCTATAAGCATCGCCTACTTCGAGAGTTGTAGGCAATACGGTGAAATATACCTTGTTAGCCGAGGTGGTAACAACCGACACGCTGCTAACGCCCTTGGCTACGGTAAATTCGTGTGGATTTTCGAGGTCGGCAGTGATACTACCTGCCAAAGTCTTGCCGTTGGCGGTGAACTCCACGCTCTCAACCTCCTCGCCTGCTGCGAGAGTGAGGTTGTTGATAGACATCTCTACAACCGCTGCCAAGCGAGTGAAGCGCAACTGCTGTGCCTCGGTAGGCTGTACATCGGTTACTACCGGCATCGATACCATCAAATCGGCATTAGGGTCGTAGCTCTCATCGCTATACATAACCTGCAACTCTGGTAAAACGAGGGTTGCTGCGTTGATATTATCGGCCGAAACATAGCCACTTGCAGGATATACTGTGATATACTCATACGCCTCCTTACCTGCATTTACTGCGAACTCGGCATCGATATTTGCCTTGCCGTCAACCTTGGTATATGCCACCGAAGTAGCCTCGGCAAGTGCATCAGTCTGCTCCAAAACGGCAAAAGTCTCATCGTCGTCCCACGCAAAGAGTGGGGTGTCGCCCGTAGTATCAACCGAGGTACGAGCCTCCTCCGATACGAATTTAACAACGACATTGCCACTTACAACGCCATTTACATCGTTCTCCTCAAAACCATTCTGGCACGAAGTAAGACCCATTGCAGCTGCTGCAACTACGGTCAAAAGTTTCATAATCTTTTTCATAGTCCAATCTGTTTTTTAGAGTTCGAAATCACTGTCAAGGTAACCGGAGTCCTGACCGGCTTCACCATAGTCACCATAATTACTACTCAGAGAAAATCCCCTTTCGACTACCAATTCCTCGACTTCCAACGAAGGAACTGCGTAGATTTCTTCAACCTTTTTCATAACTAACCTAAATTTTGTATTGTGTTTTTGTATAATCAATCTATTCTGGCATCACTGTCCACTCCTCCGGCATTGTTGCGTAGTCTGTCAAGCCTGTGCAACCCGCAAAGCAACCAATATGAGCCGACTTGTTGCTCGGTATGCGTGGGAAGTCGGTACCTTGCGTGCGCTCGTAGAGGTGTATCTTCTCCTCGCCAATCATCGTGTATGGGCTCTCGCCGGTCAGCGATGTACAATCGGCAAAGCAGAGGTCGATAAAGCTGATACGGCGCACTGTGTCGAACAACCCCGCAGGGATACTCTTCAACGAGGTGCAAGCGGCAAAACAAGCGGTAAATACGATGCTTGTGGTGGTTGTGCCAATCGCCGAGAACAACTTTTCAGGTATTGTTTCGAGTGCGGTACACTCGGCGAAGGTCTCCTCGAACTTCTCAATCTTCGGACAGCCTGCGAATAGGCCCTCAGGCAGACTCTTCAATGCGGTACAACCCAAGAACATACGCTCCGCATACTTAACCTCACCACAAGCCGACAAGAGGTTTGCAGGCAAACTCTCCAATGCGGTACAATCGGTGAAGGTGCCTGTAAAGTGGGTAGCCTTAGTGCAAGTTGCAAACAACCCCTCAGGCAAGGTCTTCAACGATGTACAACCCGTGAAGGTGTTGGTAAACTTTAATTTTGCCTTACCAAATGGCTTGAACAAATCGGCAGGGATATTCACCAACTTCGGACAGCCGTGGAACATCTGCTTCATCGAGGTTATGGCAGCCTCTGGGAAGATTGAGCCTTCGATGGTGTGCAACTCGGGACAACCCATAAATACCGCCTCGAAAGATGTCGTGCCCACATCTACACAACTCTCGAACAAGCCCGCAGGGATAGTTTCAACACCCGAAGCAGAGATAATGTTGTTGAATGCTGTTGATGACGACTTTGTTATGTGGTCAAAGAGTTGTGCCGGTAAGGTCTTTAAGTTTTTACAATTGGCAAAGATATAGGAATAGTCCGCCAAATCGCAGTTACGGACCTCATCGAACAGAGCCTCCGGTATAGACTCAATCGCCGAGCCAGCAAACATATACTCAAAGTCGTATGCACTATTCATACCCCTCAACAAGCCGGCAGGGATAGTGCGCAACGAGGAACAATCTGCAAAGCAGTATCTGAACGACTTTGCCGAGGTCAAACCGTCGAAAACGCCATCTTCGAGGGTGGTGAGCGAGGTGCAGCCGTGGAATACCGAGCCGATAGTCTTAACCTTCGACAAACCCTTGAAGGTATCCTTCTTTACGCTCTTGATGCCCGACGACATATAGAACAACGCCTCCAAGTTGGTTACCTCGGTGCAATTCTCGAACATTGCCGCAGGAACTTCGGTAAGCGAGGTGCAACCTGCAAACATATATTTAATATTGAGCGCCGAAGTCGCATTCTTCATCAGATCGGCAGGAATACTTGCCAAGTTGGTACAAGCGTAGCAAACACCCTCGTAGTTGGTCGCTGCGCTGTTGGCAGCAAAAATCTTCTCGGGGATAGACTCGATGGCAGTTGCAGCAAAGATATACTCAAAGCGTGTGGCGTTCGGACACTTTGCGAATAAACCCTCGGGTACAGAACGGAGATTTCCTCCCTTAATCGTTCCTTCGAGTTCGGCTGGATAACTGTCTCTAACCATATTCTCGCCACTCTTCAACTTCATCGTCTCTTCGGTAATATCGAAATCGGTACCTGTACCCCAGAAAACACCATACAACTCCTCTGCTGAGGTGGTGTTTGCAAAGAGGTTTTCAGGAATCTCGCTAATCGAAGCGGTATAGCGGAAGCAATCACAAAATCTCCTCGCCTTTGTAGCATATTGGAACAACCCCTCAGGGATAGCCTGCAACTTCTCGCAACCGAGGAATGCCGCCAAGAAAGAGCCTACATTCTCGAATGAGCCGGCAACATCGGCAGGGATAGACTCCAAGTTGATGCAACCCTTACACATATTTGCTGCATTCTTGTAGCCCATCTTACCCCACGAGTAGATATGCTTCAATTCTGGACAGATGCTATCCTCATAGGCAAATTCGAGGTTATGGATATCCTCTCCGCTAATGATAATGGTGTATCGTCCTGGCTCGGCATAATCCTTATATACACGCTGACTCTCGTAGAAGCCAGGCTCGCTTCCATCGCCAAAATCGGCGGTCATCTTACCGCCATTTTGCAGAGTCAGAATGGGTGCCGCAACAACGCGCTGGTTGGGCTCGGTGGTTTCGACCTCGTAGATAAGCTCCTCGGTGTCGGAGCCAATCTGCCAAACAGCCAACGAAGCCTCGGCAACATTCTCGCCCTCGCCAACCTTTACGGTAATGGCTCCTTTGCGTTCGAGTTTGTCGGCGCTATCACTGATTGTTACGACCAGATTGTTATCAACACGCTCTGCCGAAAACCACTCCTCGCCCGAGGTGGTAATCTCCCACTCCCAGGCAGAATTTACATCAACAGCAACGCTCTTCACGCCACCATCGATTTCGGCAAAAACATATTTACTGCCCAATGAGATATAGGCAGGCTCGTCAGGTTGTGAAGGCTCAACGACCTCGCCACCACCTTGGGGGGGGGTTGGTGCTCCACCCAAATCCCCGTCATTTGTACACGCTATGGCGAATGCCATAAACAGAAGCGCATACACAAGATTTCGCATTTTCATAACTCTATATATTATCTTATTATTCCAACTCGTATCTCTATCTTTTTTCATAAACAACACCTCGACTGCATACTATTTAAACAGTGCAGAATGTTGTTTATAATTTATTTAAAAACGATATTATTGGTTGCTCAAACCCATATTGTCTTTTACAAAGTTATGAAAATTTTTTAAAAACCAACTATTTGAGCAAGGAAAAGAGATAAAAAGCATCTATTTTTATGCATTCTTACCTTATATATATTATATAACGACTTTTTATACATAAAAAACGGAGGATTTCCCATAAATGGAAACCCTCCGTTTTTGGTGCATCAAGCCCAAGTCCTAATAGCTGAGGACCTTTGACGATGCGTAGGACAATTTCAAGGCGTTGGCACGACGAAGCTCTTGCTTAACATCTGCCACAACACCCATCTTAGTATTCTCGTCTGCCTTCAAACATATAGTCATCGAAGCACGGTCCGACTCATTCAAATTGTCACGCTCACCGGCAACGAAGTCCAAGATGTCCTTTGTTGTCTTGTACGAGTCGTTCAACTGAATACGAGGAGCGGTACCGAACTTTGCCTGCATATTCAAAGCCGGAGTACCAATGTGGATATACGATACCAAATTCTTCTTTTCGAGTTTCTGAACCTCAGTAGCCTCAGGCAACTTGTAAGTTACGAGCAACTCCTGGTCGCGCATCGAAGTCGAAAGCATAAAGAAGAACAAGATGATATACACAACATCGGGCAACGATGTTGTTGACATAGCGGGCACTTCACGCTCGCCCTTTTTCTTCATTACTGCCATACTACTTTGCCATTTTACGCGGCTCTGCCTCCGAAATCTTCATTGGAATCGCCTTGGTTATTACTTTGCGCTCTGCCTCTTCGAGGTCAGCGAACTTCTTGCCGAACTTGCTCATCGAAACCTCGTCACGCACCTCGTTGAAGGCACGAGTAAGCTCATTCTGAACCTCGATATAGCGCTGATAACTTGTATCACGGGTATTCTGCAACGAAATCACACCCTCGCTCACAGGATATACCCACTTCGAGCCATTAGGCATCTCGATTTCGGTAGGTTTCTTCTCGGGAAGATCCTTGTCGTCGAGCGGATTGAGGATAAACTCCTTCGCCTTGTCCTTCAAAGCGTTCAACGAGATAACCTTTCCTCCGGCCATAATGTTACCCGAACCCGAAACGAACACCAAGAGAAGGTTTCGCTCCTTCACCTTGATATCCTCCTGCTTCACATTCGGATCGGCCATAGGTGGCAACATACGCACAATACCGGTATCGATATCCATTGTGGAAACCACAAGGAAGAAGATCAGCACGGTAAATGCGATATCCGCTTGCGATGAGGCGTTGATTTCTGGTGCTTTCTTATTTTTAGCCATAAATACTTACTACTATTTTAATGCGTTGCGAACCTCGCCTACGATTGTTACAACAATTGCAGCAACTGCTACAATATAAGTAACAATAATACCTGTCTCGGAGATTGCCAAATCAAATGGGTCGTTAAATACACCACCAGCCGAGTTCGGAATAACCAAACCGTCGTGGCTCAATGCTACGCCGAGTGCTGCACCAACAACTACAACAACAATAGCAACAGCGATAAGTGTATTCTTCAATCCCGCAGGGTTGGTAATCGTACCCTTGATGGCCGCACAGAGGACTGCTACGATTGCCGCAACGAGCAATGCGTAGCCCCACATGAGGTTCCAACTGATGGCAACTTCCGAACCTCCCGAGATTACCGCCCAAGCAACAAAAGCGAGGGTAACCACGAAGAGTCCTACCATCAACATATTCAACTTCTTTTCCATAATTCGTCTGTGTACGATTATTCGTTAATCAAATTATTTCTTGTTGTAAGCAGTAAGGATATCGGTCAAGGTAATCGAAGCGTCCTCCATCTCGTTAACCATACCGTCGATCTTAACGATTACATAGTTGTAGAACACTTGAAGTACCATCGCTGCAATCAGACCGAGGAGAGTTGTCAAGAGGGCAACCTTCATACCACCTGCAACGAGTGCTGGGCTGATGTCACCTGCTGCCTGAATCGAGTCAAACGACTGAACGAGACCAACTACGGTACCCATAAATCCGAGTGATGGAGAGAGAGAGATGAACAACGACAACCAACCAAGTCCCGACTCCATCTGACCTGTCTGAACCGAACCGTAAGATACAACAGCCTTCTCAACAGCGTCAAGACCGAGGTGATAGCGGTCAAGTCCCTGATAGTAGATAGAAGCGATAGGGCCCTTAGTGTTACGACAAACCTCCTTTGCAGCCTCAACGCCACCCTCGTTCAAAGCAGCCTCAACCTGCGCGATGAACTTCTTGGTGTTGATAGTCGAGAGCGAGAGGTAAAGGATACGCTCAATAGCGATAGCCATACCGAGAACCAATACGATGAGGATTGGGAGCATCCAACCCCAACCACCTTCGAGGAACTTCTGCATGAGAACATAGTGAATCGAATCACCAGCAATCTCTGTCTCTGCATCGAGAACTGCCTCAGCAGGAGCCTCAACAGCCTCTACTACCTCAGTTGCAGGCTGCTCTGCGGTTGCAGTTGCAGTCTCCTGTGCAATTGCAGTGCTGAATGTCATTGCAGCAGCTGCCAAAACCAAAAATAATTTTTTCATAGTTTTTAATAAATTAAAAATTTGTTTGTTGTGTTTTATGTGTTTTTAGTAAAAAATATCTTTTCACATCTCGTTTTGCCCATTTGGAATAGTGCAACCAAACAAGCCATAACCATTTATATCACAAACGATTAGCCCTATTCTGCAACTATTTACAACCCAAAATTCGGCATATTACAGTCCGAAATATAGAGATTTTTTTTTGTTTTTGCAAACCCGGAGATTTTTCTCCACACAAATTTTCGGCATTTACGGGATATTTATTACCTTTGCAAAGTGGGAAATTTGAGAGTGGGAACTCTGAGGGTAATCAAGGCGCAAACAAAATTAGAGGCGTTAGTGTCGTTAGCGGTTATTAGGGGTTGCGCTTTAAGCCTTAAGAAGACAACAAACAAAAAAATATAAAATTATGGAGAGAATTAAAGTACTGATCGTCGGTAGCGGTCCTGCGGGATTTACCGCTGCGATTTACGCTGCTCGTGCAGCTTTGAACCCTGTATTGTATGAGGGAATTGAGCCGGGCGGACAGCTCACAACAACAACCGAAATTGAGAACTTCCCAGGCTATCCAGAGGGCGTTCAGGGCACCGAGATGATGAACGATTTGCGTGCGCAGGCTTTGCGCCTCGGCACCGATGTTCGTACAGGTATCATCACCGACATCGACACCTCGAAGCGACCTTTCGTTCTCACAGTCGATGGCGAGAAACAGATTGAGGCAGAGGCTGTTATCATCTGCACCGGTGCCTCGGCAAAATACCTCGGTTTGGAGTCAGAGAAGAAGTTCCGTGGTATGGGTGTGAGTGCGTGTGCAACTTGCGACGGCTTCTTCTACCGCAAGCAGGATGTAGCAGTTGTTGGTGGTGGCGATACCGCTTGCGAGGAGGCTACCTATCTCGCATCGCTTTGCCGTCAGGTCTATCTCATCGTTCGCAAGCCATTCCTTCGTGCTTCGAAGGCTATGCAGGAGCGAGTTTTTAACACTCCAAACATCAAAGTTTTGTTCGAGCACAACACTGTCGAGGTCTTGGGCGATATGGACGGAGTGACAGGTGCGCGACTCCGCAAAGGCGACGGCGAGGAGTACGACATCGAGATTTCGGGCTTCTTCCTTGCTATTGGTCACCACCCTAACACCGAGTTGGTTAAGGGTAAGGTTGAACTTGACGAGCAGGGTTACATCGTTGTTGAGCCTGGCACCTCGAAGACCTCGGTTGAGGGTATCTTCGCAGCGGGCGATGTTCGCGACCCACACTACCGCCAGGCTATCGTTGCGGCAGGTTCGGGCTGTATTGCGGCACTCGATGCAGAGCGTTGGTTGGCCTCGCAGAAATAGACGACAGTAAACCAAAAACCTTAAAATTGGAGGTGATTGAGGAAATTTTGTGCGATGTTAGGCGACAAAAGCGCAGCATACTAAAAGGTATGTGAGGATTTTGGCGACCGACACATTCGTGCAAAATTTACCAATCAGAACAATTTTAACTATGATAAGTGTAACGATTTTAGGGGCTTCGTCAGCCAAACCGACTGCAAACGGACACCCTTCGGCACAGGTGGTAAACTGCAATGAGCAGTACTACTTGGTCGATGCGGGTGAGGGTGTGCAGCAGCAGATGTTCCGCTATGGCATAAACCCATTGCGGTTGCGAGGAGTCTTTATTTCGCACCTGCACGGCGACCACTGCTTTGGCATCTTTCCGCTTATCTCGACACTTGGTCTTTACGGCAAGAAAACTCCGCTAACCATCTATGCTCCAAAGCCTTTTGGTGAGATTTTGGAGTGTCACCTCCGCTACTTCGACAAGGAGTTGCCCTACGAGGTAGAGTGGATAGAGGTCGATACAACAAAGCACCAGATAATCTTTGAAAACCGCACTTTGGAGGTGTGGAGCATTCCACTCCGTCACCGAGTACCAACGGCTGGTTTCCTCTTCCGCGAGAAGCCGTTGGCTCGCAATGTCGATAAGTTCGCAATCGAGCGTTGGGGGCTGTCCATCAAGCAGATAGTTGCAGCCAAAGAGGGCAACGACATAGAGTTGGAGGATGGCACTATCCTGCCAAACGAGAAGATAACATTTGTGGCTCACCCACCGCAGTCGTATGCCTACTGCTCCGACACAAATCGCTCGGGCGCAGTGGCGAAATATGTTGCAGGCGTAGATATGCTCTACCACGAGGCGACCTACGGCGCAACCCACAAAAAAGAGGCAAAGGAGCGCGGTCACGCAACCTCCGAGGATGCCGCAAAGACCGCTTTGGCGGCAGGAGTCAAGAAGTTGCTGATTGGCCATTTCTCTTCTCGCTACAAGGACAAAGAGCCACTTTTGGCAGAGGCGAGAGCAATTTTTGAAAATACCGAAATCGCCACCGAAGGCGAAACATATCGAATATGATTACGAGAGCTGAAATACTTGACATTAAGTCGCTTGCGACTAAGCAAGGGCGTGAGGAGTTGGGGGCATTTATTGCCGAGGGCGAGAAGTTAGTGGGCGAGATTCGCAACTCATCGCTCCATATTCATCGCATCTTGCAGACCAAGCCTATATTCTCGGAGGGCGAGATTATCAGCGAGAAGGAGATGGAGCGCATCTCGCAACTCAAAACGGCAAACACGGTCTTGGCGGTTGTGGAACTACCTCGCCACTCGCTCGCAAAGGCGCAACCCGATAAAAATCTCGTTTTGGCTCTTGATAGAGTGCAAAATCCGGGAAATCTCGGCACCATCATCCGCCTTGCCGATTGGTTTGGCATTAGCGATATTGTCTGCTCGGAGGACTCCGCCGACTGCTTCAATCCAAAGGTTGTGCAGGCTACGATGGGGGCAATCTTGCGAGTCCGTGTACATTACACCAACCTCGCCAAGTGGCTTGGTAATCAGGGCAACACAAAGATTTACGGCACATTCCTCGAAGGCGAAAATATCTACTCGGCACAGCTCGACAAGAGTGGCGTAATCGTTATGGGCAACGAGGGACAAGGCATCTCGGCAGAGGTTGCCGAAACCGTTTCGCACAAGTTGCTTATTCCGCCATACCCTGCCGACCGCTGCGGCTCGGAGTCGTTGAATGTGGCGGTTGCAACCGCAGTTATATGCTCCGAATTTAGAAGAAGATAGGTCGCTATGTTACTGCAAGATAGACTAAAAAATTACCGTCTTATTCTCGCTTCGGCATCACCTCGCCGTCGTGAGTTGTTGGCTGCGTGCGACCTCGACTTCACCCTTGCCGAGAAATTTGAGTGCGAAGAGTGCTACCCTGCCGACCTTGCCACCGAAAAGGTTGCCGAGTACCTCTCGCAACTCAAAAGCAACGCCTATCCGCACGCATTGGGCGAAAAAGATATCCTTCTCACTGCCGATACGGTGGTTATCCTTGGCGATAAAATTCTCGGAAAGCCCCACTCGGAAGAGGAGGCCGTCGAGATGATTTCCTCGCTCTCGGGTGCAACTCACAAGGTTGTTACGGGCGTTACACTCCGCACCACTTTGCGCACCGTTTCATTCTCGTCGGAGAGTCTTGTGTCGTTCCGCAAGCTTGAAACAGAGGAGATTTACTACTATGTAGAAAAGTATCGCCCACTCGACAAAGCGGGCGCATACGGTATTCAGGAGTGGATCGGTTATATCGGCATCGAGGGTATCGAGGGCTCCTTCTACAATGTTATGGGGCTACCCGTACAACGCCTCTACTCAGCACTCAAAGAGTTGATATAACCCGTGCAAACAACGCATTTCTCTCTTTTTTTGCAAAAAATTGCGAAAAAATTAAGGTTTGGGTTGTAAATCAAAAAATTATTCTTACCTTTGCACCGCTGAACCGCTCGAAAGAGCATCGGCAGAAGCCCAGATGGCGGAATCGGTAGACGCGCTGGTCTCAAACACCAGTAGGTTCACCCCTGTGCCGGTTCGACCCCGGCTCTGGGTACGAAAAGAGAAGTTCGAGAGGACTTCTCTTTTTTCGTGTTGGTGGGTGGGCGACCGTTCGACCCAGAGCCGGGGTCGTTGCTCCTGTGGCGGCTCGGCAGACTTATCTTCGCTCTGTAAATGTGCAGTGTTGCTACGCAACATTAGAATCTTAATTGAAAATCTTCTGTTCAAATAAATTTGACATCGTCTTTTCAATCAAGCTTCTAAACCTTCGGTTTTCTGCACATTTCATCTGCTCGGTCTGCTCTCGCCTGCTGAGGACCTTCGACCCACTCAAAGATTATTCGGGTCGGTGGCGGTGTGGCAGAGTTGTCTGCGCTATGATTGCGGAAAAAACCGAGTAAAGTCGCCTTTGCAAGGCTTGGCACAAGTCGTCTTAGAACGATAACTGGGCAGTGTCGGTCATTGCGCCATACTTGGCTCTTAATTTTATCTCGCCACCCTTATCGCCCGAGCGAATGATAAACGATGCCACGCCGGCACGGAATGGCGACACATTATCACCCTCGACAGTCGCATCGCCCTCGATAGAAAGTTGAACTTCGCCACCTGTGAAATTTGGCGTTGTTCCGTTCTTATCCTGCAAGCGAACATATACGAAAATCTGGTCGTTCTTGCCAAGTTTTACACCACATTCGCTGCACTCGATAGCGATCTTGGTCAAAGCCTCAGGAGCAAGAACAGTATGACGCGCCACCTCCTTGCCATTGCGAAAACCTATGGCTGTTAGGTTGTTGCAGTCGGGTAAAGCAACCTTTTGGAAGGTATGCAAAGGTTTTGCATAGGGGTTAAATTGCAACTTACCGACCTCTTTGCCTTCGGAGATGAGTTTCACAACCTCGCAGTTCGAAATTATGGCCTTCTCCACAGGTGAATTCTCATCGAGGTAGGATGCAATATAGACCATTGGCTCTCCCTCGGGGCGAAGCGAACGATAGTAGTAGTAGGCATATTTTGGCAATCGGTCGAGGCTCATTACACCCGACGCCTCAATCTCGTCAGTGTAACCACGATTGTAATCGAACATCACCCAGAAGCCATCCGCCATAGCCTTTACCGAGGTGAGGTTGTCAGTATGAGCAGTACTGAGGTTCTCGACCATCTGCACCATACGCCTCTCGCCATGCTCACGGAGTTGGCGCGAAGAGAGTTCGGGTTTCTGTCGCCAGCCACGCACATATTGAGTAAGACCTCCGTCGTTAGCGTAGTACTCCCAATCACCATACTCCGAGACGATAAGTGGCACATCGTGCTCCTTCACATTGTTGAAGATGCGGAATTGGCGCGACTCAACATATATATCGTAACCGCGTTGCCAGCCCGCTGAGTAGCAATATGGTGCAGGGTACTCCTCGTGTACGAGTCGACTCATCTCGGCAATGAAGTCTGCCGGTTGCTTGGTTTCGTTGAGCGACGCCTCCCACGCTAAGATTGATGGGTGATTGCGGTCACGACGCACCATATCACGAGTCTGCTGATAGCAGAACTCTCGGAATTTTGGCTCTTTATGATTGAAATACTGCCAGCCAAAGACGCAATTCAGCACAAAGATTCCGAGCGAGTCGCAAGCCTTCAAAAAAGCGGTCGATTGCGGATAGTGCGATAGGCGCACAAAGTCAAATCCCGCCTCCTTGATGCGTACCGCATCACGCACCTGAGCATTGTCCGAAAGGGCGTAGCCGATATATGGGTGGCATTGGTGACGATTGACACCTCGCAAGAAGCTCTTTTCGCCGTTTATATAGAGTTCGTTATCCTTAATCTCGATAGAGCGGATGCCAATCTTTCGACTCTCGCTATCTGCTACCTTTCCACCGACCTCGACCAGGGTCTGCAATTTGTAGAGCGAAGGGGAGAGGTGCGACCAAAGGCGTGGATTCTCGACCTTGATAGTCGACCTTACAGTCGTGCGACTCTTGCCGTTGAGTTTCTGCTCGGTACGGCTCTCGGCAACCAGCCTATCGCCATCGAGCAGACGATTAACAACCACAATACTCTTCGCTCTTTTACCGTCGTTCTCGACCGACACCGCGACATTTACATCTGCCGACTTTTTGCTCACCTTATCATACGACACGAATACGCCACCCTCACCGGCAGTGGTGTCGATAAATGGGTGAGTTATAGCTACTTCGCCTTTGCGAATGAGCGATACATTGCGATACAAACCTCCATACCAGAAGAAATCCAATCGCTTAATCGGGCGTGGGCCCGTAATCGGATTGTCGTTATTATCAAGGCGCACCGCAATACTATTATTGCCCTTATGAAGGTGTCTTGTCAAATCGACTGCTAACGGCAGGTAGCCTCCAAGGTGGTGGGCGCAATGCACTCCATTTACCCACACATCGGCAACATTCATTGCACCTTCGATATTGAGCCACCACTGCTCACCGCGCAGGTTATCCACCTCTACGCTATGGCGATACCAACAGATACCCTGCCACTGCTCACCCGGGTAGTATTTCTCGTAACGCGGAGTGTGTGGAAGGCGCACGGTCTGCCAATCGGAGCAGTCGAGCCCCTCAGATGAGTAGTCGGCTGTTGCATCTGTCGCAATGCGAAATAGCCAATTGTGATTCATTCGCTCCTCGCGACCATAAGCCACGATAGCCGATAGCAAAAAGAGAGTAGTAAAAAGTCGTTTCATATAGGTTAAAGTGTTAATTTCTCTGTTTTGGCACGAGTATAGGCTATAAGGTCGGTTGGCGCAAGACGCAACTGCAAACCTCGTTGTCCGGCACTTATATAAATATAGTCAAACTCCAAACACGACTCGTCAATAAAGGTCGAAAATGGTTTTTTCATACCTATTGGAGTGCAGCCACCACGGATATAACCCGTTGTCGGAAGTAGCTCCTTCATCGGTATAAGGTCGCATTTCTTATTGCCCGACACCTTGGCTGCAAGCTTCAAATCGACCTCCTTATCGCCCTGAATAACGCATACAAAGTGCCCGTTACGGTCACCCTTCAAGACTAAGGTCTTATAGACTCGTTCAATTGGTTCGCCAAGCGACTCTGCAACATGGGTTGCAGCCAAGTCGTTCTCATCGACCTCGTAGGGTATCAGCTCGTAGGCGATTTTCGCCTTGTCGAGCAGTCGAGCAGCATTGGTTTTGTTGATATTCTGTTTAGCCATAGTACAAAGGTAGTAAAATTTGGTTGTTTCGCACAAAAAAGATAATTTTGTATAAAATTACTACAAAGAAACACCATAAATTCATCATAACATGAAACGACTATTACTCAGCGTGACCGCCATATTGTTGTTATTATCGGCAACGGCGCAAAACACCGATTCGGTAGCATTGATTACCGCCTCACGACACGAACTTAAACTCCCGAAAGGGGCTACGGGTTATAGTATCGTAAGGGTTAACCTCTTCAATTCCAACCAAACAATTTCGGTTATTCGCTACTCGCCAAAGCGATTTAAGACAGCAATTATACAGCCCAAGAAACTAACCAAACTATCTGCAACCGCCTCAAATGCAGGCGGTCTTTTTGCGGTCAATGCCGGATATTGGGATGTGAGTATCAATGAGCCCTCGACATACCTGAAACTCGACGGCAAGCAGATTGCCGTTACTGCCGACTTCGAGAAAGAGCGCGTAGATGGTTTGGTGTGTATTGGCAAAAAGAGAGTCGTTATCGACCACTGCAAGGCTGGCGAGGAGAGAGCCTATGCAAAACGATTTAGGGATATTTTAGCTTCGGGACCTGTACTTATCGATGAGGGCAAGAGTGTGGATCACACCGCCTACACAAGCACTCTCGTGCAAGCTACACACGGCAAGGATATAGGTGCCTACTACACCTATATTCGTCGCCATCCTCGCACTGCAATAGGCACCGATAAAAGGGGAAATATCTATCTTATCGTGGTGGATGGTCGCTCGGTGGGCAACGCCGAAGGTGTTACAATTGCCGAATTGACAAAAATCTGCGAGTGGCTCGGTCTGCACGATGCAATCAATTTAGACGGAGGCAGCTCCTCTACAATGTGGGGCGCAGAGGAGGGTGTTATAAACTACCCTTGCCGCAACAAGAAATTTGACCATGCGGGCGAACGCCGAGTGTCGAGCGCAATAGTGGTCAAGGATCGAAGATAGAGTATCGTCTATCTTCCAACAACAAGAGCTTGTCCCACAAAGAGTTGGACAAGCTCTTATTGTTTATGGTATTGCAACCTATTTTGCAGGTGCTACGGGGGTTGCAGGCTTCTCTACGATACCGAGCTCCTTCTTCACCAAAGCGGCAATATCGGTGAGCTGCGCCTCGTCGAAGTAGGCAAGGCTTGGTACCGAAGTGTTGAATACTGCAATGTAGCCATTTGCCTTGGCAACCTTGTTTACGGCCTCGTTAGCCTTCTTCTGCACAGGCTCCAACAACTCTGCCTCCTTCTTTTGGAAGTCCTGCTGTGCAATCTGCTGGAACTCGCCAAAACGCTGCTGCAACTGCTCCAACTCCTGCTGTTTCATCTGCTTGATAGATGCAGCCATAGTTGCCTGATTCTTCTGGAAATCTGCCAACTTATTGTTGAACTCCACCTGAATCTGCTCCATCTGCTCCTGTAAGTCCTTACCGAAAGCCTCCAAATTCTTCTGTGCCTCCTCGAACTCAGGCATTGCTACAACAACCTCCTGCAAGTTGATACGCGCAAACTTCTGCGCCGACACGGTGCCGACTGCGAACATTGCGGCAACCAAAATCAAAAGTTTTTTCATAATCTTGTCTGTTATTTTTATTTTGTAAGTTCTTCAATTATCTGAGCCGTGTGGTCTATTCCCTCTCCGTAGTATAGGATAGAGGCATTCGACGCCTTATCGAGCACGAGCTCATAACCTTGCGACTTGGCATATTTCTCAATCGCTGCAAAGACCTTTGTTTGGATCGGTTTGATAAGCTCCACACGCTTCTTCATAAGCGTTCCATCCTCACCGAAAAGCTCTTGCTGATATTTTTGTGCCTCCTGCTCCTTCTGCAAAATCTGTTGCTCAATGGTTTGACGAGTCGATGCAGAGAGGTTGTTCTTCTGCTCCATATAGCTATTGTAGAGGCTCTCTATGCTCTTGTATTTGCTATCTACCTCGGCCTGATACGACTTGCCCAACTCGTCAAGTTGTGCAATAGCCTTATTGTACTCGTCGAGCGACTTAAAGACCTTCTCGCTATCGATTACACAATACTTCTGAGCCGAAGCAATACCAAATGTCGCCAATGCAATAATTGCAGTTAAAAGAGTTCTTTTCATAACTTTTCTTTCTTTATAGAGTTCACTATATCAAACGACTATATTCTCAAATATGTTGCCAATCGCACTCTCTTCTATTAGAAAGTTTGTCCGATAACAAAGTGGAATTGGCTTCCACTGCGCTTGGTTGAGCCTGCCGGTGGATCGAAGCCCCAACCCCAATCTATACCGAGCATACCAACAATTGGGAGGTATAATCTCACACCCAAACCTGCTGAGCGCTTAACCTTCCAAGGGGCAAAATCCTTCCACGAGCTGAAACCATTACCCGCTTCGAGGAAGCCGAGCACATATATCTGCGACGATGGCTTCAAAATTATAGGATAACGCAACTCGATGGTGTATTTGTTGTAGGCAATAGAATAGTCGCTACCCGCAGGGTCCAACGAGCCATCCTCATAACCACGCAACGAGATGATATCCACACCATACATCGTATATCCCGACATACCGTCACCTCCGACCTGGAAACGCTCGAAAGGCGAAATCTTGTGGCGGTTGTAGTGTCCGAGATAACCCATCTCTGCCTTCGCCATCAACACAAGGTTGTTGTTTGGAGTGAGCGCCTGGAACCACTGCGCCTTAAACTGCCATTTGTGGAATTCACTCCACTTATAGCGCTCCTGCTCACTCATATTCGGGTCGGCATAGTTCTTTCCGTCCATAGCCGAGAACGGAGGCGTAATCTGCAAGGACATTGTGATATCCGAGCCTCGGCGTGGGTAAATTGGCTGGTCGGTTGAATTTCGAGCCAACACCAAGCGCAACGAGAGCATATTGGCGTTACCATTAGACATCACAAAGGCGTTATAGTTCTTCAAGCCGTATCGCTGATATGCCAGCTCTCCATAGAATGTGAAGTATGGGTCCGGCCAAGACAATCGCCTTCCCAATCCGACCGAAAGACCATACGAACGGAAGTATGAGGTTGCCGACTGCCAGATGTAGTAAGCATTATTCTGCTCGGAGAGGTGTCCTGCGATTGTGAATGAATTTGGCTTACGACCACCGAGCCAAGGGTCTTGGAATGAGAGCGAAAGAGCCTTATAGTAGGTTCCGTTGGTCTGTCCCGAAATCGAAAGTCGCTGGTTTTGGCCCATAGGATATGGTTTCCACGCACCCTTCTTGAAGAAGTTGCGAACAGACAAGTTGTTCAGTGTAATACCCACCGAGCCAACGAATGTTCCCGAGCCCCAACCTGCTGCAACATTGAATTGGTCGGAAGCCTTCTCTTCGAGAGGCCAATTTATATCGACCAAGTCGTTCGATACCGGTTTGATATCCGGCATCAGAGTCTCCTCGTTGAAGTGTTGCATTCCCGCCAAAGTACGCATTGTCTGCATGATGAGAGCGCGGTTGTACAACTCTCCCGGACGAGTATATAATTCGCGACGGATAACCTCGTCATTGACACGGTTATTACCCGTAATACCAACATTGTTAATGGTAAATTGGTTACCCTCGAAAATCTTGATTTCGAGGTCGAGAGAGTCTTTGCCCACAATAATCTCATCGGGCTCGATTTGCGACATCAGGTAGCCATCGTTCTGATAGAGCGACGAGACGGACATATCGTCAGGATTTCCCTCCTTACCTATTCCGAGTCGTTTGTGTATGGACTTCTTGTCGTAGGCATCACCCCTCTTAACGGAGAGCATGCGCTCTAACAACTCGGTTTCGTACTTTGAATTACCAATCCAATTGACATTGCGGATGTAGTACTTGTTACCCTCCGAGATGTTAAGTCGTATGCCGAGGCGAGGTTTGCCATTTTTGGATACGGTTCGATATATCGAATCCGATACGATATTTGCATTGCGAAAGCCCTTCGAGTTGTAGAAATCGAGTAACAACTCCTTATCCTCCTCGTACTCCTTTTCGTTGAATTTGGTCTTCTGCCAGAACCATGGGCTCACCTTGTGAGTCTTTTTGAAGGTGCGAGCCAAGCGCTTGTCGTCGAAATTGGTGTTACCATCGAAGATTATCTCTCCGACACGAACACGCTGCCTCTTCTTTACATCGAAGGTTACATTTACCGCCTGCTTGATTACGGTGTCAGGCTCAATTTTAACATCAATCTCGCAATCGAGAAAACCCTTCTCGCCAAAGTGCTCCTTCAAGAGTTTGATATTTCTATCCACGATATGGTCCGAAAGCTCGTGACCTCGTTTTAGTTTGAGCGTTTCGTCAACAAGGTCCTTACCCTTGCTCTTTGAAACACCTGTTACCGCCCAATTCATCACTCGTGGTCGCTCGCGAAGCATAACCTCCAAATCTACGCTATCGCCTTCGATTGTTGCTCCAATCTGAATATCCTCGAAGTATCGTTGCGACCAAAGGCGCATCATTGCATTCTGAATAAACGAGCCCGAGAGATATATCGAGTCGCCAGGCACCAAGCCCGACGATGAGCGGATAATGTCGTGGTTTATGTGCTTTACGCCGTGAATATTAACCTTGCGTAGGTGATACATTCTATCGTCTGCACCATCGAAATATGGCGCATCCTTTGGCATCACAAACTCCTCTACGGCTGTGCTATCGGCTTTGATGGTGGGTGTATCCTTTGCCGTCGCCGTCAAAGTCATCAGCGAAGCAATCAGCAAACCCACTATTTTCAAATATAATCTCATCTTCTTCTTGTTTCTGTTACAATAGCCCATAGCGACGCTCACGCTCGGCATAGACCTCCAATGCCTTGTCGAACTCCTCCTCTCGGAAGTCGGGCCACATCGTCTGCGGGAAGTACATCTCGGCATACGACGCCTGCCACAACATAAAGTTGCTTAGTCGGCACTCACCGCTTGTGCGGATAATAAGGTCGGGGTCGGGCATATCGGCAGTGTCGAGGTGTGCCGATATGGTCTTATCGTCAATATCCTCAGCCTTTAACTCGCCATTTTGCACCCTCTCTGCCACCTTGCGTGTTGCTCGCACCAACTCGTCGCGCGACGAGTAGTCGAACGCCAACACAAGGGTAAGTTTGTCGCCACTTGCTGTACTCTCCTCGATGTGGAGCAGTCGCTCTCGCACCTCCTCCGAGAAGCGGTCACGACGGCCAATAATACGAACTTGCACACCCTGCTCTACCAACTCAGGAGTCTCCTTCGTTACGCTGGCGCAGAAGAGTTGCATCAGGGCATCGACCTCCGCCTGTGGTCTGCCCCAATTCTCTGTTGAGAAGGCATAGAGGGTAAGATAGCGCACACCTCGCTTACGAGCCGCCTTGATACACGCCTTGACCGACACAACACCCTCGATGTGTCCGTCACAACGATCCTTGCCCTGAGCCTTTGCCCAGCGACCGTTGCCGTCCATTATGATTGCGATATGTGCAGGAATCTTCTCCATCTTATCCTATATAGGGCGCAAATATACAAACTTTAATTAAAAATTAAAAATTGAGAATTAAGAATTAGATATTATTTTGAAGTTCTCAACTCTCAACTCTAAACTCTCCGCTTATCTGATATCTACGCCCCACATCATCTTATTTCGTAACGAATCGAAGAACGAGATATTGTGTGGTACCGCCAAACGGATATATCTTTTTGCCTTTTTGATAGTCAGCACCGTGTCGTTTGAAATCTTAAAAGTGCGATTATCAGCCGAGATAGAGGTCTCGTTGCCACGGGTATTTATATGTAACGAAACAACACTCGAATCGGGCATTACGATAGGTCGCATCGTAAGGTTGTGCGGTGCGAGCGGAGTGAGCAAAAACGAGTGGCACGAAGGGGCAAGAATAGGACCTCCTGCACTCAACGAGTAGGCGGTTGAACCTGTTGGCGTTGAGATAATTACACCGTCACCATTGTATGTTGCCACGGAGTTGCCATCGATAGTTGCCTCGATCGAAATCATCGATGCTCCAAGTCGCTGAATTGCCACCTCGTTCAAGGCATAAAGTGGCTCATCTGAAAGGCCTTTGATACAGAGCAAATCACGCTGTTCGAGGTGCAAATTATCCGATGCGATATCCTCAAATACGCTTGCGATATTTTCGCGTGGAGCGAGAGCCAAAAATCCGAGATGACCACCATTGATACCCACCACCGGAATATCCACTCCTCCAAGACGATGCACCCCCTCCAAAAGCGTTCCGTCACCGCCATAGCAGACCATAACCGAGTCGGCAGGCTGCTCACCAACCTCTCCGTCATAGATAAATTTAGTCGGAATTGTACGCAAAGTGTGCTCCTCGATATTCTCGGCAAAGGCACGATTTATGGCGTAATCAAAACCATAACGCTCTATCGCTCCGAAGATTGCCTCGATATCCTCGGTGCGTGGCACAATGCCTTTTCGTGAAAAAAGTATGATTTTCATCTCTTGTTTCGGCGAAATTTATTAACTTTACAACGATTTTGGCGCAAAGTGTGCAAAATCAATGGCAAATATAGCGATTATTTATGACAAAATTAAGCGTAAATGTAAATAAGATTGCCGTAATTCGTAATTCTCGCGGTGGAAACACCCCTGATGTTGTTGCTGCGGCACTTGCAATAGAGCGTTTTGGTGGCGAAGGAATAACCGTTCACCCACGCCCCGATGCACGCCATATCCGTTATTCCGATGTTCGAGAGTTGAAAAAAGTTATCGCAACCGAACTCAATATCGAGGGTAATCCTATCGGCTCGTTTGTCGATTTAGTGTTGGAGGTTGTACCGGCGCAGGTAACCCTCGTTCCCGATGCAGTCGATGCCATAACCTCGAATGCCGGCTGGGATACAATAGCAAATAAGGAGTTCTTGACCGAGATTACAAAACGCTTCCACGAAAAGGGTATTCGAGTGTCGATTTTTGTCGACCCGAAGCCCGAAATGGTTGCCGGAGCAGCCGCTTGCGGAGCCGACCGCGTAGAACTCTACACCGAGGCGTATGCCGCTAATTATAAGGCTGATAGAGCCTCTGCCATTGCCCCATATATCGCTGCTGCCGAGGAGGCTCGTAAGTGCGGTTTGGGGTTGAATGCTGGCCACGACCTCTCGCTCGAAAATCTGCAATATTTTGCCGAGCAAATTCCGTGGTGCGACGAGGTTTCGATTGGACACGCCCTTATCAGCGATGCCCTCTACTACGGCTTGGAAAATACGGTGCAACTCTACCGCAGATGCCTTAAATAAGACGAAAGACGAGAGACGAAAAGCGAATTTATAAAACCCCTAACGACCCTAACGCCTCTAACGACCCTAATAATGACTAACCCACTAAACTTACCAATATTTAAGCGAATTTCGCGCCTTGTCGATGAGCGAGGTGTCGAGGCGTATGTCGTAGGCGGATATGTGCGAGATTACTATCTGCACCGCCCTTGTACCGATATAGATGTGGTGGTTGTGGGTAGCGGTATCGAGATTGCCGAGGCTCTCGGCAAGGAGTTGAAGACCAAAGTGTCGGTGTTTAAGACCTTCGGCACTGCAATGCTCCACGCAGACGGCTATGAGGTGGAGTTTGTGGGGGCTCGCAAGGAGTCCTACTCGCCCGACTCTCGCAAACCGCATGTCGAAGATGGCACAATCGAAGATGACCAGCGTCGTCGCGATTTTACGATAAACGCTATGGCGTGGTCGCTCAATGGCAAGACTTTTGGCGAATTGGTCGATCCGTTTGACGGAATGTACGACCTCGAAGATTGCACAATCTGCACTCCGTGCGACCCCGATATAACATTTTCCGATGACCCGCTGCGAATGATGCGAGGTATCCGTTTTGCTTCGCAGCTCGGCTTTGAGTTGGAAGATGAAACCTTCGAGGCGATGAAACGCAACCGTGAACGCATCAAGATTGTGTCGCAGGAGCGTATCATCACCGAGTTGAACAAGATTGTCGCATCACCCGTTCCTTCGATTGGCTTTGAACTGCTCGAATTGACCGGTTTGTTGGAGATAATCTTCCCCGAGATGCACGCCCTTTGCGGTGTGGAGCGCAGGGGCAATCACGCCCATAAAGACAACTTCAAACACACGCTCAAAGTGCTTGATAATGTGGCTCGTAAGAGCGATGACTTGTGGCTTCGTTGGGCGGCTATTATGCACGATATCGCCAAGCCGAAATGTAAGTCGTATGACCCTCGTATCGGTTGGTCGTTCCATGGTCATGAGGTGCTTGGCTCGAAGATGGTGCAACCGATTTTCCGCCGTCTGAAATTGCCTTTGGGCGAGCCGATGAAGTTTGTTCAAAAACTCGTTTTTCTCCACTTGCGCCCGATAATTTTGGCAGAGGATGTGGTTACCGACTCAGCGGTGCGCCGATTGCTCTTTGAGGCGAGCGATGATGTCGAGAAGTTGATGACTCTCTGCGAGGCGGATATTACATCGGGCATTGAGAGTAAGGTTAAGCGATTTTTGGCGAATTTCGAGCTTGTGCGCGAGAAGATGCGCGACTTGGAGGAGCGAGATAGAATTCGCAACTTCCAACCGCCAATCACGGGCGATATCATTATGCAAGAGTACGATATTGAGCCGTGCGCTATTCTCGGCGAGATAAAGGAGATAATCAAAAATGCCATTCTCGATGGCGAGATACCAAACGAGTACGATGCAGCCCATTCTCTAATGGAGCGACTTGCCGCCGAGCGTGGCTTAGTCAAGAGAAAATTGTAAATGAGCGGTAAATTTTGCACTGCTCTTCGGTAAGCGAGTTCCTCACATAGGCCCACTATGCTGCGGACTCGCTTCCTTGTTTAGCACAAAATTTCCTCACTCATTTACTATTTTCAGAGGGAAGGGTATAAGACACACAAAAATTTTGTGTAGGATCTTGCATCCGTCTGCGTTAATGGCGAGTGACATGCATATACTCTTTACCGCAACGATTACATTTATAATACCCGGTTTGCTGAATTCCTATTGATATTTTAGTATCATTAAAATGTCCGATTTTTTCATCGCTATTATTGTAGACATCTCTTTGGACCGCCTCTTCTTTTAAGTAACTATCACTTTCTGTGTCTAAAATCGTGTTGTCGAACCATGTGCCACATTCAGGGCATATAGGCGTCTGTTGCCATAACATAATAAAATCTATTAGAGCTACTATGGCAATTCCTATCATAGAGTAAATGGTATATGTAAATACATCTAAATCTTTAAATATGTCTTTTACAAAATCAAATAGGTACCAAAAAACAAATGGCGATATGATAATATATAGGCACGATTGAACGATGCCTCTATACTTATATGGTATAAAATGCTGAATAATAATGATATGAATAAGACCGAGGATGAAATAGATTATACCTGCTGCCAGCATAAAACCTACTATGCCTGCTACCAGAACTAAGATGTCAAATATATCCATAATTATTTAAGTTTTACTGTATTATTTCCTACTCACTTATCGGCTTTTCGGTTACTCCAAGGTTCCATTGAGGGGATAGTTGTAAATACGCACATAAAAAAAGCGTGGAACCTTCAGAAATTCCCACTTCGAGGTGTTTGGCGTAACCCAGATAGAAGAATAACTAAAAGCCCACACTAGATAGTGTGAGCATTTCAACTATTATTCCTTTCTATCTTATAAGTCGCCAAACTTTCGAAGTGAAAGAATAAAGCTAAAACGCTTTTTCCAATATGTCTAAAATGTGCGTACCTTAATACGCTAATGTTTCATAGGCAAATCTTATTTTTTATTTTACTGCACCACAAAATTAAAAATTTATTTTTGAAAGAGCAAGAAAAGTCGGCGAATTAGATAGCATCGAATGACAATGAATGGCATTCAATGTCATTTCTCGCTCAAAAAAAATCGGCAAAAAATTTGCTAAATATATACAAAGTATATACCTTTGCACCGTTAAAAATTTAACAATAGAGTGGGCGGAGGAGTGCAATGCCGTCATACTCAACGAGATTTAGGTTAAACAGAGTTTCTATAACACATAAATTAAATTAAAATTATGGCACAAATTAAGATTGGTATCAACGGTTTCGGACGAATCGGCCGTATGGTATTCCGTGCAGCTTGCACACAGACTGAGAAGTATGATGTAGTAGGTATCAACGACCTCTGCCCAGTAGAGTACTTGGCTTATATGCTTAAGTATGACACTATGCACGGCAAGTTCGAGGGTTCTATCGACTATGACACTGAGAAGAGCCTCCTTATCATCAACGGTAAGGCTATCCGCGTAACTGCTGAGCGTAATCCTGAGGATTTGAAGTGGAACGAGGTTGGCGCTGAGTATGTAGTTGAGTCTACTGGTTTGTTCCTCACTGCTGAGAAGGCTGAGGCTCACATCAAGGCTGGTGCAAAGTATGTAGTTATGTCGGCTCCTGCAAAGGATAAGACTCCTATGTTCGTTTGCGGTGTTAACACCAACACTTACGCTGGTCAGACTATCGTTTCGAACGCTTCTTGTACTACAAACTGCTTGGCTCCTATCGCTAAGGTTCTCAACGACAACTGGGGTATCGCTGACGGTTTGATGACTACTGTTCACGCTACAACTGCTACTCAGAAGACTGTTGACGGTCCATCTTTGAAGGACTGGCGTGGTGGCCGTGCTGCTGCTGGCAACATTATCCCTTCGTCAACTGGTGCTGCTAAGGCAGTAGGTGTTGTTCTCCCAGAGCTCAACGGCAAGCTTACCGGTATGGCATTCCGTGTTCCTACTTTGGATGTTTCGGTTGTTGACCTTACTGTAAACTTGGCTAAGCCTGCAACTTACGCAGAGATCTGCGCTGCAATGAAGGCTGCTTCGGAGAATGAGTTAGCTGGTGTTCTCGGTTACACCGATGAGGATGTTGTATCGTCTGACTTCCTCGGCGACGCTCGCACTTCGATCTTCGATGCTAAGGCTGGTATCGCTTTGACTGACACATTCGTTAAGGTTGTATCTTGGTACGACAACGAGTGGGGTTACTCGAACAAGGTTCTCGACCTTATCTCGGTTATGAAGGCTTACAACAAGTAAGATTTACTTTAAGTCTTAATAAACATCGAGCCTGTCCAACTTCGGTTGCGACAGGCTCTTTGTTATTAGCTGTATGCTCTCGGCTCTATTTTTGGAGCTTGATGACGAAGATTGGGGTCATCTCGTTATACTTTGCAATCTGAACCTGGCGGCCCTTACCTTGCTTTACCCACTCGCCCTTGACGATGCCCGAGATATACATCTGGAACGATGGTTTGCTCCTCTTATTCTTCTTGTAGCGCTCCATAACCTTAGGATTAAGGCGAATCTGGATAGTCTTCTCGGTCTCCTCAGGCAAAATCTGAATAGGATCGAGCTCGAAGAGGCGATTCTTCTTACCCAACTGCAAGTCAATTGGCTCCTTGAAGTCAGGGTTCTTATCGGCAACGACCTTCACGGTGATATATTCATCGTTGAGAGAGAAGGTCTGCTCCTCCTCCAAGTCGAAGGTGAGCGAGAGGCTATATGGTGCCGGCTCGATAACATCCACCGCCAACTCAGCAGCCGGAATATGGTGCTCGTAGTAGAACGCCTGCATCATCTTATCCACAGGCAAGACCTTTGCCTGCTCTCTATCTCCCTTATCCACCGGGTACTCCATCTTCAACTCTATTGGAATACGCTTCACATCCGCCCCCTTAGGTGCTGTTATGGATACATCCCAGCGTCTGCCTCCTCGCAACTTCAAGCTACTTGTCGTAAAGCCTTTTGGCAGACCTTTGATAACAAGGTTGGCAGGTCGACGCAACTTTCCGGTAACATCAACTCGGAACTGCGATGTTCCTCCCGACGGAGTGGTGATATAGGCCGGCGAAACAAAGGCGTTAAACGACGGCATATCCTTATGATATCTCAATAAGTAGTGGTAGTCTTTGCCGCAACCTCGATGCAAGTCTTCCACTTCGAGAATCATATAGCCATTGATTTTAGGGGTATATTTCAGCACGGGGTCGGCATGGAAGGTAACAAGTCCCTGTATAGGGTCCTCGGTGTCATCAACCTCCGCAACAACATTGCCAAATCTATCCCTCAATCGCAATACGGCATCTATTCGAGAGCCATTTCGTCGACCAATGAGCTCAACGATGATAGGCACTCGCTTCTCGGCATCAATTTTATATCTCTTGACCCTCTCGGAAGATGTCAGGGAGTCTGCTATTGCCGATGCAACGGAGAGAGTAGCTCGATCTTTCGGATATTGAATAAGTTTAACTCCTTTTGGCAAGGCATAAAACGGAACATCATTCGATGTACCTATATTATTAGTATAGGTAAGAGTGTTGTAACCCTCGGTTTGAACCTTTGTGGTTACCTTCGTTGCACCAAGATTTACCCCTTCGAGGTGCTGAGTGACCTTCTTGCCAACGATACCGTATGCAGGATAGCGACCTGTTACAAACGGTATCACACCGAGTTGTATGCGATAGTTAAAATCCTCGCGTCCTCGGAAGATTGCATCGTGAATCATCAGGGTATAGTTATCGTCTTTGGGCAATGTCGTAATAATCACGGGGTCCACATAGTGATAGTAATCATCGGAAAAGGCAATCTCCTTACCCTTGGAATCGACAATTTTGATGACCGATTGAAACCAACCCGGCACTGCATCGGCAATATAAGGAACAAGCTGTCGTCCCTTGACCGAAGCGACAATGGTCTCGCCCTTGCGACCGGCAAATTGGAAATAATCAATCTCTCCCGGTGCGACATACCCACACAACACCGCAGGGAGGGTTGCAACCTTATTAGGGTTTTTCATAGAGGACCTCTTGCTCTCGATAAAGTTGGGATATGACGAGACTTCGAATGGCAACTTATTAGAAAGACCTTTTGGGCTTTGCAGGCGCAGGTCGTACAAACCACAAGGCACACTCTTGTCTATCGTAACCTTAATCTTCACTTTGTCGGCGAGTTGCGGACTACTCTGGTCGGTAAGTCGTCTGCGCCTTCTCTTGGTGGAAGAACTCTCAATGACAGGCGAAACCTCTCCCCTTATACCCGGGTGATTAAATACCACTTTTTTCGCCCTATTTATATTGAGTCCGCCGGCCTCAATCTCGATAGTTGTTCCTGCCTGACCTCCTGCGGGGAAGAGATATCCCGAAGTCATCTTTTGCGCATTGACCGCAACGGTCAATAGTGCGCCTAAAATGAGCAATGCAATTCTTCTATTTCTCATGGCTTGGCTTTTTAATATCAATAATTTCGTAGAGTAGCCCCTCGCTCTTCTTCTCCAATAGCGATGGGAGTATCGGTAGGTTGCCCTCCGAGACATGTGGCAATGTGCCATAAGGGTCTATACCCATAAGGAGATAGACCGTACCTATAAGGTCGCAAGGTCGAACAGGGCGCTCAGCCACATTCTCGCCTGTTTTGTCGGTTGCACCGAGCACCTTGCCACCGAGGAAACCTCCACCCGCAACAAGATAGCTGAATGTCTTGCCATAGTGGGCACGACCACCATTCCACGGAGCCTCCCACAACACCTTCGGTGTACGACCAAACTCGCCACCGAGCAGAACAATCGTACTGTCGAGCAATCCGCGTGCATCGAGGTCGGCAAGCAGTGCCGAAACGGCTCTATCAAGGTCAGGCAACTTGGAGTTCATATATGTAAAGTGCTTCTTGTGGGTATCCCAACCCGTAGTACGCACATTTACGAATGGAACGCCCGCCTCGACAAGTCTTCGTGCTACGAGGCACGACTGACCGAGTCGGCTATTGCCATATCTCTTTCGTAGTGAGTCGGGCTCGTTGTTGAGATTGAATACTTCACGACTCTCTCCCCAAATAAACTCCATATTTGTTGCTCGCAACAAGTCTAACTCTTTTTTATTAAGCGGACTTTCGAAATCGTTGAGCAGAGCCATTCGCCTATTCAAACGCTCCTTATTTACAAATTTATTTACAATGCCCTCAACCTCGAACTCCCCCGATTCGGGTTTTCCTCCCGTATCGAATGATTTATACTCGTTGCCGAGAAAACCTCCCTCATTGAAACGGCTATTGGCACTCGTAACCGAGATATAACAAGGTAAAACACCCTTATAGGTATCCTTTTTCATATAGGATATCACCGCACCAAACGATGGGTAGACCACCGCACCTCCCGAGGTGTCGCCCGTAATCATAGCATAGTGTCCCGTCTCGTGGGCATTGCTGCCGTGAGTCATACTGCGAATGATAGAGTACTTATCCGCCATAGTCGCAAGCAGAGGCAACTTCTCACCTATCTCGATACCCTCGACATTGGTCTTACAAACGCCCTTGTAGTTGCCATAATAGTTTCTGCCGGCAGCAGGCTTGGGGTCGAAAGTTTCGGTCTGCGCAGGACCTCCATCGAGATATATCAGAATTACCGACTTTGCTCGTTGTGCCGTAGCCACAAAGCCGACTATCAGTAGCAGAATAAGTGTTAATGTTATCTTTCTCATAGCAATTTGGCAATTTAATGGTTATAGAGGAATTCGTTGCTGTTGAGTTGCATCCACATAATATCTACCGCCAACTCCATCAACGGCAATCTGTTTTGCTTCATGTGTTGTTCGTAGAGAGCAACCTCCTGCTGCGTAGCCCTTCTCGAAAGAACAAGGAGGGTTATTGCATCGGCAAGTGGCTTAATCTCGGTGGACTCCCCACTTTGCAGATAGATTTTTTGAAGTACAGGGCTCTTTCGTATGCGTTTTTCGAGCTCCGACGAGTTCATCAGGTAGAGCAACTGACGCGAAGTTATGGAGTTGTTGCGTTGGCTCTCCAACGAAACATCGCGCGACACTTTACCAAACAACTCCAACTCCGTCGAAGATACCGTAGCGTCGCCCAAGTGGGTAGAGCGGGTATTACGAGGGTAGTAGGTAAATGGCTCCGGTACGCGGCTATGGTAGGTATTCCAAATACCCGTTGTCGATGCCAACGCATCGACTATCACCTCTGCCGGAAGGCGTTGAGGCTCATAGAAACCTTCGGGAGCCGCCTTCGAGTTAAACTGCTCGGAGAGGAGCATCTTCTTCATCAACAACTTCATATCGAACTTGTTGTTTATAAAGTAATCGGTCAATTCGGCAAGCAACTCCGGGTTAGACGGTCTATTATCCTCGCGCCAATCGTCAGGCTCATGAACTATTCCCTTGCCAAAAATCCAATACCACATGCGATTTACCAAAACCTCTGCGAAACGACGATTTTTTGGAGATGTAAGCCACGCAACATACACCTCACGCCAATCGGTATTCTGCTTTGGTGCTAATTTGGTACCATCGGTCAAGGTTATTGTTTGCCAAGGTCGCTCTTTGTGGATGTCGAGGTAGATAATCTCCTCTTTCCACTCTTTGGTCGATTTGAACTTTATCTGCGAGAAGCAAATGTGTCCATTGTCGGTGCAATTTCTGTTACCAAGGAACAAAAGGTTGATATTGGCGTAGAAATTCTGCGGAGTGCGCTTCTGAAAACCGCGATAGAAGTTTGCCGCAGGGGCTCGGAAGTTACTGCCCTCCGAGAGCAAGAGTCCCTGCACCATCTTGTCGTATGGAACATTATTGAGCAACTGCTCATAAATCCAGCGATTGTACGCCTGCACTCCGTTTGGCCACAAGTTGCTCGGAAACTCCGACTTAATACGCAGAATGTCGCCCCAACGCATCTGCATATATCTTAGCGCAAGTTCGCTATCGAGAAGTGCATCGACAAGAGCCTCTCGCTTGTTGGCATTGGTACTATCAAGAAACTCAACCGACTCCTGAGGGGTTGGTAGCGCACCCGTAACAGTGAGGTATGCTCTCCTTAGAAAGACCTCGTCCCGACACGGCTCGGCAGAGAGTGCCACCATTGTCGGAAAGAGCAGACATAGAGTGAAAATCAGAGATTTTTTCATATCGTTAAAGTGTTAATATTCCCTCAATTTCGACTAAAAGTTCGCTTCGACATACATCTGCAATCGAATATAGCGCAGGAACTTGCGGATAAGACTCTTCGACAACAGAGCGAATATCCGCGTAATCCTCTCTGTTCTTTACAAATATGTGAAGAAAAGCATATTTCAATTCGTAGGGCTTGCAGCCAAAGCGCACTAAATTCTCTTTCGATACGAGATATTCGATATTTTCGATAGTTTTGATGGTTTGCAACTTAGCAGAGGTTGGGTCAACACTCTCCTCGCCACGAATTGCTGCCGTACCCGACACAAAGCAACAAGTCCCACCTGCGCTCTCAATAAGTTTTGCTCGCTCGAACTTCGGAGTGCTTTTTATCGCATTTTCGTCGCCGTCAATAAGCACATTTTTCGAGTAGATATGCGCTGCCACCTGCAATGGGTTGTCTATTGGATAGACGCCCGAGCCGTCCGCATTTTTGAAAGCTATACCTCCGACAATTATACCATCGGCGGAGCCTATGCCGGTTGCCGCAGGGTAACCATTGCGCCACTCCCCTTTTCCGTAATAACGGGAGCGAGCATCGTTGAACTCCTGGTAGTTTTGCTTACCATCTTTGCAAGCCACAATATTGCCTATATAGTTCCACTGGCGAACGATATCATCAACCTCGAAACCGTGTGTCGAGAGTAGTGTATCGAGTTTGGCAAAGACCTCTTTGCTCTGCTCGGAGATCTTCTTGGTGAAATCGTTGGCAGGAATACCCTCCACAAAGAGCATCTTCTCCTCATCGCTCTCGATAATGCCGTAACAAACACCCTCCTGCTCTTCGATTTGGAGATTGACTTCGCCTTCCAGGGCATATACCTCAACAGCAAGACCGCCTTCGGGCAAAAGGGGTTGTGGAATAAGGGTTACGGGGACCTTCTTACCCAATAGTGTATATATGGAGATTTTTATCTCACTGAGCAGTTGGTGGTAGTCGGCGGTGTCGCTCACACCACAACACACCACCCCACATACGCTATCTGTTGATATGCCCGAAAAAGCATTGCCGATACCATTTGTCACGCTATCAACAATGCGAAAGGTTGAAGAGTATATCTTTAATCCCATAAATCAAGAGTGTTAATCTTGTATACAAGACAAAGATAACAACAAAATGTTAAATTTCAAACTGCAACTTTGCCCCTATATTCACCTATCTTATCTCTTAGAACTCATAGAAATAGATCTTTGCCGACTTGATTTTCGATGCCTCCACGCCATGAAGGGTTACCAACCCCTTGCGGTTGATGAAGCGCATGCCGAATCGGTCGTGATAGGTGCCGTTGTTGTGCAGGGTGTAGATGTTGTTGTTCTTATCGAATGCAATCTCCACCACACCTTCAAACTCGATGTCGATAGCTACACCGCCATTTTTAACCTTGCTGTCGGCATCCACACGAATGGTCTCGCCCTGAGCCAACTCCTGCGGATCGAGTGTTACAACCTTTGCAGGGTTGTTCTTTGGGTCGGGCATAAGGCTGAAATCGGAGAGGATAATCGAAGCACCGTCACGCAGAGCATAGACCTCACGAGGTGCCTTGTAAATCGAGGATTGCACCTCGTAGCCCAAGTCACGCAGACGCTTGATGCGCTCACGGGTGAGGGCCTCACGCTCCATAGACGATACTCCCAACTTGCCACCGAGCTGTGGTAACAACTCTAATGCCGACTCGGCAGTCCTCTTCTTGATGCCATAGAGGATAAGGCAATCGGAGAACTTGCGACACTCTTTCAGGGCATTGACATCGCCTGTAAAGCATATCCAATTGTCGCCCATAATCTTCTGTGCCAAGCGGTACGACTCTACATATTTGCTGTGGAGTATAGGTACAACATTGTGCTTTTTGCACTCCTTCAACAACTCTTCCAAAGTCGGTACAGGCATACGGAACTCAGGATTTGGCGATGCGAGGACATAGTTCTTGCGCAGCTCCTTGAAAGTGAGGTCGCTGACGCTGATCTTACCCTCGATTTTCGAGTAGTCGGCAGCGTTACGGCAGGTGCGGTTAATGGTCTTATCGTGCATGATGACCATCTTGCCATCGGCGGTCAATCGCACATCACATTCGATGCCCATATAGCCGTGCTGCTTGGCACGAGCAAC
>JAZQYJ010000031.1:0-23740 GCA_045633465.1 Alistipes sp.
GGCATTAGGGGCGTTAGGGGTGATAGGGGTGATTAAAAATTAAAAACTCCTAACCTTATCAAGGCGCAACGATTTCTGGGGGCGCAGTCTGCGACTGCTTTATGGGGGCGGGCGTTTCGCCCTTTATGGGGTCGCTCCCGTTGGTCGCTCTATGGGGTGCGCTTTTGCTCTCTCAACTCTCAACTCTCAACTCTCAATTCACTACTCACTACTCTCTACTCACTAACTACAAGCGCAGGTAAAGTAGTTTTAAGTGAGTAGTTGCAAGGCATACGAGAAAGCCACCGCGCAGCATACTAAATCGTATGAGAGCAGGTGGCTTGTCGAAGTATAACGAAGCAAATGACGCTTAAAATTGCTTTAACTGCGCTTGTACTCTCCCGGTGTCATACCAGTAATTCGTTTGAAGTACTGCCCCATAAACGACGGATTCGGGAAATTCAGATAAAAGGATATTTGCTGAATACTCATAGTGGAGTATTTGAGCAAGTTCTTGATTTCGAGCGCAACAAACTCGTCTATCCACTGATGCACAGACTTGCCCGTAAAGGCACGAATAACACGCGAAAGGTGCTTCGACGAGATATTCATCCTCTCGGCATAGAACTCCACATTGCGCTGTTCGCGATAGTTCTCCGAGAGCAGAGTCATAAGTCGCTCGAAATACTCGGAACTACGCTCCTTGACACCCATAGGAGGCATTGCGTTCGCCTTGCCCATAACTGCATCGGCGATGCGATAAATCATCGCGCAATAGACATGGCGTAGCGACAACTCTTTATATTCGGAGAGCTCCTTCGAGGAGTGCTCTTCGTGCAAAGTCTCGAAGAAACGACTCACACCTCGCATATCGTCATCGCCAAGACGAGCAATATAGGCATTTACCCTCAACTGCGACACCATACGGGCAATAAAGCGCACATCGACATTCATATTTGCGAGAAAATCCGACGAGAATGCCAACATATAGAAGTCGCTATCTGCCAACGAATGGAACTGAAATACCGAAGCCGACGATAGGAAAAATTGGTTGGCTTTGAGGGTATAATCACTCATCTGTGATGAGAATGACACCTCACCACGCACACATAGAACCATTATCAAGGCATCTATGCGACACGGATACTTCAACTCCTCGACCTTCTCGACCTCGACATCCTTAAAGTGCATCATTGCAGCACCCTCGATATCGAGAATTTCAAGACCTTTTATCGCGCGCAAAGTATCTGCGTAATATGCTCTGCTTTGTCATAGTCTTTGAGAATTATAAGGTACCACCGACCTCCCACCAAAAGGCACGAAGTCCGAGCTTTGGATTGGCAGCATCGAGTGCGCGCAACGCATCGAGCAGCTTCCAGCAACGCTCGTCATCGACAATCGAGATTATAGCCGAGTTCATCATTGGCCACACCGCATCGCCGAGGTGAGGCTCACCGGTTGCAGTACCGCAACCCATAACCTCCTCCCACGAGGTGTAACCACGAACTCCGAGTTCCTTCATTATCTGCTGTACCTCATCGTAAAGTGCTTGGTCACAAGCTATAAATAAAGCTTTCATAATTTCCGTAATTATTAGGTTTTTCTATTCTTTTATGTTAATGGTATTGGCAATCACTTAGACACACGGAGGAATTATGAAATTATTCCATCTTAAAAATCCCTCCAAACCTCCCTTTGTTAAGGGAGGTTTGTCACTCGGCATTGCCTCGTTCCATTAAACTTAGGCTTTTATGCGTTCAACATTGCTGTCTCCTTTGCCGCCTTCTTTGCACGACGCTTCTCGCCATTGAGAGCAAACATCGCAAAGAGAACAGGGATAAGGAAGAGCGTTACAAGGGTCGAGAACGAGAGTCCCCACGCCACCGACATACCGAGCGAATTCCACATCTCGGCTCCTACGCCTGTACCAATTGCCATTGGCACCATACCGAGTACAGTGGTCATTGTGGTCATCAAGATAGGTCGCATACGCGAACGACCAGCCTCGACGGTCGCTTCAAGGATTGGTTTCTCGCGACCTACAAGCAAGCGAGTGTAATCGACAAGCACGATACCGTTATTTACCACGATACCCACCAACATCAGAATACCGAGCAAGCCCATAACGCCCATTGCGGTGTCCGAAATCAACATACCGAAGATTACGCCAACCAACGCAAATGGCAACGAGAACATAATAACGAATGGATAGGTCAGCGACTCGAACTGCGAAGCCATAATCACAAACACGAGGATTACCATCAACGCCAAGAGCATATACATATCCTTAAATGTATCCTGCTGATCCTCGAACGAGCCTCCGAACTCCCAGGTAATACCTGCCGGGAACTCCATCTTATCGAGCTCGGTCTTGATTCCGCTGATAAGGTCTGACATAGCATAGCCGTGACCAATAGCTCCCGAAATCTTCACATAGCGAGAGCGGTCCTTACGCTGGATTGTTGGCGGAGTCTGAGCCTCAACCACACGACCAACATCACGCACCTTCACGGCCTGACCTGACTGCGAGTAGAGGGTAATATTCTCCAAATCCTCGATAGACTCACGGAATTGACGATCGTAACGCACCAAGATATCGTACTCCTCGCCATCCTCGCGATAGTACGAAGCAATCGCACCATTCACGCGGTTACGGAGATATGTTGCTGCTGTTGCCACATTCAAGCCATTGCGAGCCAACTTATCGCGGTCGAATACAACCTGATACTCAGGGGTGTACTCATCGCGCGAGATTGTAACCTCGGTACAACCTTCGAGAGCAAGCATCTTCTCCTTAATCTCGGCAGCTATGCGGTCGGTAGTGTCGAAATCGTAGCCATAAAGCTCGATATCCACAGTCTGCTGACCTCCGGCACCACCCTTCTGTCCCGACTCGATAACCTCGAAGGTACGAATCTCGGCATACTGCTTCAAATCCTTACGCATCAAGTCGCAAATCTCCGACAACGAGCGCTCACGCTGAGTCTTCTTCAAAAGGCGAACATTCATCGAGATATAGTGAGTACCATTCTCCTGCATAGAAGCGTAGGTATTGTCAGTGTCAGCCGAACCCTCACTCATACCGATAGCGATAATCTCCGGATATTTCGTGCGGAACTGCTCGTCAATACGCAACGCCAAGTCGCGAGTAATCTCCTGACGAGTACCGATAGGTAACTTAATCTTCACAGCGATACGACCATTATCCTGCGCAGGGAAGAACTCGGTCTTCATACGAGGAGCAAGTCCAACCATAACTGCCACAAACAACGCCAATGCACCCAGCAAGAAGGTTTTGCGATGATTTACGCTCCAATTCAGAGCCTTGCCGTAGAGATTTTCGAGCCAGCCCATTGCGCCATCGACATACTTCTGCATTCGTGACTTCTTCGGATTCTGCTTCATAATCAAAGAGCAGAGTACCGGAGTAAAGGTCAATGCCGCAGCCATAGAAACGGTCAAAGTGATGGTTACCATCCAACCCATAGGCTTAAACAACACGCCAGCCATACCGTCGATCATCGTAAGAGGGAGGAATACCGCCAAGGTGGTCAAAGTCGAAGCGATAATTGACACACCCACCTCCTTTGTAGCGAAGATAGCCGCCTGCTTAACTCGTGCTCCCCTATCAACATGCGAGGTGATATTCTCCAACACCACAATCGCATTATCCACGACCATACCGATTGAGATTGAGAGCGACGACATAGTGATAATATTCAAGGTGCTACCCGTAGCCAAGAGGTAGATCAAAGCCGAGAGCATCGAAATAGGAATTGTCAGCACAATGATAAACATTGCACGCCAGCGACCGAGCATCATCATTACCACCAACATAACCACGATAAAGGTGGTCAAAATAGTATCCTTCAACGAGCCTGCAACATCCAAGATATTGTCCGACATATCGATATATGGCTCGATGGTAACATCTGATGGGAGGTCCTTTCGCAACTCAACCAAACGCTCGTGCACCTTCTTCGAAATCTGAACTGCATTGGCATCGGTCTGCTTCTGGATAATCATCATACCGCTTCGAGTACCATTGTTGAACGACTCCTGGGCACGCTCCTGCTGGGTGTCGGTTACGGTTGCAATATCTCGCAAATAGATATTTGCACCATTGCGACTACCTACAACGATATCGAGCATCTCCTCTGCACCATTGAACTCCTGGTCAACACGCAACGAATAGGTATTCGAGCCTACATCCATCTGTCCGCCAGGCACCGAGATATTCTCTTGTCCTACAATCTGCGCAATCTGCTCGATTGTCATTCCGTATGCCTCCAACTTGTAAGGATCGCAATAGATTTGAATCTGTCGCTCCGGAATACCCGACACCGACACGGTACCTACGCCCTTAACACGAGCCAAAGGTGTGGTAACACGATCGTCGATAATTTTGTACAAGCCACTCCACGACTCATTTGCCTTGATTGCCATAAGCATAATAGGCATCTCCTCTGTCGAGAACTTGAAGATGATAGGTTTATCAACATCGTCTGGCAGGATGTTGGTAGCAACATCGAGTTTATCACGAATATTTGCCGTAGCGACATCGCTATCGATTCCGTACTCGAATTCGAGCACCACGATAGAGATATTCTCCTTCGACTGCGACGAGATATGCTTCAAATCCTCAACACTATTGAGGGTATTCTCCAAAGGTCGGGTAACATTCTCCTCGATATCGATAGCACTCGCACCAGGATAGGCTGTGATGACCATAATGTTGGTCGTCTCGATATGCGGGAAGAAGTCGATAGGTAACTTCGTAAACGAGAAGATACCAAAAATCGAGATAGCGACAAAAATCAGGATTGTCGTTATCGGATTATTGACTGCTGATTTATAGATATTCATCTTGAAAAAAGCTTTAACTATTTAACAAGTTCTACCTTTGAGCCGTTGGTGAGCGACATATGTCCCTTAGTAACGACCATCTCGCCACTCTTAACGCCCGAATACAGCTCAAACTCTGTATCCAAACGGCGACCAAGCTCAACCTTCGAGTAGCGCACGGTGCTGTCGGCAGGATTATAGACGAATACATAACGGTCGCCCGAACCCATCAACTTCTGAACGGCCTGGTCCGGAATAACCACATTCTTCTTCTTTCCGTATGGAAGTGTTACACGAGCAAACATACCCGGGCGAACACGCTCGTTCGAGTTCGGAATCTGCACCTCAACCTGGAAAGTGTGAGTTGTCTGGTTGATTGTAGGATATACACGAGCCACCTTGCCCTTGAACACCTCCTCGCCATAAGCATCGAGGGTGATATATACAGGCATACCCTTCTTCACTTTGCCGAAGAATGGCTCCGACACATTTATCATAATCTTCACAGGCTTAATCTGCTCGATAACCAACACCGGTTGTCCTGCATACATATCGCCCTTATCGTAGTTACGAGCAGTCACAATACCCGAGATTGGCGAGATAAGTGTAGTATTCTCAACAAGGTTGTTGTAAGCGGTCTGAGCCACCTCGTACTGCAAGCGGCGTGCATCCCACTCCGACTTCGAAGCTCCACCAAACTCATACAACTCGTTAGTACGCTCATACTCCTTCTTTGCGTTATCCAACTGAGCCTTTGCCTGCACAAGCGACGAATTATCGAGCTTTACGAGCAAATCGCCCTTCTTTACATGGTCGCCCACATCGAAACGAATCTCCTTGATACGCAATGGCTGCTGTGGTGCAATATTGTTCACAACCTGAGCCTCTACCGTACCTGTAAAAGTAGCCTCCTGCGACACCATACGGCTTGTTACGGTCTGCACCTCAACCTTTGGAAGTACAACAACCTCCTCTGCTACACTCTGCTTTGCAGTCTGCTTCGAGCCGCACGAGACCATCGCTACGGCAGCAACTACCAACATCGAATTAACAAAAATCTTCTTCATAACCTTTCTATATTTTTTTATTTTCTTGTTTTCTTGCCCTTAGTTTTACTTTTTGCTATACTTCTCGATATAGTCGTGCTGACTGCGCACCTCGTGATTGCCGAGAATCTTATCGAGCGAAATCTTCGCCATAAGGAAGTTGTAAATCGCACTGTTGCGACCCAACTCAGCCTGAGTCAATTGCAACTGCGAGTTGTCGATATCGACCAAAGTACCACGACCTACCTCGTAACGCTTAACCGCAATCTCGTAGCCACGCTGAGCCTGACCTACGGTAGCAGCAGCCGAAGAGTACTTCTTGACATTGGTCTGCATATTGTTGAGCGACTGAACAACTGCCACCTGCAACTGACGCTCAGCATTTTCACGCTGCAACTTCAAATTCGAGAGGTTCAGGTTAGCCTGCTTGATAGCGGCACGGCGCTGACCACCCGCAAAAATCGGAATATTCAGTTGTACGCCCGCATACGAATATGGATTCCACGCCTTTGCCTGGAAGAACTTACCATCGTTGCCAATTGCGGTATAGAGGTAAGCGGCATTTATCGAGAGCGTAGGTATATTTGCGAATTTCGATATTCTAAGCGCACTCTCCAACATACCCTCCTGAATATCCAACTGCTTCAAAGTAGAGTTGTTAGACAAATCGAGTTGGTCGAGCGTCTTGGCGTAGTTCATCTGCGCCTCGTAGTCTGCCAACGAGCCAGCAACATCGATATTCTTTGTCAAGTCGATACCGAGCAACGCCTTCAACTGCCACAAGGTCAAAACCACGCTATTCTGCGCCTCAATAACATTTGGAATGGCGTTCTGCACCGACACATTCGACGAGATATAATCAAACTCCGACACCGAGCCAACCTCGTAACGCTTCTTGATATTCTTGTTGTTCTCAACGGCATTGTCATAGACGCGCTGATAGACCACCAACGACTCCTTTGCCAACAATACCGAGAAGTATGCCTGCGACACCTGCTCAATCATATCAATCTGCGAAGAGCGAGATTTCTCGATGGCGAGCATAACATCTGCCACCGACACCTTCAAGCTCTCCCACAACTGCGCATTTACAATGGGCATCGAGCCGGAGATACCGCCATTAAACGAGTTGTCCTGACCTACCTTAATGGTCTGTGTCTTACCACCGAAGTCCATTGCCATAGTCTGCTTTGCAATCACTCGCTGATACTGTGCCGTAAGGTCGAAACGAGGATAGAGCGAAGAGTACGCCTCCTGCTTTGCAAATCGTTTAATCTCAATCTCCTGCTCTGCAACCTTGATTGTCGGCGACTCGCTCAAAGCGATTTCGAGCGCCTGCTCCAAAGTCAAGGTCAAAGCCGACTGCTCGGTACTTTGTGCCACCGAGGTCAGCGTCAAGGTAATAAAACCTAAAAATAAACCAAGTTTTTTCATCTTACCAATATATATTATGTTATTCTATTTTATGCTCTGTTGTGCAAGCCAAGTATCAATCTGCTCTACGCCCTTCACGGTTGCAATGCCACGGAAGAAATTGACAATCGTATATCGCAACGCACCCTGCTCGGTTACCCCCTCAGGCAAGACCAAACGGCCGTGTCGATGCATCAATCCCATCGAGGTGTAGTAGAACATCGTAATCGAGAGGTCGATATTCACCATCTCCGATATCAAACCTTCCGCTACGAGAGCGTTCAACTTCTCACGCAATACAGACAAACCGTAATCGCGATTTTCGGTCATTATACGCTCGTATAGCTCAGGATAGAACTTCGCCAAGTTCTCCATAATACGCTTGCGCACCACTCCGCGAGCTATCATCTGGTCGAATATCACCAACAACGCCGGAATACCCGACTGCGACTTTGTTGCATTTGCCTGTATCTCGATAGCCTCCGTTTGAAGAAGATGTTTAATGCTATGGTAGAGCAACTCCTCTTTATCGCCAAACATTTCATACAGAGTGCGTTTCGACACCGCCAAATCGTGCGCCAAGTCATCAACTCGCAACGACTTAACGCCCAACTCGGCAATCATCTCGGCAGCCCTCTTTATCACAACTTCACGCTTTGCCATAATTCCGCAATTTTCAACGGTGCAAAGATATAAAAGAAAACTCAAAACACCAAAAAAGTTTTCAAAGTTTTTGCACTCATATAATGTTCTTTTTCTCGCATGGTATAATACAAGAACCGTTTGAACAATCTGTTACTATCACATCAACGAAAATCCGAGCTGTTTAGTATGATAAATTTTGATTATTTCTTAGGGTATATAAATAGAGAATAGGTGCTCCCCTCGAAGCACCTATTCTCACAAGCATTCTAAAATCAGTTTTCGAACTTTCGGAATAGCAATCGCACACCCCACTCCACTCCCTCACGGAGCAATTTAGTCACATCGTAGATAACTTGCAGTCTGCCATCAATCTCGCGCATAGCATCTCGTAGCGACACCTTATATATAATATAAGAGAGCAACGCAAAAAATACTCCAAGAATTAGGCAAGGATAGATGACTGACCCCATAACCTCCGCCACCCACACCCCCAATGCTACCCCGAGCAGAAGTGCACCCGCCGGTGCCGCCAAAGCAACGATAATGAGAGCGGCGACGGGAAAACGATTGTCGTACATAGGCTACCCCTGTGCTATTTTTTGTCGCACTCGCAAGCCGGCATAGCCTCCTTGTATGCGGAGCGCCACTTGTCGATCTCTTCGTTCAAAAAGTCGCGCACGAAGCTGCGCATCTCCTGGCCTGTTTTTGGTGCGAGAGCCAACGCAACGGCCGAGCCGAGAACCATACCGCCCAAGACTGAAAAGATACATAATGTTGTGTTTTTCATAGGTTGATGTTTTAGTTGTTAATACTTTATTACCTCAACCCAAAACCATACAAAATATAAGCCAAAAAAAAGACCGACTAACATTTTAGTCGGTCCAATTGCGTTCGTATCTAAGATACTACCACTCGATAGTTTGGGTGTAGGTTACACCAAATTGGTCGGTTACGCGCACCTCGCCCGAGCGTACACCCTCCGAAGGCTTCACACGGAAGAGATATGGACTCTTAACCGGCTTCGAATAGCTCTGTTCGGTCTTTCCAAGCTTCTGCTGCTGATGTTCAGCGAAGATTTTGAGATAGTCAGGATCATAATCGTTCTTCGAGTGCTCCATCTCGGCAACCTTAACGCCATTCTCCCACCACTCGATTGCGCTCCAAGTGTCTGCCGAATAGTTCCAAATAGTAGCCTTCACATATCCAGCCTTGTTGGTGGTTGGAGAGTACAATCGCATCTGATAGCTACGATCGTGACCTACTGTCTTGTAGTACCACTCCATCTTATGGCCTTTGACCTCAGCAACCATATAGCCGTTAGGCGTTCCGCAGGTATTCAACTCGCGATTAAGGCGAATCATACCGATACAACGACCAACAATAATAGAGTTCAAATTGCCGAGATGCTTATACTTTGCAGGAGCCTTGGCGTAATTATACTCGTAGTTTTGATGAGTATGTCCAGCCCATGCATATACATTGTCATACTTGGAGAGCAACGCACTATAACCAGGATAATGCAACTTTCTCTTATCATTAAAGTTGGTACGCTCCTTGAAGAGTGGCGCATGGCTACAAATAACGATTGTTGTCTCCTTCGGTATATACTTCAAGTCATTTTCAAGCCATTGAAGTGTATTCTCTTCAAGACCTGTCTTGTACTTGTGCTTGTCGGTCTGACGATCGTAGATGATATTATTAACAACCACAAAGTGCATCTTGCCGATATTGAACGAGTAGTTAAGTGGTGCGAGATAAGACTCAAAATATGGCGTACCCAACTTCGTATCAAGAAGTGTTCTTTGGTCGTAGTCGTGATTACCGATAACGCTCACCATTGGCACCGGCGACACCTCCAAAACATCCATATAGTCGTCGTACGAGGTCATATTGTTATAGACAAGGTCACCAAGGCATATTGCATAGACATCTTGCTCAGTCTCCTTGGTCAATTGCTTAATATCTGGAATGATGACATCGCGGAAACGCTCAACTGCATTGTCGGTCTTCAAACTGCGAGTCTGAGGGTCACCAATCATTGTCAAGATGAAGTTGTCGCTCTTATTCTTGCGTTCAGTCAGGACAAAATCTGCTCGCGCAGCCTGAGTGTAACGAGGCACTCGGCGGAAGAATTGTGGGCGATTATCTCGTAGAGGCATCTCGTAGTCGGCAGGCACCGATATCATAACAAATTTAGCCTTTGCGAGGTCGCTCTTCATTGCATACTCACCATTCACATCGGTCTTTACACTCTGCTCGCCATCGCTCACTACCACGCCCTCGATTGGCATACCCTTGCTATCAACCACACGGCCATATACATTGGAGCCATCAGCCAAAGGCTTCACGACCTTTACGAAGTCGTCGTAGCGCTCACCACGAGCGTTCAATGCCGCTGTCCAACCGAACATATCGCCATAATTCAATCCGGCAGCATCGCTCACCTTGCCTGTGTTCGCGCAGTCACACACCGTAATCGGAACAACAGGACCCTTAGTATATCCCGAACCCGAGCCGATAAAACCGCCGGTAGAAGAACGACCATGAGTTGATTTATTGGTTACATTGCCATAATTTGCGCAATCTCTGAAATATGGTCCGGTCTTAGGACCTTTGCTCAACGCTACATATCCAGCAATACCACCGCACCATGCAGGGCTTTCGACAGCGTCATTTACAACCTCTGCGTGGTTAAAACATTGTGTTACATGTACTGCTCGATTGGTTGAGCCAATGATTCCACCAATACCAACAGTTCCCGAAACATTTGACGACACCTTTCCATAATTCACACAATCCACCATCGCCAATGTGTTATTAGGACGAGCACAAATTCCTCCGACAGAGCCGGCATGAGAGCCAGATAGAGCCACCACGCCAAAATTATCACAGCAGATAATATCCATATTTGCCCATGCAGTAATACCGCCTACATGAGATGCAGGCTTCTGCTTGCCGACATAAGGCATTCCTACTGCTATTACATTTCCACGATTTACGCAGTACTTTACGGTAGCCCTCGACGACTCACCTACGATTCCGCCAATCATATTGTAAGGATAGTCGCCCATGAACGACACATTGCCCAAATTCACACATCGAGAGACGGTGATGCCGCCAATGACTTTCTTGCCATAGCAACTTCCGATAAGTCCACCCAAACGAATACCCTTGCCACCTTCCGTATTAGAGAAGCTTGTACGAGATGATACAGAGCCTGTGTTCATACATTTATCAACAACGCTGTGATTACAAGCCACAATGGAACCTATCAAGACTCCTCTGTTAGACTCCTCTCCATTATGCTCTACCGAGCCGTGGTTTATACAATTGGTAATCTTTCCTTTATTGATTTGAGCAATGTATGCGATGTGCACATTCTCCTCATTAAGTGAGGTTGTAACTTCGAGTTTGCACGACGCATCAATAATAATATTCTTCACCTCTGCCTTGGTTCCGAGCGTACCAAAGAGTGACGATTTTGCATTCCAATTGTACAATTTGTGACCACAGCCATCAAACTTGCCATTAAAGGTCTTGATAGTAGGGAACTTCTTGCCCTTCTTCATGTCGATGTCGGCATTGAGGCACACAACGCCCTTCTCGTCCTGCCACATCGAGATATCAGCCTCCTTGTTTATGGCCTTAGCAAAAGCCAACAACTCCTTGTAGTTCGATATACCTTCGGCATAGGCGAGGAATACGAACAAAGAGAGAATCAGTGAAAGAAAAAGTTTTCTCATGTTAGTTAGTTTTTTCAGTTTAATATTATACTCTTTTCTTTGTATTTCAAAAATATACACAAAAATAAGCAACTTTTTTCAAAAAAACAAAGAGAAAGCCTGCAAAAGCAGACTTTCTCCACACTATTAAATTTCGATTTGGTTATTTTGCAATAAAATCGGCATACTGCTCGGCAGTCAAGAGAGCATCGACCTCCTCCGGAGCCGACATCTTAATCTTCACCATCCAACCCTCGCCGTATGGGTCTTTGTTTACGAGTGCAGGGTCAGCATCGATTGCAGGGTTAACCTCTACAACCTCGCCCGAAACAGGAGTAAAGGCGTCTGAAACGGTCTTTACAGCCTCAATAGTTCCGAAGATATCACCGGCAGCAAGGGTTTCACCCTCGGTCTGGACATCAACAAATACGATATCGCCCAACTCGCTCTGTGCGAAATCGGTAATACCAACATAGGCGAACTCGCCCTCTACTCGACACCACTCGTGGTCGTTCGAATACTTCAATTCAGCAGGAATGTTTGACATAGTTTTATGGTTTTTTAGTTGTTTTTATTAGTGTCGTTAGGGGCGTTAGAGGCGTTAGTGTTTAATTTTCTATTGCTTTCTTGCCCTTAGCCTTTTGCAAATATAGTTAAAAAATTACAAACTCCACCTCTTTGAAGAGATAATCTTTTGTTTTACCCTCCGTATCTTCAAGGCGAAGTGCGCCATTTGTGGCTGTGCCGAGGATTTTCGCACTAAACCTTTCGCCACTCGGCAAGGCGTAAGTGCGCAACTCGTTCAAGCGATACAACAACGAATTATATCGTTGATGCAGTGCATCATCGCTATTAAGTTGAGAGTTGAGAGTTGAGAGTTGAGAGTTTTTAATTCTACGCAAAAACTCATAATTTTCTTGCAAATGCTGTAAAAAGCATTGCAAAACCTCCTCTGCATCAAGTTCTCTACCAAGCAGTTGCGCCATTGAAACAGGATTTGGCAATGAAGCATCAAACTCGGTCTGATTGACATTTATACCCACACCGACAATCGTACGACGCAGTGTAGTCGCAGCAAGCGAGTGTTCAATAAGTATGCCTACCAACTTCCTATCGCCTACATAGATGTCGTTTGTCCACTTTATCTTCGCCTCGATGCCATACTCTGCGAGCATATCAACGAGCGATAACGCCACAACCTCCGATACCGAAAACTGCTCGGCAATAGGCACAAAGGTTGGCTCTAATACCACCGAGAAGGTTAAATTCTCCCCCTTTCGGCTATGCCATTCGTGCCCACGCTGACCTCGCCCTGCGGTCTGAAAGTCTGCCCACACAACATCCCCCTCGTGATATTTTTCATCACGAGCGTCATCGTTAGTCGAGGCGGTTATAGGAAAATGATAAATCATTTTTCAGTGGAGAGTGGAGAGTTGAGAGTTGAGAGTTGAGAGTTTTACGCTTGAACGCCAAAGTCGCGCAATGCGTCATTCAAAGTGGTCTTCTTATCGGTAGACTCTTTGCGCTTGCCGATAATAAGGGCACATGCCACATTGAACTCACCCGCAGGGAACTTCTTTGGATAGGTGCCCGGAATTACGACTGAACGAGCCGGAACATAACCTTTATAGGTTACAGGTTCCTCGCCCGTAACATCTATAATATGTGTTGAGCCGGTAATCACGGTGTTAGAGCCGATAACCGCCTCACGGCAGATATGCGCACCCTCAACGATAATGGCACGAGAGCCGATAAAACAGTTGTCCTCAACAATTACGGGAGCAGCCTGCACAGGCTCCAATACGCCACCGATGCCGACACCACCCGAAAGGTGGACATTCTTGCCAATCTGCGCACACGAGCCCACGGTTGCCCAAGTATCGACCATAGTACCCGTGTCGACATAGGCTCCGATATTGACATACGACGGCATAAGCACTGCGCCAGGGGCGATATATGCACCGTAGCGAGCCATTGCGTGAGGTACGACACGCACGCCCAACTTCTCGTAGTCGTGTTTGAGGTCAATCTTATCGTACCACTCCAACTCACCGGCACGCATTGTACGCATCTTCTGAATTGGGAAGTACATAATAATCGCCTTCTTCACCCACTCATTCACCTGCCACTCGCTCTTCTCCAAGTCGATTGGCTCGGCAGTGCGAAGTTCGCCCTTATCCACAGCCTCAACAACGGCACGAATTACCGCCTTTGTATCTTCTTGTTCGAGCATTGCGCGATTCTCCCACGCCTGCTCAACTACCGCTTTAAGTTCCGAGAAATTACTCATATCTATATGTTTTTAATCTATCACTGCTATTGCGAGATTGCCATCTCGCTTAATCTTTACATCAATCGGCTCACTCCCGAGTATTGAACACCTCAACACTCCCCTATCCGAGTCATAATCACCAATCGAAATATGCTTTACCAAATCGAGGTTACCTTTTTTATAATATTTATATAGTGCCTCTTTTGCGCACCACATCTCGGCAAAAACATCATACTGCTCTGCAATTATCTGCTCATTCTCCGAGAGATAACGATTTGCTACCCGGCAAAAATCTCGCTCAACATAGTCGATATCGACAGCACAAGGAGTATCCGAAAAGAGCACTGCAACCCTATCGCGACTATGCGACACGCTTATATAGGTATTGGGCTTATCGACCTTCGGTGCGCCATAATCGTCGTAAAAAATAGCCACATCATCGCCCAGCTCACGCCTTACAATCGCTCGCCAAGCCAAAACCTCGCATCTGCGAGATGCCGAGCCATACTGCTCGACAGATGCCAAGTCTGCCGTCAAAGCGCACTCACGCAACGCCTCCTCCGATGCAATCGGCTCTATGACAAGGCGACTACTCATTGCTCTTGACGATAATCTTTATCTTGTCGATGCGATGTCCCTCCATCTTCTCTACAATAAAGCGTATTCCGTGCGCCTGCACCTCATCGCCCTTCTTCAAGAAGTTACGATTTATTTCGAGCATCAAGCCAGCAACCGTCTCGGCACGGCCCTGAACATCCTCGAACATATCATCATCGAGGTCGAGCACTCTCGCCACATCCACGATATGTGTCTTACCCTCGAAGAGGTAAGTATTCTCGTTCAAGCGACGATAGAACGACTCATCGACATCACTCTCGTCGGAAATCTCACCGACAACCTCCTCCAAAATATCCTCCAACGAAATCAAGCCCTGCGTTGCGCCATACTCATCGACCACAATCGCCATATGGAACTTCTGCTTCTGGAAATCTTCGAGCACCGCATTCACCTTCTTGTGCATAGGCACAAAGTATGGCTCACGAATAAGGCGTTGCCAACCAAACTCATCGCCCTTGGATATGTGTGCAAGCAAATCCTTCACAAACAATATGCCCTTGATATCGTCAATATCCTCGTTATATACGGGTAGTCGCGAATAGCCCGTTTCGGTGATAATCTGCTTCACCTCGGTAAAGGTCATAGTCTGCTCCACCGCCTTGATGTCGATGCGTGGGCGCATAATATCCTCAACCTCGCGCGAAGCGATACCCACAATACCCGACAATATCTTCTGCTCCTCGCTCTCGGGCTCAGTGGTCATATCCACAGCATCTGCCAACTCCTCAATCGAGATATTCTCGCCACTCGGAGTCGCCATTTTACCAACTCTACCACTTGTGTTAATCAAAATATAGGAGAATGGCGAAAATAGCCATCGCAAAATAACAAGTGGTTGTGCAAAAGCCAATGCCACCTTCACATTCGAGGTTTGCGCCACAATCTTCGGCAAAATCTCACCAAAGAGCAACAACAAAAATGTTACCAACACGCCCGTAAAGAGAAACTCTACGGTCGTATTGTTGAACTTGAACATCGTATCTACAATCTTCGACGAGCATATTACAATGGCGATATTCACAAGGTTATTCACCACGAGTATGGTCGCCAACAGAGAGTCGCCATTTTTCAGCAACTTAACTACGCTCTCCGAAGCCACCGAGGTACGCTGCTTAATCTGTCGCAAGTCCGACGGCAAAAGCGAAAAGAACGCCACCTCCGATGCCGACATCATACCCGACACCATAAGCAACAGCACCGTTATAACCATCAACATAATGGTTTCGGGAGGGCAACTCTGAAATTCGATAAAGCTCATACTACTCTGTTTTTAGAACAATGCAGGCATATCGTGTTGCTCACTTGGCTGCTCTTTCTCCAATCCTGCAACCTGATGCGCCTTAACCGCAGTTGTTAGAGTTATTCCGTGAGCAATATATGCAGGCACACGCTTGCACTCCTCAATCTCGGCAAAATTGCGCGAAGGGCGTGTTATTGGTGCCGGTGCCGGGCGATACTTTGGCAAAGGCGATGACTCTGTTTGATGTTCCGGCTTATGCTCCACCGCAACCTCCACATTCGGCTGCTTTGGCAACTCGACTATATCATCCTCGGGCTCCTCGTTCTTGATAACAATCGGTTTTGCAAAACTATCATTCTGAAAGCCCGTTGCCACAACCACAACCTCAATCTCGTCCTCGGCAAGATTTGGTTTAATGCTCATACCCCAAATTATGTTCGTATAACGGACATTTCCATTTTCGTCTTCGGTTTTAGCGTGGTGCTGCACACGGTCACGCACACGATGCGCCTCATTCAGCGTCAAGCCCTCCGAGCTCGATACCGAGATATTTATCAGCACATTGCGCGAGCCACTAATCGACACATTTCCGAAAAGAGGAGAGGTCAATATCTTGTCGATAACCTTATCGGCTCTATCCTCGCCTGTTTCGGTAGCAACACCCATAATAGCACTGCCACTGCCACGCATAACCGACTTAACATCCGAGAAATCGACATTTACCAAGTTGGTCTTGTGGGTGATTATCTCGGCAATGCCCTTTGCAGCAAACGCCACAACATCGTTTGCCCTGCCAAAGCCCGTAGCAGCAGGAAGATGTCCATAGAGTTGATTTATGGCGTCGTTACTCAATACGATTATTGCATCGACATGCTTGCGCAACTTCTCGATACCGGCATTTGCCTGAGCTGTACGATGCGGACCCTCGTTGCTTGGAGGTGTGGTAACAATTGCCACCGTCAAAATCTCCATCTCGTGTGCCAACTCTGCAATCACAGGCGTTGCACCTGTTCATGTACCTGCGCCCATACCTGCTGCCAGGAAGAGCATCTCGGTACCTCGTGCAGTGAGCAAATCGCGCACCTTATCCAACGATGCTACGGCACACTCTGCGCCACGCTCCAAATTATTACCCGCTCCTAAGCCATCATCTCCGAGCAAAATACGATTCTCCTCGGCAATATGCAACTTGTCGAGGTCGTCTTGGTCGGTATTGCAGGCTGCGAGATTTACACCCTCAATCTGCATCTCCCACATATGCTCAATGGCGTTGCCACCGGCACCACCGACGCCCATCGCCATAATGCGTGAGGGCTGGCTCTTTACCGACACAAGGTCGTTTAATATAGTGTAGTTATCCATCTTTATCTTCTCTTCAACCTTTCCTAAATATACTTATCGGAGACAAATCTGTCATCCACCCAATCGAGAACTTTGTTCCACCAACTGCCACTCTTTGAGCCGGAATCTGCTTCCGACTTAGGCTCCTCGACCTTTTTCTCCTCTACGGGTATCTCCACAGATTTCTCTTTTGGTTCAGGCGATTGCCCAATTTGAGGTTCTGGCTGCGATATTGGCTGCGATATTGGCTGCGATGTAACAGCCTCCTCCGGCTCTCCTACCGGCGAAAACATATCGTTTATTGTCTGTTCCTCTTTGCGAGGCTCATCGGCCACAACGCTCTTAGGACTCTCTGGCACTATCTCGCAAGCATTGTGCTTTGCACCATAAAGCAACAAGCCCATAACCACCGACTGTGGCAAGGCGAGGACTCTCTCCTGCGACTCGTCGTCCAAGCCATTCAACATTGCACCAAATCGCACCTCCATATCCAACTCTCGCGCAAAGAGTTGGTCAATGTTCGAGAGGTACGAAGAGCCTCCCGTCAGCACCACACCGCAAGGAATCTTGGTAGAGAACTTTGCCGCCTTCAACTCTCGCTGAACAAAGCGGGCAATATCCTTCAATCGCTCCTCGGCAATCTCTGCAATATTGCGCTGCAAAATCTGTTTTTTGGCATGACCTGCCATCTTTACAGGCACAGTTGTATTGTCAGGCACTCCCGAAGCCATTGCCGAGCCGAACTTACGCTTCAAAGAGTCGATATCCTTCTTCGATATCTTGAGGAAGTCGTGCAGATCGTTATTTATGCTCGATGCTCCGATAGGCAACGACGAGAAGTACCACAATTTACCCTCTCGCACCACTGAAATATCTGTCAAATCACTACCGATATCAACGATAGCAACACCCTCCTCCATCTCATCAGGTGTCAATAGCAACTCGGGCAGAAGTGTAGGATTTACACACAGACCACACGCTCTAATTTCGGCACGATACAACGCTTTGTGGATGCGATCAATCTGATGTTTTCCTGCCAGCACCAAAAGATATGTCGCCGAGAGTTTGCGTCCAAATGCACCCAACGGGTTTCTCATATCCTGGCTATCATCAATCGTATAGCGTAGCGGAATACGCTCTACGATTTCGTCGCCTCCACCAGGAACAACCATCTCGATACGGGCATTCAGCTCACGCATTTCGTTCTCGGTAACATAGCCCGTCTTCTCATTTATCTCGACATAGTCTTCATAGCGCACACAATAGACCGAGCGTCCCGAAATACCAACATAAGCCGAATTCAATCGCACACCCAACTCACTCTCCAATGCCGATTTTGCCTTGCCAATGGCATTTCCGAGCTCGATATAGTTCAATATATCGCCATCTTTAACGCAATCCTCAATGGGTTGCACTTCTACACCAAGGACCGATATTTCACCGCCCTCGGTTCGAGTTCCAACAGCCATAACAACGCTCGATGAGCCGATGTCTATTCCAATTATGTAATTCTTACTCTCCATATCTATTCCGTGCATATAACCTGTTTATCGTATCTTACATCCACAACCTTATATCGTTCCCAACCTGTGTGTGCGAGTCCGTCATCGTAGAATTTGCGCAATTTATCCAGTTTTTCGGTCTGCTGTGCAAGAGTTCCAAACTCTATCACAAAATTACCACTACGAGGTATTAAGCGCAAACTTATCTCACCCTTAGAGGTTGTATCGGCAACAATCTGCACAACCTCGGCAGACCAAAAAGAGTCCTTGCTAACTTCGGATACAAAGTTAATCAGATTGGCAAAATCTGAACTCTCCTCGTACAACTTTTTTTTGCGCTCATCTACAACCTGTCTATCTTTGTTGAGCTGCTCACGACGCGCCTTCAATGCCGAGAGTTCCTCGTCACACTTCTTTATTTCGAGCGTCAAGCCCACAAGCATCTGCTTGTGATTCTCCTCGCTTCTCCACTTTGGTTTCTTGCAATCCTTTCGTAAATCTTTTCTACGCTCGCTGCACTCACTCTGCTTGCGCTTCAATAGGGCAAACTCTTCGCCAATCTTTGCAAGCTTTTCGTTCTCCTTTGTTATGAGATTATTGTAATACTCCACAACATTGCCCTCGTAGTTGCGAGGAAAACGAGGAGAATAACTTCCCGTAAGAACCAAAGCATAATAGGCAGCTCCACTTGGCGAACAAAACACATCCAAATCTTCGGTAATGTAGGAGTTCAACTCACCACAAAGCAGTCGCAACATGGGTTGATGCTGTCGGATATCGACATGTACCTCTCCCGAATATGTTACATACACATCAGCATCTCGTACAAATCCGTTTCGAGCAATATACTCCGCAATCTTCACAGCATCGACGCTATCAACCAGCCTATTCTCGATTTTCAAGCCACTCTTTTGCAGATGTTTGTGCATCTGCTCCGACGATGCAAATCGGTGCAACTCGGTACTGTCGGGCATCGACACCACAACCTTCTCGACCTTCTGATTGGCTCGATGTTCCTGCGCAAGATGCGAAGCATAGAGGATATAGGCGAGGATTGCTCCCCACCCTAAAATCGCTCCTACTACTCTACCAATCTTACGCCACATACTTTTTAGCCATTAGCTATTGGCCATTAGCTTTTCTTGTTATAACATTTGCTATATCATTGCAACAAGCATCAATATTACCTGCTCCGAACGATACAACCACATCGGTCGCCATTTCGCCAATCGTTTGTGCCAACGCCTCACGCTCGACAATTCGGCAAGGTTTCACAACAAGATTTGCGATAATCTCGGTAGTGATGCCCTCGATAGGCAACTCACGAGCCGGATATATCGGCAAGAGAACAACCTCATCGGCCTCGTTCAACGCCTCGGCAAACTCCTCGTACAAATCTCGGGTACGGGTGTAGAGGTGCGGCTGGAAGATAGCCGTAACCTTACGCTTCGGGAACATCTGCTTAACCGAAGTAATCGTAGCAGCCAACTCCCTCGGATGGTGAGCATAGTCGTCCATATAGACCGCGTTCGGCGTATTCACATAGAACTCAAATCTACGCTTCACTCCCGAAAACTCCTTCAACGCCTTGCGCAGTGCATCGTGGTCCTTGATATTGCGCTCCACCGACCAAAGCAGTGCCACCGCTGCTACCGAATTTTCGATATTCACCCAACCCGGAATGCCGAGCACACAACCCTCGATAACGCCCGTAGGGGTTACGATGTCGTAACGATAATATCCTCCCTCCAACAACTCTACATTCTTGGCATAGAAGTCGCACTCCTCATTGTAGGAGTAGTGGTAGACCGAAATTTTATCGTTTGTAATGGCTACATCAACGCCCCTCTTCATAATGAGCACACCACCCTCCTTTATCTGCGATATAAACTGCGAGAACGCCTCCTTGACCTTCTCGTGGGTGCCATATATGTCGAGGTGGTCGGCATCTGCCGAGGTTACCACAGCCACATCGGGATAGAGTTGCAGGAACGAGCGATCGAACTCATCTGCCTCAACAACAAACCTACCACCCTCGCCCAGCACCAAGTTCGAGCCGAAATTCTTCGATATTCCACCCAAGAATGCCGAGCCCTCGCCCGAAACGGCATAGTTCAACCACGCTGTCAAGGTCGAAGTCGAGGTCTTGCCGTGCGTACCCGACACCGCCTGAACATACTTGCCCTGCGAGAGCAAACCGAGCACCTGCGAGCGCTTCTTAATCTCGAAGCCCTCCGAGCGAAACATCGCCTGTTCAGAGTGGTCAGCAGGAATTGCAGGGGTATAGATTACCACCGTCTTATCCTTATCGAGGAACGCATCGGGGATAAGTCGTACATCATCCTCGTAGTGCACCGTTGCACCCTCCGCCTCCAACTTGCGAGTGAGGTCGGTTGCGGTGCGGTCGTAGCCTGCCACCTGCCAGCCTTCGTGCAAGAAGTAGCGAGCCAAAGCACTCATTCCAATACCTCCGATACCCAAGAAATAAACCCTATCTTTTGCCATTTTGGTCTATGCCTTAATCTGTTTTACAATCTCATCTGCCACACGCTCCGCAGCATCGGGAGTAGCCAACTTTGCTATATTCTTCGACAACTTCGCAAGCAACGCCTCGTCTGCCACCATCTTCAATGCTGTCGAGATGCCACAATCGGCTGCCTCAGCATCGCTAACCATCATTGCTGCCCCCTTATCCACCAACGCCATTGCATTCTTGGTCTGGTGGTCCTCAGCCACATTTGGCGACGGAACAAAGAGCGTCGGCTTCTTTGCCAAGCACAACTCCGACACCGTACAAGCACCACTGCGCGATATTACCACATCGGCAACCTCGTAGGCATAGTCCATACGGTCGATAAATGGCACAAGCGAGACATTTTTCGTAGGATAGTTCGCAAAGAACTCTCGCATCTCCTTCTCGTAGAAGCGGCCTGTCTGCCAAACGACCTGCACCGGAGCCTCGCCACCGAGAGTCACTATCCACGACTTCATCATATTGTTCAAGGTGCGTGTGCCGAGCGAGCCACCCACAACCAAGATGGTTGGCAGGCCCTCTTTCAAGCCATAGTGGGCAAATGCTGCCTTACGGTCAATATCGCCCTTACCAAAGGCGCTACGCAGAGGATTTCCCGTCAATACAATCTTCTCTTTGTCGAAGAAACGCTCCATACCTTCGTATGCCACGCAGATACTCTTTGCGCGACCTCCGACAATCTTATTCACAAGACCGGCGTAGGAGTTCTGCTCCTGAATAATGGTAGGAATACCCATACACTGCGCCACAAAGATTATCGGTGCGCTGGCATAGCCACCAAAGCCTGCCACAACATCGGGCTTGAACTCCTTGATGATGCGGCGAGCCTGATTTAGGCTGCGCAACACATAGTACGGCAAGGCAAAGTTCTTCAAAGTAAGACGGCGTTGCAGACCTGCAATGGTCAAGCCCTTGATATTGTAGCCCAAGTTTGGGATAAGTGTCATCTCCATCTTACCCTCGGCACCTACAAAGAGGATTTCGACCTCCTCGCCAAAGCGTCGCTTCAACGCCTCGGCAACCGAAACTGCCGGGTAGATATGACCTCCGGTACCACCACCGGAAAGGATAATTCTCTTCATTTCTGCTGTTCTTTTGGTGGAACACTCCTAATTAAGGACAAAAGTAGCGATAATTCTGCTAACTACAAAAGAAAAGCGCAGTGAAATTATAATTTCACTACGCCTTTCAAAATTTTGTGCTTTTTTGCTACTTCAAATTCGCATTCAAAAGCACCGCTATTCGGTATGCTGCACGAGCAAGGCAAGACATATGCAATGGTTCGAGGTCCTGAACTGTGGCGTGAATAAAGCGACCACCCTCCTTCTCCAATCTATCGTAGACACCTTTGGTGTAGGTTCCGATATCGGTAGCCCAATCATTAAGCGTACCTGCCGAGAACTCCGACTGCTTGTGGCCCCACATACAGACAATATCCTCCGACCACATCTGTGGCGAATAGACATTTGCGCCATGGAATGTCTGGAAACGATTAGTCCAAAGTTTCTTCCACGAATGCTTGAACCAGCGGATTGGGCGATTAGCCATTGCACACTGCGAAATTTCGAGTTCAAACTCGGTACCCGACTTTGGAATATCCTCGATAAAAACATTCGAAAGATTGTGCATATCGACCATCAGATTCATTACGGTATGGATGGCAAAACTTACGGTTGCTTTATCGTGCTGTTCGTGACTGCGAACAATCTCCAACGCCTTGTTTATCTGCACTATAGCATCATTATCATCTTTAGCTGCAGGTTGCAAATTTTTGTCGAGGTGAAGCGAGTGCCAACCCTCCGATTCGAGGTGGCGACCATTGCGACGATGCCACGAAAGGTGGTTGGAAGCTCGGGTAATATCCTTGCCCACATACTTTGCCACCAACGCACTCGTTTCGGGTGTGAAATTCTGCGCAGCCACCAAATATACCGCCTTGTCGTAGTTTGCCGACCAGGCACTTGCCGAGAGTGTTGTTGCTACGAACAACACCGCCAATATCATCTTTCTCATAACGCTTTACTCTTTGAAAATTTCGGTTAATACTCCGGCCAAACGGTATGCCGCACGCTGCACCTGTTTATCCACTATGGCGTGTACGGTGGCAACATCCTCGCTACTCATCTTTGCTCGGTCCGTTCCTGCAGGCATTGCATAGAAGCAGTGTTTACGCCAGACATCGGCTGTCTCCTGAGTCCAGTCGTAGGCTGTACCCTTCTGCATCTTTTTTGCCTGCTTTGGCGAGAGTTTTTGCATATGCTCGAAGTGCTTCTCTGCACGCCAATTACGACGCTTAAAGGCTATTGCACCATCCCAGAAACCGTGAGTATGCAACTTCTTGCCGTTACTCAAAAGGGAGTAATGGAATTGAGGGTGCTCCTCCTTGCTCCAACGCACATGCACAGGGCAGTGGTGGTCGCCAACCATATGGATAAGATACTGCAAGTTGATCTTTACCAACGAGTCGGACATAGTTTTGTAGGCTCCGTTAGCCATCTCCTTACGGATACGCTCAATGTGGTATGCACCCGTAGTAGGGCTACCAACAACCATCTTATACTTGGCGTCGATATTTGTGCTATGC
>JAZQYJ010000032.1:0-15142 GCA_045633465.1 Alistipes sp.
CGGTTGAGGGCGATACCCTTAGCATTAACTTTACCGATAAATTCTGAGTAGGTCATACCGTAAGCGCGAACTGCAGCGTTGATACGTGTAATCCACAACGAACGGAATGTACGCTTCTTGAGTCGGCGGTGTGCATAAGCATACTGCAAACCCTTCTCGACAGTGTTTTTCGCTACTGTCCAAACGTTTCCCCTTGAACCAAAGTTACCCTTGGCAAGCTTCAAAACCTTTTTTCTTCTTGCGCGTGATGCGACAGCATTTACTGAACGTGGCATAGTTTAAAAGTTTTTGATGAGATTCACAGCGGTACGATTCTCTCGTACTCTTTAGGGCTGTTTCACCTCGGTTAATAAATAATGTTTAACTGTTTGTTGTGATTAAAATTATTTAACCAACAACTTCAAAAGCTTTGGCTCATCTACGCTCGAAACGATGCCCGAGTGGCAGAGGTTACGCTTTTGCTTTGTAGTCTTTTTGGTCAGGATGTGACTGTGATAAGCGTGCTTACGCTTGATCTTACCTGTGCCGGTGAAAGAAAAACGCTTCTTTGCAGCGGCATTTGTTTTCATCTTTGGCATAATCGTAAAAATGTTTAATTAGTTAATAAATAGCCCGCAAAGGTAAGGAGAAAAAATCAAACTGCAAAATGCAAATGGCTAAAAATTAAAAGTTTTCCGCTTTCTGCTTTTCGTTTTCCGTTTTTTGTACTATCTTTGTAGGAGTTTAAGACTTTTTGAAACTATGATTGAAACATTAAAATTTTACAAGAATTTTCCAAAGGAGGGCATCAACTTTATTGATATCATCCCTTTCTTGCAGTCGAAAAAGGCTTTCCGCGAGGTTGTCGAGGCGTTGAAGAAGGCTACCACTGCACCTAATGTCGCTGCACCAGAGGCTCGCGCATTTCTCTTTACTGCTCCGCTTCTCTCGGAGGAGGGCATAGTCGAGAATATTATCCCAATGCGTAAGAGTGGTAAGTTGCCATTCAACGATGGCGATTTGATTGAGGTGTGTATCGAGAAGGAGTACGGCTTTGACAAGTTGTACTACCGTTTGAGCGATATCGCCGCAGGCGTTGCCGAGGGCGACACCTTCTATGTAACAATCCTCGACGATGTTTTGGCTACGGGTGGAACGGCACTCGGTATTGCCGAGTCGCTCGAAAAACTCACCATTCATCGCGACGGCAAGCCTTACAAGGTAAAGATTAAGGAGTTTGTATTCCTTGTGGAGATTGAGGAGATTAACGGCAAGGCTCGTTTGGAGAAGATTGCGCCTGTAACTTCGTTGATGACAATCTAATATGAAAAAACTACTTATTATTATGGGATTTTTGTCGTTGTTCGGTTGTTGCAAGAAGGCACCTACTTATCCACAGGATAAGGTGGTGGCGAAAGATGGTTCGGAGATTGTCTTTACATTCTTTGCGCACGCATCGTTCGCTATCGAGCACAACGGCAAGCACATCTACATCGACCCCGTAGGCGACTTCGCTTGGGAGAAGTTGCCGAAGGCAGATGCCGTATTGATTACCCACTCGCACTACGACCATTTAGACTTGGCAACAATCGAGAAGATTGCGAGCGAGGGTTGCGACATTCTCTGCGACAAAACCTCTGCCGAGGCGTTCGAGCACGACTGTACCACAATGTTGCCGGGTTGTGTAGCCGAGCCATTTGAGGGTTTGTCGGTAAAGGCTGTGCCAGCCTACAACATCAGCGAGGGACATACCGATTTCCACCCACAAGCTCGTGAGGATTGCGGTTACATCCTCACTTTGGGTGGCACAACAATCTATGTGGCAGGCGACACGGAGGACAACGACGATGTATTGGCATTGCAGGGTGTAGACATCGCATTCTTGCCTGTAAATCAACCATATACAATGACAATAGAGCAAGCCAAGCGAGTGGTTAAGGCGATTAAGCCTACCCTATTCTACCCTTACCACTATGGTCAGGTCGAGGAGAAAACCGACATCGAGGCGTTGAAGAAGGGTTTGGAGGGATTTTGTGAGGTGCGAGTTTTCCCAATGGAGTAACACTCCCGAAATAGAAAAGAAATGGTCGGCACAGTGCCGACCATTTTTCGTTGTATTGTAGTTAAGACTAATTTCCAACCTCGCAGAGGAACTTGATTCGAACAAGTCTAATCTCCTCCTCGGAGTACTCGCCACCGAGCTCCTCGATTGCCTCATCGAGTGAGTCGCTCTCGGCATCCTCCTTAAAATATAGGTATATATCTTCTATCTTGTCCTCATCCATATAGCCAGAGAGGTAGTATTGGATATTCAACTTCGTACCCGAATTTACGATACCTTCGATTTCAGTAAGCAGCTCATCAAAAGTGAGGTCCTTGGCACGAGCAATATCCTCAAAATCCATCTGGCGGTCGATAGACTGAATAATAAAAATCTTGTTACCAGCCTTATTTGCAACAGACTTAACCACCATATCTTGTGGGCGGATAATATCGTTCTCCTCAACATACCGCTTGATGAGTTCTACGAACTCTTTGCCAAACTTATTCGCCTTGCCGACACCCACTCCCGAGATATTCTGCATCTCCTCGATGGTTATAGGGTACTGAATTGCCATATCCTGCAACGACGGGTCTTGGAAGATGACAAACGGAGGAAGGTCATGCTTCTGCGCTACCTTGCGACGCAAATCTTTCAACATAGCAAAGAGCTGTTCGTCTGCCACACCACCACCCTTTGGTGCCGATGCTACTGCTTCGCGCTCCTCCTCGTCGTAGTCGCGGTCTTGCGCTATCATAACCTTTGTTGGTTTGACAAGATAGTTCTCGCCTGCTGCATTTATCGAAATAAGTCCATAGTTCTCGATATTCTTATCAATAAGCCCCATAATAAGACCTTGACGCACTACTGCCGACCAATGGCGTTCGCCCTTGCTCTTTCCGATACCAAACCACTCTAACTTGGCATGACCATAGCTCTTAATAGCAGCCGTAGTCTTGCCTATGAGCAACGACACGAGATGCTCCATCTTGAACTTATCGCCAATAGCTCGCAGTGCCTGCAACGCCTTGACCAAATCCTGTGTAGCATCGACTTGCGGGCGAGGGTTGCAACAGTTGTCGCATGCTCCGCAATTCTCTTCGGGATACTCCTCGCCAAAGTAGTGAAGCAGGGTTTTGCGACGACACATTGCACTCTCGGCATACGATTCCGTTTCGAGGAGGAGCAACTTTCCAATCTCCTGCTCGGCAACAGGCTTGCCCTGCATAAACTTTTCGAGTTTCTGGATATCCTTATAATTATAGAAGGTAAGACAATATCCTTCGCCACCATCACGACCGGCACGGCCCGTCTCTTGATAGTAACCTTCGAGCGACTTCGGAATATCGTAGTGGATAACGAAACGCACATCGGGTTTGTCGATACCCATACCAAAGGCTATTGTCGCAACTATCACATCAACACCCTCCTTCAAGAAGGCATCCTGATTGTCGGCGCGAGTCTGTCCATCCATACCGGCATGATAGGCACGAGCCTTGATATTATTTGCTACGAGCAACTCAGCCAACTCCTCTACCTTCTTGCGACTAAGGCAGTAGATAATACCGCTCTTGCCCTCATTTTGCTTGATGAAGCGGATAATATCACGGTCGGGGTCGTTCTTTGGTCGCAACTCGTAGTATAGGTTAGGACGGTTGAATGACGACTTAAAGACTACTGCATCGGCCATACCGAGGTTCTTCTGTATATCCATCTGCACCTTAGGTGTAGCCGTAGCGGTAAGGGTAATCAACGGAGCCTGACCAATATCGTTGATGATTGGTCTAATACGACGATACTCAGGGCGGAAGTCGTGTCCCCACTCCGATATACAGTGCGCCTCGTCGATGGCATAGAAAGAAATCTTTATCTTACGAAGAAAGGCAATATTATCCTCCTTCGTAAGCGACTCGGGAGCAAAATAGAGCAATTTGGTCTTTCCTGCGAGCACCTCGTCGCGCACCTGCTGCACGGCAGCGCGGCTCAACGAAGAGTTCAAGAAGTGAGCAATACCGGTATTGTCGGAGAATGTACGCATAGCATCGACCTGATTCTTCATCAGTGCGATAAGTGGGGAGATAATGATAGCCACACCATCCATTATCAGAGCAGGTAGTTGATAGCAGAGAGATTTTCCGCCACCCGTAGGCATCAGCACAAAGGTGTCTCGTCCCGAAAGGAGATTCATTATAACCTCCTCTTGGTTGCCCTTAAACGAGGTAAAACCGAAGTACTCTTTCAGCTTCTCTCGCAGTAAATTCCTGTCTATCAAAGCTTGCGACATATTATTTTTGCTCTAAAACTCTATTTTAACCAAATTTCATATCAAAGATATAAAATTATTTCGAAAAAAATCATAACTTTGTATGAAATTTTACAGAAATTTTTTGTGATATGAGGCTATACACTACGGATTTGGTAAAGAAATATAAGGCCCGCACGGTTGTAAATCATGTATCTATTGATGTTCAGCAGGGCGAAATTGTTGGTCTGCTCGGACCTAATGGAGCAGGTAAGACCACCTCGTTCTATATGATTGTGGGACTTATTAAGCCCAATGAAGGTCGCATCTTCCTCGAACACGACGACGGGCATGTTGATGAACTTACAAATCTGCCCGTTTACAAGCGAGCTCAGTTGGGCGTGAGCTACCTTGCGCAGGAGGCCTCCGTATTCCGTCATTTGAGCGTTGAGGATAATATTCGTTCGGTGCTCGAAATGACAAACTACACAAAGGAGTACCAGCGTGACCGTATGGAGTCACTCATCGAAGAGTTCCGTTTGCAGAAGGTGCGCAAGAGCTATGGTAACCAGCTTTCGGGAGGCGAGCGTCGTCGTACCGAGATTGCACGAGCTATCGCTATCAACCCTTCGTTTGTCTTGCTCGATGAGCCTTTTGCGGGTGTGGACCCTATCGCAGTGGAGGATATTCAGAGCATTGTGGCGACTTTGAAGAATAAGAATATCGGTGTTATCATCACCGACCACAATGTTGATGAGACGCTTGCCATCACCGACCGCACCTACTTGCTCTACGAGGGTAAAATCCTCAAAACCGGCACTGCCGAGGAGTTGGCAGCCGACGAGATGGTGCGCCGCGTATATCTCGGCAAGAACTTCGAGTTGAAGAAGAACCACCGATTTGAGTTAGAACAAGAGTAAAGCAAATATAGTATGGATACATCTGTCCCCCGAGGGCGACTTTCTGGCACGATAACGCCCCCTTGTTCAAAAAGCTACGCACAACGCGCCTTGGCGGCCGCACTGCTTGCCGAGGGTGAAACGGTGTTGCGCAATCTTGATTTCTGTGATGATACACTTTCGGCTATCCGTGTTATCGAAACACTCGGAGCTGAGGTTGAGCGACTCGACGAGCGTACTGTGAAGGTGCGAGGAGGGCTTAACCCAAAAAGCAATATTTTGAATGTCGGCGAGTCGGGTTTGGCAACGCGAATGTTTACACCTATCGCGTCGTTGTGCGATATGCCTATCACGGTACAGGGCGAAGGAACTCTGTTATATCGCCCAATGCACATGATGATTGAGCCGTTGCGTAAGCTCGGTGTAGATGTTCGCGATGGCGGAGGTCGTCTGCCTGTGGAGGTGTGCGGACCGATTAAGGGTGGCGAGATTGAGGTTGATGGCTCGGTGTCATCGCAGTTCTTGACGGGTTTGCTTATGGCGTTGCCTTTGGCAGAGGAGGATACAACCATACATGTCGAGAATGCAGTGTCGAAACCATATCTCGATATGACGATAGATATGGCATCGAAGTTCGGTGTAAAGATAAGCCACAACGACTACAACGAATTCTATGTCGAGGGTGGTCAAAAATATGAGTCTGTCGATATCGCAATTGAAGGCGATTGGAGTGCTGCGGCAATGTTGCTCGTGGCGGGTGCGATTGCCGGAGAGGTTACGCTTACCAATGTGTCGATGCTCTCGAAGCAGGCAGATGTTGCGATTTGTGATGCGTTAGTGCGTGCAGGAGCATCGGTTACGAGTGAGCCAGATTCGATAACCGTCGAGGAGCGAGATTTGGTGGCGTTTGAGTTCGATGCCACGCAATGTCCCGACCTCTTCCCAGCCTTGGCAGCATTGGCTGCGGCAGCGGAGGGAGAGAGTGTGATTTACGGCACCCACCGCTTGGAACACAAGGAGTCAAATCGTGCTGAGGCAATCAAGCAGGAGTACGAGAAACTCGGTATCGAGGTGCGTTTGGAGGGTGATGCGATGTACATCAAGGGTGGAGAGATTCACTCAGCAGAGTGTGATAGCCACCACGACCACCGTATTGCTATGTCGTTGGCGGTGTCGGCACTACGCTCCGATGGTGAAATATTGATACACGGTGCAGAGTGTGTAGCAAAGAGTTATCCCGACTTCTTCGAGGCGTTGGAGTCGTTAAGAGTTGAGGAGTAGATATGTGGCACAATTCGTTTGGCTCGAAGTTTAAGATTGAGATTTGGGGTGCATCGCATACGCCAGAGATAGGTGTGCGTATTGGTGGTGTTCCTGCCGGCATTGCGCTTGCGGAGTCGGACTTTGAAGCAGACTTGTCGCGTCGTAGAGCCTCGGCAAAGGGCACTACGGCTCGCCACGAAAAGGATATTCCGACCATTGTATCGGGAGTGTCGGAGGGCGTAACTACGGGCGAAACAATCGAGATTGTATTTCAGAATGGCGACACTCGCTCCTCGGACTATTCGCAGTTCGAGAACCACAACCGACCTTCGCATATCGATTTTACAGCCCGTGCCAAATATGGCTCGGAGGTCGATTTGCGTGGTAGCGGACAGTTTTCGGGGCGTATGACCGTGCTGTTGGTTGCGGCAGGTGTAGTTGCTAAAAAGATAGTCAAAGAGGTTGAATACAACACCCAAATAGTCGAGATTGGTGGCTCGCGCAACAAAGAGGAGTTCGCCGAAATCATTGCTGCGGCAATGACCGACGGTGACTCGGTGGGCGGTATTGTTGAGTGTTGTGCCAAAGGGGTAAAAGTTGGCTTGGGAGAGCCATTTTTCGACTCGGCAGAGAGCATTATTTCCCATTTGATGTTCTCCGTACCTGCGGTTAAGGGTGTGGAGTTCGGCAGCGGCTTCGAGGGCGTTAAGTTGCGTGGCTCGAAGCGTAACGACTGCTTTATTGATGATAAAGGTCATACCGCATCGAATAACGAGGGCGGTATAAATGGTGGTATCACCAATGGCAATGATTTGGTGGTGCGAGTAGCGATAAAGCCCACAGCGAGCATTTCGCGCAAGCAGATGACATACAACAAGGAGTTGAAAGAGGTTGCACCACTCTGCATTAAAGGTCGCCACGATGCCTGCATAGCACTGCGAGCCGCAGTAGTTGTGGAGTCGGTGGTGGCGATTGCTCTTGCAGAACTATCGCTTAATTTTTAACTTTTCTATGACAATTCGTCATAATATACACACAATAAAAGGGGCATTAGAGCCATTGTATGGCGAGCGAGAGGCGGAATCTATTGCACGAATGGTTGTATGCGAAAAGTTGGCATATAACCTTTCGCAACTTGTCGCTCACTATGACGAGGAGTGCGAAATTGCCGATTTGACAAGCGTTGTTGAGGAGTTGCGCAGCGGTCGCCCCGTGCAGTATGTCCTGGGAAAGGCGGAGTTTTGCGAAATGGAGTTCAAGGTTGCGGAGGGTGTGCTAATCCCTCGCCCCGAAACCGAAGAGTTGGTCTATCGCATAGCCGAGACAACAAAACGAGGAGCACGAATACTCGACATCGGAACAGGTAGCGGAGCGATAGCGATTGCGATTGCAAAATTTGTGAAAGAAGCGGAGGTCGTGGCAGTGGATATTTCGCCCGAAGCGTTGAAAATAGCCGAGCACAATGCCGAGCGACTTGGCGTGAAGGTGGAGTTCGTGGAGGCTGATGCCTTAGGCGATTTGAGTGCTCTCGGAACATTTGATATTATAGTGTCGAACCCGCCATATATTCCGCAGAGCGATATTATCGATATGCGCAAAAATGTTGTGGATTTCGAGCCTCACACAGCACTGTTTGTGCCCGATGACGATATTTTGAAGTTCTATGTAGCGACAGCGGAGAATGCACAAAAGATGTTGCAAGAGGGAGGTTCGTTGTGGTTCGAGATTTACGAAAAGGCGGGCGATGAGGTCTGCGAAATGTTGCGTGATAAGGGCTTCTCGCAGACAGAGTTGATAGAGGATGCAAACCTTAAACCAAGAATGGTATGGAGCAGAAGGTAAGGCGTGAGCAGAAGGCAAAGATACCTCAGCAGGCTTTGCAGTCGCTGATGCGAATGTGTGCGCGCTCGGAACGCTCCTCGGGCGACGCCTTGCGACTGATGAAGCGATGGGGTTTGGCAGACGAGGATGCCTGCAAGGTGCTTGCGCAACTGCAAACCGAGCGATTTATTGATGATGCCCGATATGCCGAGGCGTTTGTGCGCGATAAACTCAATCTGAGTGGTTGGGGGGCATACAAGATAAAGATGACCTTGCGCACAAAAGGGGTATCAAAGGAGATTATCGAAGAGGTGGTGGCTCCGATGATTGCCAAGACCAATATGACAGAGCGATTGGAGGATATTATGCGTCGCCGCATGCGCACGCTGAAATTCTCCTCGGCATACGATGCAAAGACGAAGCTTATCCGCTTTGCCGCATCGCGCGGATACGAGATAGATGAGGCAATAGAGTGTGCCTCGAAAATTGTGGACAAATAGAGAAAACTGAGATATATGAAGAGAATTTCCACCATTGCATTATTGTGGGCTCTTGCGCTTGCACCAATTGGAGTGTCGGCACAGGCTTTGAGTAAGGCTAATCAGGCTCCTACACCTGTAAGCTTTTCGAGCTTTGTAACCAATAGCTTCATCAACTACTACACCACAGGCGGTGTGCAGGAGAAGTTGTATCTAATTACCGACAAGCCATTTTACAGCGCTGGCGACACAATCTATTTCAGTGCCTTCCTCGTAAATTCCATCTACTTCAATCGTAGCACCGACACCAAATTTATATATGTGGAGTTGATTGATGCGACCGGAAATGTTACTCATCGTTTGAGAGTTATGGGCTCGGATGGCAGATTTCACAATGCAATACCTCTGTCGGCAAAAACGACCTCCGGAAAATACACCTTACGAGCATACTCCAAATGGCAGACCAACTCCGACAAAGAGTTACTCTTCTCTCGTCAATTGGAGATTGGAAACTATATTGACGATGCGGTACGCACCGATATAAAATACGAATTTGATGGTTCGGGTAAGGTTGTTGCCTCGGTTGAAGTAACAAACAATATGTTTGTACCGATACCCGACAATGTTGTAGAGTATTCGCTCTGCATAAATGGTCGCACCACTCGCCACATGACAAAAACTGACAACGACGGATTCTTCCGTTTCTCATTCCGCCCAAGCACCAATATGACGGATTGTATCCGTATGAATATCAGCGCAAACGGAAGAAAGTTGGACAAGAAGGTGCAGTTACCTTCATTCGAAGATGATTTTTCGGCAAAGTTTATGCCCGAAGGCGGCAATCTTATTGCCGGTATCGAGCAGGTGATTGCATTCAAAGCGGTGGGAATAGATGGTCTTGCCGTAGATGTTCGGGGTGCTGTTCTGACAAAGTCGGGCGTAAAGATTTGCGACATTGCCACAGAGCATAGCGGTATGGGCAAATTTACCCTCAACGCCAAAGTCGACGAAACATACATCGCAACACTCTCCACAAAAGATGGCGTGTCGCGCTCATTTACTCTACCCGCAGCACAACCTTTGGGTTGCGTAATCAACCTCCAACCCGACGGAGCCAACCGTATGCTCTTACATATCCTCTCCTCGGCAGGATATCCACGACACAACCTCGTTGCCGTAGTACAGTCGAGGGGTATTGTAAATTATGTTGTAGAGGACCTCTATCACCCACTGAGCATTCCACTCGAAAAGTTGCGTAGCGGTGTTGCACAACTATCCATTATAGACAAAGTAAGCCGTACGGTCGTGGCTCAGCGACTATTCTTTGTGCGAGGTAAGGTGGCAAGTGCTACAATCACCTCGAATGTAAAGAAGTTTGCGCCACGCGAGTTTGTGCAACTCGATTTCGCCGTAAAGAATAGTGGCGGCAGTGCAATAAAGGGAGATTTTGTAGTTTCGGTTACCGATGCCGACCTATTGAAAGAGAGCAAAAACTCCGACAACATCTTCTCATATATGCTTCTTAACTCGGACTTGAAGGGACATATCGAGAACCCAAAATATTACTTCGAGGCAGATGACGCCATTCACAACGCTCATCTCGACCTCGTGATGCTGACACACGGCTGGCGCCGATACAACATCAACTCTATTTTGGCCGGCAAAAAGCCATTTATTACACAGCCTTTCGAGCGAGAACAGAGCATATCGGGTAGCATCAAATCCACAATTGGCAAGACACGAAATACGAGTGTGATGATTTTCCGCAACCGCAAGGAGTATCTCGGTGTTCACGACCTAAATAGCACAAACCGCTTTCATATTACAGGCGTTGATTCTCAGGATACGACAATATACATCCTGCAAGCCCTCAACAAGAATGGCAGCAGCGACCGCGTGCGCATCAAAGTGGAGCCACAAGTCTATCCTATCGCTCCAACCATTGCTCGCGAAGTCTTCCACAAAAAGACATTCTCTTCGCTCACCGAGGAGTATATGATGCGTTCGAAACAGACCTATTTCGAAGATGGTGGTATGCCGGTTATCGACATCGATGCCGTGGAGATTGTTGCCAAGCGAAGCGAGACCTACGACTACTCCTCTTCGCTCAACGAATTCAACACTGTAAGTGGCGATATGTCTCGTTTTGTCTCTATTTTCGATGCGTTGCAACGCTTCCGCCAACTCGAAATTGACGGCAATAATGTCTATGTTCGCAAATCCTCAAAGGAGAGGTCGCCTGTACAGGACAACACTAATGCAGATACAGGTAGCGAAGATAACAATTACAGCACTGTCGAGATTGATATGGAGGATAAGGTCGATTTGATGCCGGCAGTCTATATAAATGGCTCGCTGTCCGATATGGCAATGATTGACGCCTATCCGATGACTGAGGTCATAAGCATCTCCTATCTCGATAAGTTCGAAGCTATGGCTGCGGGTATGAGTTCCGAGACCGGAGCAATAGTCCTTCATGTAAAGGATATCAATGCATATCAGAAGCTACTCATCAACTCCATGACCGAGGTTGTCGTTCCGGGCTATGCCGCACCTATGGAGTTCTACGCTCCCGACTATGCCGTCAAGAACGACAAGAGCAAGAAGGATAATCGTACAACTATCGCTTGGGTACCGTTATTGCAGAGCAACTCATTGGGCGATGCTTCGATTTCGTTCTGGACAGCCGATCGACAGTCGGACTACCGAGTGGTAATCGAGGGTATAACCTCCGAAGGAGAGCTCCTCCACAACGAGCTAATTCTGCAATCGAAGTAGAAAAAGAGATAATTCCGAAAAAATGGGGGAGAAAGTTGGCAATCTCCCCCATTTTTACTATATTTGTAAAAACATACGCAAACTAACTAATATTATGAACAACAAAAGAGCTCAATATTGCGTGATTATGGCAGGAGGTGTCGGCACTCGCTTTTGGCCCGAGAGCCGTCAGAGCAAGCCAAAGCAGTTTCTCGACATCTGCGATACGGGAAAGTCGTTCCTGCGTATGACCTACGAGCGATTTGCCCACCTTGTACCTGACGAGAACTTTCTCGTGGTAACAAACACTCGCTACAAGGATTTGGTTTTGGAGCATATCCCCGAGTTGAAGGAGGAACAGATTTTGTGTGAGCCGATTGGTCGCAACACTGCACCATGCATCTGCTATGCAGCCTATCACTTGCGCCATATTGACCCCGAGGCGATGATGATTGTAACGCCTGCCGATCACCTCATTTTGAACGAGGCGGAGTTCCACTCTATCGTCGAAGATACCATCGAATTTGCCACCGAGAACAATGCGTTGATGACCATAGGTCTTACGCCATCGCGCCCCGAAACGGGCTACGGCTATATCCAAAAGAGCGACAACTCTAAAATTTCACGCGTAAAGTGCTTTACAGAGAAGCCTAATTTAGAGTTAGCACAGGTGTTTGTACAGTCGGGCGAGTTCTTCTGGAATTCGGGTATCTTCATCTGGAAAGTTGAGGATATTATCGAGGCGGTGGCAGAGCATTTGCCTGAGCATTACGCTCTCTTCGAGGGTGTTGCACCACTACTTGGCACCGCATCGGAGAAGGAGGCTATCGAGCAGGTATTCTCGGAGTGTCGCTCAATTTCGATTGACTATGGCGTTATGGAGAAGGCGGAAAATGTATATGTTCGTTGTGGCGACTTCGGTTGGAGCGATGTGGGTACTTGGGGCTCGTTGTATCAACTCTCTCGCAAGGATAAGTATGCCAATGTCAAGCCAGAGGATAGGTGCTACACCTACAACACTCGCTCCTCGATTGTTTCGCTGCCTAAGAACAAGGTGGCAATCATAAATGGCTTACGCGACTATATCGTAGTCGATACCGAGGATGTATTGCTCATCTGCCCACGAGGCGAGGAGCAGAATATCAAGAAGTATATCGACGAGGTTAAGTACAACACGGGAGATAAACACATTTAAGTTGAGAGTGGAGAGTTTAGGGTGGAGAGTTTAGAAAAATTATATACAGTATATACCAATTCATCGGGTGTAACAACCGACTCTCGAAAAATCGAGGTCGGTGCGCTCTTTTTTGCACTGCACGGTGCATCGTTCGACGGTAACAACTACGCCGTAGCCGCATTGGAGCAAGGCGCTTCGGCAGCAGTGATTGACCGAGAGGATATTCTCGAAGCCAACCCACAATATGCCGAGCGACTCCTCTTGGTGGAGGACACCTTGCAAGCGTTACAGGCGTTAGCGCAGGAGCATCGTCGTCGTTTGGCGATTCCTATCGTCGCCATTGCGGGCAGCAACGGCAAGACCACCACTAAGGAGTTGGTGTCGCGCGTTTTGGCGGAGAAGTTCGAGGTTTCGACCACCAAAGGCAACCTCAACAACCATATCGGAGTCCCTTTGACTCTCCTTTCGATGACCGAAGCGACAGAGTTTGGCGTAGTGGAGATGGGTGCAAGTGCGCAGGGCGAGATTGCACTGCTCTGCTCGATTGCCGAGCCTAACTACGGCATTTTGACCAACATCGGACTTTCGCACCTCGAAGGTTTCGGTGGCGTGGAGGGCATCCGCAAAGGCAAGGGCGAGTTGTTTGACCACCTCAACCAAAATGGTGGTCGTGCTTTTGTTGCCGAGGAGGATAAGGTCTTGTGCGAAATGGCTTGCGAGAGAGAAGACTTGGCAGTCGAATACTACTCCCGCTCGATTGGCGAGGGTTTCAGAAGTAACCTCACGGGCGACTACAACCGCTACAACATCGCCGCTGCGGTGGAGATTGGCCGCTACTTTGGCGTAGCAGATGAGCGCATCGCAGAGGCTATATTGTCCTTCTCGCCAGACAACAATCGCTCACAAGCGGTCAAGACCGAGCATAACAGATTGGTGGTCGATTGCTACAATGCCAACCCTTCGAGCATGGAGGTTGCATTGGACAATATCGCCACAATGGAGGCAGAGCATAAGGTCTTGATTTTGGGTGATATGCTCGAACTTGGCGAGTGGAGCGAGGAGGCGCACATCAACATCTTGCACAAGGCTGACACCATAGCCGAGCGCATTATCTTAGTAGGAAAAGAGTTCGCAAAGGCATACGGCAAGTGCGATGAATTGCAGAGCGACTACGCACTCTACCCTACGAATATCGAGGCTGCAACCGCACTCGAAAAGGAGCCGATAGAGGGGGCATTGGTACTCTTGAAGGGTTCACGAGGAATTGCATTGGAAAAACTAATAGAGAGATTATAATATGGAGAACAAGAACATTTCACTCCCCGAGAACGCCTATCGTGAATTGAAGGCGGGCGAGGAGTATCAGCCGGTGATGTCGGCACAAAGCACCCCTGCCGAAGCTACGCCATACTCGGTAACTATGGGTGTCATTATGGCGATTATATTCTCGGCAGCAGCAGCCTTCCTCGGATTGAAGGTTGGTCAAGTATTCGAGGCGGCAATCCCTATCGCAATTTTGGCAGCAGGTTTCGGCTCGTTGCGTGGCAAAAATCGCAGTATGCTGGGCGAGAATGTTATTATTCAGTCGATTGGCGCATCGTCGGGCGTAATCGTGGCAGGTGCAATCTTCACTCTTCCGGCACTCTATATCCTTGGCTTAGAGGCACAGTTCTATCAGGTATTCCTCTCATCGTTATTGGGCGGAGTGTTGGGTATCGTGTTGCTTGTGCCATTCCGCAAGTATTTCGTTAAGGATATGCACGGCAAGTACCCATTCCCTGAGGCTACCGCAACTACCGAGGTACTCGTTTCGGGTGAGAAGGGCGGTAAGCAGACCAAGTTGCTCGCAGTAGCAGGTTTACTCGGAGGTTTGTATGACTTTGCCGTATCGTCATTCGGTGCCTGGGCAGAGAACATCTCTACCAAGATGACCGCCTGGGGCGTTGCCGTAGCGGATAAGTTCAAGGTGGAGTTCTCGATGAACACTGGCGCAACCCTGCTCGGTTTGGGTTACATCATCGGTCTGAAATATGCCGTAATCATCACCGCAGGCTCGTGCCTTGTGTGGTTTGTGATTGTGCCGTTGGTAGGCTACGCATCGGCAGATGCCGCTTCGATGAGCGCAATGCAGCTCTTTCAGGCGTATGGTCGCCCTATCGGCATTGGCGGTATTGCAATGGCTGGTTTGATTGGCATTATCAAGCAGTCGGGCATCATCAAGCAGGCTGTCGGCCTTGCAGTCAAGGAGTTAGGCGGCAAGAAGGGCGATGGCGCAGTGGTTGAGCGCACCCAGCGTGATATCTCGATGAAGGTTGTTCTCTCGGTTATTATCGCAGTGCTCGTAGCAACCGTGGTATTCTTCCAGTTTGGAGTTTTGGGTAATTGGTTCCACACAATTATCGCCTTGTTGATTGTCTTTGTTATCGCATTCCTCTTCACCACCGTAGCGGCTAATGCAATCGCTATCGTGGGTACAAACCCTGT
>JAZQYJ010000033.1:0-61996 GCA_045633465.1 Alistipes sp.
ATAAGGTGCAATTTGTTGCGCTCCTTCAATATATCCAACACTCCCTTTGCAAATGAGATGTTCGGCGAAGCCAAACCGAGTGCCAAGATTGTGGCCTTCGGATTCTCCTTGCGGATAACCTCTGCTGTGTTGATAATAAGCTCTGCAAGAATCGCAGGAGTATTAGCCTTCTGACCATCCGGCTCATTCCATATCTCGTAAGTAGTTACTCTGTCGCCATAGTGACGCACAGTAGCACGAACATAGTTGCGCCAAGCCTTCATTGTAGGCTCGTCGGTCCAAATAGCCGTCTTGAGCGAGATACCGCCATCGCAGTAGAGAGGGTTTCCGTAGCTAAGGCTGAGCCAAGGCTTTACGCCCTGCGCAATGACGCCATCAACTGCCTCGTCGAGCCACTTGAAGTCGTAAACTCCCTTTTTCTGCTCGCATCGAGCCCAACCGCTCTGTAAACGGGCATAGCCCACACCAAGAGGACCAAGGAACTCCTTGTACTTCGAGAATGTTGCATAGTTGCGATCAAGTCCTTCAGTTCCAACCGACCAACGCGAACGACTTGCGTTATCCGAGTCCGAAGCATCGAGCTGACCAACCTTTGGCAACAAGGTGCAGTGCAACTTAATCTTGTCATAAACGACCTCTGGGTGCTTGGTCTTAGGTGCAATGTATGCAAAGACCGACGGCACAACCATAGCCGCAAGCACCAATGTTAAAATAGTTCTTTTCATGGTATAGTTAATTTATGGTGTCTATTACTTCTTGATATTTGGCAACTCCAAACCGTAGCCGTTGCGCTTATCCATAGCCTTCAACCACAAGCTGAACAACAACGCCAAACCACCCAACGATGCAAACATCAACATAGGGAGAGTATAGTTGTACGATACGCCCTCTACGCCCGCTGCAATCTGCTCGGCAACGCCCGGGTTGCTTGTTTTGAGCGCCCAACCAATCATTATAGGAGTTCCGCTCAAACCGAAGTTCTGAATCCAGAAGATCAACGAGTATGCGCTACCCAAGAAACGCTTGTCCATAATCTTTGGAATGGATGGCCAGAGCGATGCAGGAACCAACGAGAACGAGATACCCAAGAGGATGATAGCTACGAATGCTACCGCCTCGCTTGGGAATACAGGCAAGATAAGTGCAAAGGTCAAGTGGCAGATAATCATCAACAACGAGCCGAGAATAAGCATTGTTGCACCCTTGCCCTTCTTGTCGAGGAACCAACCGAGGAGTGGGGTGATGCAGGCTGCACCGATAGGGAACCAACGGAAGATGTCGGCAGCGGTGGTAGCATCGAGACCGAGGTTGCTCTGCAACATATTAGCCGCAAACTTCTGGAATGGGAAGATTGCCGAGTAGTACAACACACACAACATCGCAACAATCCAGAACAACTTGCTCTTGAAGATGTTGATGACATCCGAGAACTTGAACTCCTCCTCGCTCTCGCCCTGTGCTGCATCGCCCAACTGCTTGTCGAACTTCTTGTCCATAACGCAGAAGATGGAGTAGCACAACAAGCCGATAAAGAGTAGTGCGGTGCAGAATGCAACAGGCTTAACAACCGAAGGCTCCAAGCCACCGATACCTGCCAAACGAGGCGATATAGTAAATATAACGAACACGCCCACGCGCGCGAGGGCCATCTCCAAGCCCATAGCCAACGCCATCTCCTTGCCCTCGAACCACTTTGCAAGAGCCTTCGATGCAGTGATACCTGCCATCTCGCAACCGCAACCAAAAATCATAAAGCCGAACGATGCGAGTTTTGCACTTGCCGGCATTGCCACCCACCACGAGTTGAGCCAAGCCTCCAAGCCTGTGCCGATAAACGCCTCGCTAACGGCGAAATACTTGATGCAAGCACCCACAACCATAACGATAGCCGAGGTTAAGCCCGTAAAGCGGATACCCATCTTGTCGAGGATAATACCTGCAACGATGAGGAAGCCCCATACATTGAGCAGATACTCCGAGCCTGCGTAGGTTCCGAATACATCCGATGTCCAGCCACGCTGAATCTGAATCAACTCCTTGATAGGAGAGATTACATCCACGAACATGTGCGCAAAGAGCATCATCAGGGCGATGAGTACCATCGCACCCCAACGAGCCAACGCAGAGTCGTTCAATTTTCTTTGAATTGTTTGAGTCATAATACTTTGATTTATTTAAGTTTATATTGTGTTTCTACTGCTTTGTGTAGGTTTTTAGCACCTCGTATGCCTCCTCGATACCCAACTCGCCAGCCTTCGAGATATCAAGACAACCCTTGCGGGTATCCTTCATATAAATCTGTATCAAGCCACGATTGTAGTATGCCTCGGCAAAGTTCGGGTTGAGTTCTATCGCCTTTGTGTAGTCCTCGAATGCCTCAGGCAACTTGCCCGACAAAGCGAGGAGGTTTGCGCGGTTGTAATATGCGTAGGCAAAACCGGGGTAGAGCTTTATCGCCTTTGTCAGGTCGGCAATCGCCTCGTCGTAGTTGTAGGTACGAGTGGTGCGGTTGTGCAGCTGTCGTGCAGGGTCGCTCTCAATCGAAATACGCTGATATGCGCTTTCAATCGAGGAGATAAAGTCAATCATCTCCGCTTGGGTTGTTGCTCGGTTTAGATAGACGAATGGATTAGTTGGTGAGGCGTGTATTGCTGATGTGTAGGTGTTTACAGCATTAGTATATTGCTTAACCAACGACTCCGAAATAGCCAACGAGAACAACTCCTCGAAAGTTGCTGTTGTGGTGCGGGCCTTCGCCTTCAATCGACGATTTATCGCTACAAGTGAGTCAGGTGCGAGATTGCTCTCTCGACACGAAATTGCCAACAATGGGTTGTTGAGTCGCTCGATGAAATCCTCGGCTCGTTGCGAGTGATATTTGCGCGATGTGGCTGTATGCGTGGTCGAGTCCTGCGTGAAGGTAAACTTGAACATCGGCAATAGAGCCATATTCTCGTTGTTTGTACGGCGTGAGGTGATGCGCTCGAACGATGAGCCTGCCAACTTGCTATCGAACGAGAGGAGTTTGTCGAAGCGACGAGTCGTATCGGCATAAATCGAATATGTTGTGTCGTTTAGGCGAGATTTATACTCCGCAATCTTACGCTCGGCAATCTGCTTATCGCTTCGTGCGCCCTTGTAGTCACGCAGGAGGTGACGCAAGTAACTGCGACCAAGATAGGCGTTTGCAAAGTCGGGATACAACTCAATAGCCTTTGTGTAGTCGTTCTTCGCTTGCTCAATTTCGCCCAACTGTTGGTAGAGTAGTGCACGATTGTAATAGACCAAAACATTCTCTGGCGAATACTCGGCAACTTTGTTGTAGTCGTCGAGCGCACGATTGTAATCACCTACTCGTGAACGAATTATGGCACGGTTGAAGTATGTAATAGAACTTGTCGAGTCGAGCGCGATTACTCGGTCGAGGTCGGATAATGACTGCATCGGGCGGTTGGTTTCGTTATAGACCAAAGCACGGTTAAAGAATGACATCGCAAGTGTCGAGTCGCACTTTACCGCCATATCGAAATCCTTCTCAGCCTCCTCGAAGCGATTTTGTTGCAAGAGCAATACTCCTCGGCGATTGTAGCCCGTAGGACTCTCTCGGTTGGTGCGAATGCCGAGGTCAAAGTCGGCATAAGCTCGCACGGTATCTTTGAGATATAGGCGACAAACACCACGATTTATGTAGGCATCAGCAACCTTCTTCTCGTAGCGGATAAAGTTGTCGAAATCCTCGATTGCCTCCTTGAATTGCTGATTTAGCAGGCGTGTAACACCACGGCTGTAATAGGGATTTGGCAGGTCGGGGCGCAACTCGATAGCCTCTCGAAAGTCCGAAAGTGCATCGTCGTAATTTCCTAAACGAGAGCGTGTTATGGCACGATATGTAAAGGCGGTTGTGAATACGGGGTTTTTCTCTATTGCCTCCGAGAAGTCCGCCTCGGCACCGAGCAAATCATCGAGATTGTACTTGGCAATTCCTCGCAGAAAATAGCCTTCGTAGGCGTTTTCGTCAAAGCGCAACAAAACATTGAGCGTGCGGATAGCCTCCTTAAAGTCGCTCTCCATCATCTGCTTGCGACCAATGTAGAAGAAGTAGTCACGATTGTACTGCGCCACAACCGGAGTTGTGGCGAACAGTGCAAACAATATCGCTACTACTATTTTACGCATATTTCCCTAACGACTCTAACGACTCTAATTTAGATGTCGTTGTATCCAAAACGGCTCAACTGGCGGTCATTGTTGCGCCAATCGTCATTAACCTTCACGAAAAGTTGCAAAAATACCTTCTTGCCGAGGAAAGCCTCGATGTCGGCACGAGCTTGCTGTCCCACCTTTTTGAGTCGTTCGCCCTTATGGCCGATTACGATGCCCTTTTGCGAATTGCGTGATACATAGATAGTTGCCGAAATACGGTCGATTGTCGGCTCCTCCTTGTACGAATCAATCTCAATCTCGCAACAGTAGGGTATCTCCTTGTCGTAGTTGGTGAGAATCTTCTCGCGGATAATCTCCGAAGCGAAGAAACGCAAGGTCTTGTCGGTCAAGGTATCCTTCGGATAGTAAGGCTCACCCTCTGGCAGATTTTCGAGAATTTTCGCAAAAATTGCCTCGATATTGAACTGCTCCTTTGCCGATGCAGGAACGATAACAGCCTCTGGCAGTCGCTCGTGCCACTCGGCAACAATCTTTTCGAGCTTCTCCTGTGTAGTAAGGTCTATCTTGTTGATTACCACAATGGTAGGAATACCACTCAACTTGATTTTCTCAACAATTTCGGCATTGCGCTCGCCCTGCTCCTCTACGGTGTCGGTAACATACAACACTACATCGGCATCGCTCACCGCACCTCGCACGAAGTTCATCATCGACTCCTGCAATTTGTATGCAGGTTTCAAAATTCCGGGCGTATCCGAATAGACAATCTGAAAGTCGTCGCCATTCACTATACCCATAATACGGTGGCGTGTAGTCTGCGCCTTCGATGTGATTATGGAGAGCCTTTCGCCCACCAAAGCATTCATCAGTGTCGATTTTCCGACATTCGGATTACCGATAATATTTACAAAACCGCTCTTGTGCATCTCTATCTTCTCATTCCGAAGTTGCGTGGCATCTTCATCTTGCCACTTGTTACCATCTTCATCATCTTGCGCATATCCTCGAACTGTTTGAGGAGGCGGTTGACATCTGCCATAGTTGTTCCAGAGCCCTTCGCAATGCGCTCGCGACGGCGGGCATTCAGCGCCTCGGGGTGCTCACGCTCGTATGGAGTCATCGAGCCGATAATAGCCTCGGTCTGCTTGAAAACATCATCGCCAATCTCCACATCGCGCAACATCTTACCCATACCCGGAATCATCGAAGCGACATCTTTGAGGTTGCCGAGTTTCTTCACCTGGTCAATCTGCGTGAGGAAGTCGTTGAAGTCGAACTTGTTGGTCATCACCTTCTTGGTGAGTTTGCGCGCCTCCTGCTCATCGAACTGCTGCTGCGCACGCTCCACGAGCGAAACGACATCGCCCATACCCAAGATGCGGTCTGCCATACGCTCTGGGTGGAACACCTGCAAGGTATCCATCTTCTCGCCACTCGAAATAAACTTCAACGGCTTATTCACAACCGCACGAATAGAAATCGCAGCACCACCACGAGTATCGCCATCGAGCTTGGTCAAAACTACGCCATCGAAATCGAGTCGCTCGTTGAACTCACGAGCAGTATTCACAGCGTCTTGACCGGTCATCGAATCGACCACAAAGAGCGTTTCGCAAGGGTTTACGGTCTGCTTAATCGTGGTAATCTCCTGCATCATCGCCTCATCGACAGCCAAACGACCTGCGGTATCGACAATCACAACATTGTAGTTGTTCTGACGCGCGTGTTTGATGGCATTCTCGGCAATCTCAACAGGGTTTTGGTTGCCCGGCTCGGTATATACAGGTACGCCAATCTGCTCGCCCAAAATCTTCAACTGGTCGATAGCGGCAGGGCGATAGACATCGCCTGCAACGAGCAACACCTGACGGCCCTTGGTGCTCTTGATATGGGCTGCCAACTTACCTGAGAAAGTGGTCTTACCCGAACCCTGCAAACCTGCGATAAGGATAACGGCAGGGGTGCCTTCGAGCTTGATGTTGGTAGCCTCGCCACCCATCAACTGTGCCAACTCATCACGCACAATCTTGGTCATCATCTGTCCCGGCGAAACGGCAGTGAGCACATTCTGGCCGAGAGCCTTCTGCTTAACCTCATCGGTGAACTGCTTTGCAACCTTGTAGTTTACATCGGCATCAATCAGTGCTCGGCGAATCTCTTTGAGCGACTCTGCAACATTGATTTCGGTGATGCGACCTTGACCTTTAAGAATTTTGAACGACCTCTCTAATCGGTCTGTAAGTTTTTCGAACATAGTATATCTTTTTTGTTATCTTTTCTCTCCGCTTTACGGTTTTACCGTAATCAAGGCGCAAAGATAATAAAATGAGCGGAAAACACAAAGGCTTTCCGCTCGTTTTGACAGAACAGGCTATTTTAGCCCAATTTTGCCATAAACTTTTCGCGATTTACGATGAAGCGAGTGTGTGTTCCTTCGCCTATGATGCTCACCTCATCGCGAGCAGCGATATTGAACTTTAATTCACGCCCGTTAATCTCTGTTAGTACGGCAGTTGCAGTGATTACCTCACCTACTTTTGTAGCTCGCGAATGTTCGATATTAAGAGCTGTTCCGACAGTCGTATTTCCCTCCTCCAAGTGGGGTGCAACCGCCATCATTGCGGCATTTTCCATCAGGGCACACATCGCAGGTGTCGCCAACACTGCCAAATCGCCCGAACCGATATATTCTGCGGTAACCTCCGGCGTGACACGCATAGTTGCGGTAAATGATAATCCTTCCTTCATATTTTTCTATTTTATGGGGCAAATTTACTCAAAATTTCCACCAAATCGCTATATTTGCAAAAGAATTATGAAAAGTAGGGTGGTCATATTGCTTTTGTTGGTTGCGTTTGTTGTGCCGAGTGCGTTGGCACAAAGGCGTAGTCGTGGCTTTTGGCATCAGGAGTGGACCGTCGACAAAGGCGACACTATTCCGCTCATTCATATTCTACCTATTCGCAAATATGCTCGCAAGCCTGATATGCGTCGTTATCAGCGACTTATACGCCAAGTGAAGAAGTGCTATCCGCTGGCAAAACAGGCTCGTATCGAGATGGAAAAGATGGAGCGACAACTGCTTGCTGTGAAGGATAAGAAGGAGCAGGAGAAACTCGCAAAACAACTACAAAAGCAACTTATAAAGCAATATACGCCCGTGATTTTGAAGATGACAATATCGGAGGGTAAGGTGCTCTTAAAACTGATTGACCGCGAAACGGAATATACTGCATTTCAGATAATTAAGGACTTTCGCGGAGGCTTTGTTGCAGGCTTTTGGCAAATGTTTGCCAAGATGTTCGGCAATAACCTCAAACTCGAATACGAACCTGAAACCAAAGATAAAGTACTCGAACAGATTGTAGCCTACTACGAGATGGGGTGGCTGTAAAATTAGTTAGTAGAGAGGAGTTAGGAGTTAGGAGTTGTATACTGCTCAACACAACAAAAGGAGGACTAAATCCTCCTTTTGTTGTGTTGAGCTGCCGGGACTCGAACCCAGAACGACAGAACCAAAATCTGCTGTGTTACCATTACACCACAGCTCAATCCGTTGCTCGTAAGCGGTGGCAAAGGTAATACATTTTTCTGAATTAACAACAATTTTTAATTCTTAATTCTCAATTTTTAATTTATTGCTCTGCATTAGAAGTCGTAGCCAACAATACTATCTGCGTAATCGACCCACCAATTAGCCGCTTTATATGCATCTACCGAACTGAGTGGCACATAAAACTTGCAGCCGATAGGCTTATATCCACTATTATAATATGAGAACATATATTGACTTCCTGTTGGCGGAGTTGTCGGCTTGCAATATACACTTTCCAGCGAGGTGCAATAATAGAATGCGCAAATTCCAATCGAAGTAACGCTATCAGGAATTGTAACACTTGTCAGCGAGGAGCAACCTTCGAATGCATACCATCCAATTTTAGTGATATTATTGCCAATTATCAGTTTTGTGAAGTTCGAGCGAGACAGCCAACTTTTGGAAGGATAATTATTAGAAGTATAGTTGGTCTCAATAATTTTACTATTTATTATTAACTCGCCTGTGCAGCCTTCGAATGCATAATCTCCAATCGAAGTAACGCTATTACCAATTGTAACTTTGGTAAACTTTGAACCATAAAATACACCATATCCAGACCATGATGCACTTGGGATATTACAATTTACAATTAACTCGCCTGTACAACCTTCGAAAGCCCTCTCTCCAATCGAAGTAACGCTATTGCCAATTGTAACACTTGTCAGGCTACTGCAAGAATCGAATGCCCAACTTCCAATCGAAGTAACGCCATTGCCGATTGTTACACTTGTCAGGCGACTGCAACTACGGAATGCATAATCTCCAATCAAAGTAACGCTATCAGGGATTGTAATACCTGTCAGGCTACTGCAACCAGAGAATGCAGACCGTCCAATAGAAGTAACGCTATCAGGAATTGTTACACTTGTCAGGCTACTGCAACCAGAGAATGCATAACTTTCAATCGAAGTAACGCTATTGCCGATTGTAACACTTGTCAGCGAGGTGCAATCTTCGAATGCATAATTTCCAATTGAAGTAACGCTATTAGGCATTTTAAAAAATTCCAATAACTCCTTTCCATAAAATGCTTTTTCAGGGATAGTTGTTACCTCTCCATTGAAGGTTAATCTGCCAACTCCGTTTTCGTAGGTGTTGCTAATAAGTTTCGCGCCCCAACCATCATAATTTCCCAACTCCATAGGCAAGCACGATTTTGAGATGTAGAGAATCTCATTTGAGGCGCACTTCTTGTTGTTTAGGGGATTGCTTGGATCGGTGGCATTACCGCCACCACCGCCAGGCTGCTCGGTATTGTTGCCATTACCACCTTCATCGAGTCCACCACTTGCTTTGCAAGCGGTGAAAATCATTCCTATCGCTGCTAATAAAAGTAAAAATTTCTTCATGTTATTTGTTCTATAAATAATTATCACAAATATAGCAACTTATCTCGAAAAGTGCAAAAAAATAAGCCAATACTAATGGCTAACGGCTAATAGCCAATAAATTTCGTTAGGTTGAAAAAATGTTAATAATTGCAAATCGCACTATATATCCTATTTTAATAGGAAATTGTACTTTTGTAGGCGTAAAATTGTGGGTAACTCACAAGATTGCAGAAGAAGACTCAAAACATTATATAAAATGAAAAAAGTAGATGTAGTACTCGGACTCCAATGGGGTGATGAGGGTAAAGGTAAGGTAGTTGATGTATTGACTCCTAATTATCAGGCAATTGCTCGTTTTCAGGGCGGTCCAAATGCTGGCCACTCGTTGAAATTCGAGGGTAAGAGCTTCGTGTTGCACACCGTTCCTTCGGGAATTTTCCGTGATGAGGCGATGAACATTATCGGTAACGGCGTAGTTATCGACCCTGTAATCCTCGCAGAGGAGATTGCCGACATCGAGAAGATGGGCGTAGATGTAACCAAGCATATGGTTATCTCGAAGCGAGCTCACCTCATTCTCCCTACCCACCGTATGCTCGATGCTGCAAGCGAGGCTGCAAAGGGTAAGACCAAGATTGGCTCGACTTTGAAGGGTATCGGTCCGACTTATATGGACAAGACCGGTCGTAATGGTTTGCGTGTGGGCGATATCTTGATGCCTGACTTTGAGGAGCGTTACAACCGCTTGAAGGCAAAGCACGAGGAGATGCTCCGCCAGTACGCTTATCAGTACGACATCACCGCCTACGAGCAGGAGTGGTTCAAGGGTATCGAGGTTATTCGCAAATTCAACCTCGTGGATAGCGAGCAGATGGTAAATAAGGCTCTCAACGAGGGTACTTCGATTTTGGCAGAGGGTGCTCAGGGCTCATTGCTCGATATCGACTTCGGTACATACCCTTATGTAACCTCTTCAAACACACTTTGTTCGGGCGTTTGTAACGGTTTGGGCGTTGCTCCAACCCGCATTGGTAATGTGTATGGTATCTTCAAGGCATACTGCACACGCGTAGGTAGCGGACCATTCCCAACAGAGTTGTTCGACACCACCGGTGAGACTTTGCGCCAGATTGGTAACGAGTTTGGTGCTACCACAGGTCGTCCACGCCGTTGTGGCTGGTTAGACTTGGTAGCGTTGAAATATACCGTTATGATGAATGGCGTTACCGAGTTGATTATGATGAAGAGCGATGTTCTCAACGAGTTCCCAACCATCAAGGTCGCAGTTGGATACGAGTTGAACGGTAAGCAACTTGACTACTTCCCATACGAGTGCACAGACGACATTGTGCCTATCTACAAGGAGTTTAAGGGTTGGAACTGCGACATCTGCAATGTTCGCAACTACGAGGATTTCCCTGCTGAGTTTAAGGAGTATGTAGAGTTTATCGAGAAGGAGACAGGGGTGCCTGTAAAGATTATCTCGGTTGGTCCGGATCGTGCTGAAACAATTATTCGCTAATACATCTATTAAGATATGAAGATAGGAACTCCACTTACATCGGTGGCAAAAAAGGCTCTTTTGTGTGGCTCTGGCGAGTTGGGCAAGGAGGTTGCTCTCGAACTGCAACGATATGGCGTAGAGGTTATTGCCCTCGACCGCTATGAAAATGCTCCTGCTATGCAGGTTGCACATCGAAGCTACGTGCTCTCGATGCTCGATGGCGAGCGTTTGCGTGAGATTATCGAGACAGAGAAGCCCGATATTATCATTCCCGAGGTGGAGGCTATCGCAACACATGTGCTTGTAGAGCTCGAAAAAGAGGGCTATCGCATCGCTCCAACTGCTAATGCGGTATGGCTTACAATGAATCGCGAGGGTATTCGTCGCTTGGCAGCCGAGGAGTGCGGTTTGAAGACCGCAAACTACCGTTTTGCCGACACTCGCGAGGAGTTCGAAAGCGCTGTGGCAGAGATTGGTATTCCTTGTGTTGTAAAGCCGATTATGAGCTCGTCTGGACACGGTCAATCAACCATCAAAAAGGCGGAAGATGTAGACCGTGCTTGGCACATCGCACAAGAGGGTGGTCGTGCCGGTGCAGGCCGTGTTATTGTGGAGAGTTTTGTCGATTTCGACTACGAAATTACGCTCTTGACAGTTCGTCATATTGGCGGAACGACACTCTTGGAGCCTATCGGACACCATCAGGTTGATGGCGACTATCGCGAGTCGTGGCAGCCACAACCAATGAGCGAAAAAGCATATACAAAAGCACAAGAGGTAGCGCGTACAATTACCAATGCCTTAGGTGGTTACGGAATCTTTGGTGTCGAGATGTTTATCAAGGGTGACGAGGTGATTTTTAGCGAGGTTTCGCCTCGCCCACACGATACCGGAATGGTGACTATGGCATCGCAAGATTTGTCAGAATTTGCACTTCACGCTCGTGCTGTTTTGGGCTTGCCAATTCCGGCAGTTCGCTTCATTGCACCAAGTGCATCGAAAGCGATAGTTGTCGAGGGCGATACCGATAAGGTCGAGTTCGAAAATATCGAAAAGGTCCTCGAAGAGGAGGGCGTTCAGATAAGACTTTTCGGCAAGCCAGAGGTTATCGGACATCGTCGTTTCGGTGTAATTTTGGCTACGGGCACCTCGATTGAGGATGCCTTGGCAAAGGCTGAGAGGGCATACGCAAAGCTCGGAGTTAAAATTTTACCGAGGTAGAGCGAAAAAATATGCTAATTTACTTTGTAAATTGTTGTAAAAATTGTACATTTGCACAAAATAAAGGATAGGGTAAAGAGATGCAGGTAGCATTTTTTGACATAAAGGCTTGCCCGACAAAGGGCTACGAGAGCGCACAAGTCGCCCCGCAGCCATCATTGTCAAATTGTTTCCCTCTCTATTCTATTACTGTTTTGACGAATTAACTGTTATCGGGCGGCCTATTTGGTCGCCTGTTTTGTAAATGAAGGGTTCGTGATGAGCAAAAAAAGATTGCTAATAAAGGGCGGAACGGTTGTAGCAGACGGTGTGAGTTGCAAGGTTGATGTGCTTGTTGCTGACGGAAAAATCGAGGCAATAGGGGAGTCGCTTGCGGCTGATGAGCAGACTGAAATCTTTGATGCAGAGGGCTGTATCGTAACCTACGGCTTGGCAGATGTTCATGTTCATTTGCGCGAGCCGGGCTACTCGGCAAAAGAGACTATAACTACCGGAACTCGTGCAGCGGCTCGTGGCGGAGTGACCACTGTTTGCTCAATGCCAAACCTTCAACCTGCGCCAGATGCACCCGAAACTATCGCCATTGAGCAGCAGATGATTGATGAGCAGGCGGTAATTGAGGTGCTACCATTTGCAACCATCTCGAAGGGGCGCGAAAGGCGCGAGTTGGCAGATATTGAGGCTTTGCGACCTCTTTCGGTTGGCTATTCCGACGACGGAAATGGCATTCAAACAGGAGAGTTGATGCGTCAAGCAATGCAACGAATTGCTGCTGTGGATGGAATTATTGCAGCGCATTGCGAGGACGATTCGTTGCTCCATGCAGGATATATCCACGATGGCGAATATGCTAAGGCTCACGGACATAAAGGTATCTGCTCGGAGAGCGAGTGGGGACCGATAAAGCGAGATGTGGAGTTGGCGCAAGAGGAGAATTGCCGTTACCATGTTTGCCACATCTCGACCAAGGAGAGTGTTGCAATTATTCGCAAAGCGAAGCAGTCGTGTGACCATATTTCGTGCGAAACAGCACCGCACTACCTTGTTTTATGCGATGCAGACCTCAAAGAGGAGGGTCGCTTCAAGATGAATCCTCCGTTGCGAGCCGCAGAGGATAGAGCAGCACTCATCGAGGGTATCAAGGATGGAACTATCGAGGTTATTGCTACCGACCACGCACCGCACACCGCCGAAGAGAAGTCGCGCGGCTTGAAGGGCTCGATGATGGGCATTGTGGGTATTGAAACCTCGTTTGCTATATGCTACACACACCTTGTGCGCAAGGGTGTGATTACAATTGAAAAGTTGATTCAGTTGATGTCGGAGAATCCGCGTCGCATTTTCCGCTTGGGCGGAGCAATGCGCGTGGGTGAGAGAGCCGATATCGCAGTATTCGACATTACAAAGCCTTATACGATTGACTCGAATGAGTTTTTGTCGATGGGTAAGGCGACACCTTTCGAGGGCGAAGAGGTCTATGGCCGTTGTGTAATGACACTCTTTGCCGGCGAAAAAGTTTGGAGAGAAAACAAATAACAAACAAAATAATAGACAAGATGAAACAACCCGACAAAAAATTAGTTTTGGAGAGCGGTCAGGAGTTCTTGGGATATGGTTTCGGCGCCGACACAAATGCGGTGTGCGAAATTGTATTCAATACTTCGATGGCCGGCTATCAGGAGATTTTATCAAATCCTGCCTGCACAAACCAAATCGTGGTGATGACCTATCCGACTATCGGAAACTATGGCATTACCGACGAGGATTTCGAGGCAAGAAACCTCTCTGTTGGCGGTTTAGTAGTTCGCGAGGAGTGTAAGACTCCGAGCAACTTCCGCTACACAAAGACCATCTCCGAGTTGATGGAGGAGTACGATATCCCGGGCATTAGCGGCGTGGATACCCGAATGCTTACTCGCATCATTCGCGATTCGAAGAGTTGCCGAGCAGCAATCGTTTCGGCAGAGATGTCGAAGGAGGAGGCGTTGGCACTTATCGCTGCAACACCCGAGGTTCACAATGCGGTTGAGCGTGTAAGCTGCAAAAAGCGTTGGTATTCGCGTACTCCAAACCACCGCTTCGATGTGGTTTTGGTTGATTGCGGAGCGAAGTTGAACTTGGTGCGTATGCTCAATAAGCAGGGTTGCAATGTTGTGATTGTACCATTCAACACCTCGGTAGAGGAGATTTTGGCATTCAATCCTCACGGTATTCTCGTTTCGAATGGTCCAGGCGCTCCGGCAGATGTCCCGGTAGTTGTAGAGTTGATTAAGTCATTGCGTGGCAAGTTGCCAATCTTTGGTGTAGGTCTTGGTCATCAGCTCGTAGCCTTGGCTTACGGAGCGGAGGTTACTCAGATTGAGGGCGTACACCGTGGCGGAGGTCATCCTGTTCGCAACTTGGAGAACGGAAAGATTGAGATTACCGCCCAAGGCTCGCTCTACTTCGTGGACGAGAAGTCATTGGATAAGACTCCGCTCAATGTTACCCACCGTAGCGTAATCGACAACACAGTCGAGGGTATTGAGTGCGAGAGCGAGAAGGTTTTCTCGGTACAATACAATCCGGAGTCGGCTCCGGGAGCGCAGGACAGCGCATATCTTTTCGATAAATTCATTAAATTGATGGAGGAGAATCACAATGCCTAAGAGAACAGATATAAAGAAAGTTATGGTTATCGGCTCTGGTCCAATCGTTATTGGCCAGGCAGCCGAGTTTGACTATGCAGGTACACAGGCGTGTCTTGCACTCAAAGAGGAGGGCTACGAGGTTATTCTGGTAAACTCGAACCCTGCAACCATTATGACAGATACATTCATTGCCGATAAGGTCTATATGGAGCCTTTGAAGTTGGAGTATGTCGCAAAGATTATTCGCTATGAGCGTCCAGATGCTATCGTTCCAGGCTTGGGAGGTCAGACAGGTCTTAACCTCGCTGTACAACTCGCAAAGAAGGGCGTATTGGAGGAGTGTGGCGTCGAAATTCTCGGAACCTCGTTCGAAAGTATTGAGCAGGCTGAGGATAGAGAGTTGTTCAAGCAACTCTGTATCGACTTGGGCGAGCCGGTATTGCCATCGGAGGTTGTAAATACAATCGAGGAGGGTGTCGAGGTTGCCAAGAAGATTGGCTATCCGTTGGTGCTTCGCCCTGCCTTTACACTCGGAGGTACAGGTGGCGGTTTCGTCGATAACGAGGAGGAGTTGCGTGAGTTGATGCGTAACGCTTTGGCTCTCTCGCCGGTACATCAGGTGTTGGTGGAGAAGAGTATCAAGGGCTACAAGGAGATTGAGTATGAGGTAATGCGCGATAAAAACGACACCGCAATTACCATCTGTAATATGGAGAATGTGGATCCTGTGGGTGTTCATACGGGCGACTCTATCGTAGTTGCTCCGTGCCAGACCTTGACAGACAAGGAGGCACAGATGCTCCGTACCAGTGCATTGAAGATTATTCGTGCATTGAAGATTGAGGGTGGCTGTAATGTGCAGTTTGCGTTGGACCCGCTCTCATTCAACTACTATATTATCGAGGTTAATCCACGAGTTTCTCGTTCATCGGCTTTGGCATCGAAGGCGAGTGGTTTCCCTATCGCTCGAGTAACTGCGAAGGTGGCTGTGGGTATGACTCTCGACGAGATTATGCTCTCGAATGGTCCTGCTTGCTCGGAGCCGGCATTGGACTACATCGTAACCAAGGTTGCTCGTTTCCCATTCGACAAGTTTAGCGAGGCGTCGAACGAACTCGGTACTCAGATGAAGGCTACCGGAGAGGTTATGAGCATTGGTCGTACAATCGAGGAGAGTTTATTGAAGGCTGTTCGCTCGCTCGAAACAGGCGTTTGCCACATCTATCACAAGAAGTTTGATGATATGGCTACTGCCGATATTTTGCAGTACATCACTCGCTCGACCGATGACCGCATCTACGCTATTGCAGAGTTGTTGCGTCGTGGTGTAGACCGTTCATTGATTTACGACCGCACCAAGATTGATATGTTCTTCTTGAAGAAGATGGACAATATCGTAAACTTCGAGCGTGTGGTTAAGGCAAACAAGGGCGACAAGGCGGTACTCCTCGAAGCAAAGCGCATCGGCTTTGGCGATAAGTTTATCGGTCAGTTGTGGGGTATGACCGAGTCGGAGGTGTTCGAGTTGCGTCAGGAGTTGGGCATCAAGCCAGTATATAAGAGTATCGACACCTGCGCAGGCGAGTATTCGGGCTATGTACCTTACTTCTATTCGACCTACGAAGAGGAAAACGAGTCGGTAGTTAGCGACCGCAAGAAGATTGTGGTGCTCGGTTCGGGTCCTATCCGTATCGGTCAGGGTGTGGAGTTCGACTACACAACCGTACACTCGATTTGGACTATCCGTGAGGCGGGATACGAGGCTATCATCATCAACAATAATCCAGAAACTGTTTCGACAGACTTTACAATCTCAGATAAGTTGTACTTCGAGCCACTCACAGTGGAGAATGTGATGAACATTATCCGTATGGAGCAGCCAGACGGAGTTATCGTAACACTCGGAGGTCAGACCGCTATCAACCTTGCAAAGCCATTGGCAAAGATGGGTGTAAAGGTTGTGGGTACGGGCATCGAGGCTATCGACAATGCCGAGGATAGAAAGCTCTTCGAGGCTATTATGCGCAAAGTGGGTATTCCACAACCAAAGGCAAAGGCTGTAACCGACATCGAAGAGGGTGTAGCGGCAGCAACAGAGATTGGTTACCCTGTATTGGTACGCCCAAGCTTCGTGTTGGGTGGTCGTGCAATGCAGATTGTGGGCAACGAGCAGGCTCTGCGCCACTACTTGCACAATGCGGTAGAGGTTACCGAGGATTCGCCAGTATTGGTTGATAAGTATATTATGGGTAAGGAGGCCGAGGTTGATGCAATCTGCGATGCCGAGGGTAATGTCTTTATCCCTGGTATTATGGAGCATGTTGAGCACACGGGAGTTCACTCGGGCGACTCGATTAGTGTATATCCTTCGTTCTCATTGAGCCAAAAGGTTAAGGATTTGATGATTGACTATACTATACGCCTTGGTCGTGCTATCGGTATTGTTGGTCTTTACAATATTCAGTTTATAGTGGACTCGGAGGATAAGGTCTATGTGATTGAGGTTAATCCTCGTTCGTCGCGTACTGTTCCATTCCTTTCGAAATCTACAAATGTACCTATGGCGAAGATTGCAACTCGCGTAATGTTGGGCGAGTCGTTGCCATCGCAGGGTATTACCGAGGTCTATGGAGTAGAGCGCAAGCGCCACTTTGTTAAGGCTCCTGCATTCTCGTTTGCAAAGATTAAGGGAGTGGATTCGTATCTCTCGCCAGAGATGAAATCAACTGGTGAGGCTATCGGTTACGACGATTCGCTCACTCGTGCTTTGTATAAGTCGTTGCAGGCTTCGGGTATGACAATCGTAAACTACGGTACCGTATTCGCAACCATCGCTGACAAGGACAAGGAGGCAGCATTGCCACTCATCCGTCGTTTCTACAACCTCGGCTTCAACATCGAGGCTACGGCAGGTACTGCATCGTTCTTACGCGAACACGGCATTCGTACGCGCTTGTTGCGTAAGATTTCGGAGGGTAGTAACGATATTAGCAGGTCATTGTCGAAGGGCCATGTAAGCTATGTAATCAATACAATCGATGTAAATCAGCACAATACTCGCCTTGATGGTTACGAAATCCGTAACGCAGCGGTTGAGAACAATGTGTCGCTTATCACTGCGCTCGAAACAGTTAGCGCACTGCTCGATGTATTGGAGGAGATTACACTCGGTGTTTCGACTATCGATGCTGAGTATAACGCAAAATAGAGCATAGAGAATGCAAAGAGTTATATTAAGAGTAACTAAAAACGAGGCGCTGACACCTCTCATCTACAAGATGACTCTTGCAGGTGATGTGTCGGGCGTTACTCGTGCCGGACAGTTTGTCGAGATTGCTCTCGATGGATTGTATCTGCGCCGACCAATCTCGGTCTGCAACTACGATGAAGGCGAACTTACACTTATATATAAAGTAGTAGGCAAGGGCACCGACCTGATGTCGCAGATGGCAGAGGGAACAGAACTCGATGTTCTGACAGGGCTCGGAAATGGCTTCGATATTGACCACGACTGCAAAAACCCATTGCTCGTAGGTGGTGGAGTAGGCGTTCCGCCTCTCTATCGCTTGACTCGCGATTTGATTGCTCGTGGCAAGGAGGTTACCGTAGTACTCGGCTTCAATACCGAGTCGGAGATATTCTATGCAGAGGAGTTCGAGGCGTTGGGAGCAAAGGTTATTATCGCTACGGCTGACGGCTCGGTAGGTGTAAAGGGTTTTGTTACAGATGCTATTCGTGAAAGCGGGGTAGAGTACGACTACTTCTATTCGTGCGGACCGCTGCCGATGTTAAAGGCATTATGCTCGGCTACAACCACTTCGGGCGAAGTGTCACTTGAAGAGCGTATGGGTTGTGGTTTCGGTATCTGTATGGGTTGTTCTATTCAGACAACAAAGGGTGCAAAGCGAGTATGCAAAGAGGGCCCTGTATTTAAGAAGGAGGAGGTTATATGGTAAGAGATCTTTCGGTTGAGTTGTGCGGTGTTGCTCTTGACAACCCCGTAATTCCTGCCAGCGGAACATTCGGCTTTGGCAAGGAGATGGCGGAGATTTACGATATTAACATTCTCGGCTCAATATCGTTCAAAGGAACTACTCGTGATGCTCGTTTTGGTAATCCTACACCTCGTATTGCAGAGTGTCCAAGCGGACTTATCAACTCGGTAGGCTTGCAAAACCCCGGCGTAGATGCAGTTATCGCACACGAATTGCCAGAGTTGCGTAAAATCTTCCGTAAGCCAATTATCGCAAACATCAGCGGTTTCTCGATTGAGGAGTATGTTGAGTGTTGCCAGAAGTTGGATAAGGAGGAGCAGGTGGCTATCTTGGAGGTAAATATCTCGTGCCCAAATGTGCATAACGGAGGTATGGCATTCGGTACATCGCCAGAGTCGGCGGCTGCCGTTACAAAGGCTGTTAAGGCTGTTACCACGAAGCCCGTATTTATAAAACTCTCGCCAAATGTAACCGATATCGTTGCTATTGCAAAGGCTTGCGAGGAGGCTGGTGCTGATGGTATTACGCTTATCAATACAATGCTCGGTATGCGTATCGATATCGCTCGCAGAAAGCCGGTAATTGCCAATAAGATGGGTGGTTTCTCGGGTGCAGCAATATTCCCAATCGCAGTGCGAATGGTATACCAAGTGGCTCACGCAGTCAAGATTCCTGTAATCGGTTGCGGTGGTGTGTCATCGGCAGAGGATGTCGTAGAGATGATGATGGCGGGTGCAACGGGCGTTCAGGTTGGTGCAGAGAATTTGCGAAATCCTTACGCCTGCAAAGAGATTATCGAGGAGTTGCCGTATGTTATGGAGCGACTCGGTATCGAGAAATTAAGTGATATAATTGGAGTAATAGAATAAAAGATAATAAGTTATGGCAAAAGATGTGATTATTGCGTGCGATTTTAGCAGCAAGGAGCAGACACTTTCGTTTTTGGATAAGTTTACAGGTCGCAAACCGTTTGTTAAGATTGGTATGGAGTTGTTCTATGCCGAGGGACCTGCAATTGTCCGTGAAATTAAGGCTCGTGGTCATCAAATCTTCCTCGATTTGAAGTTGCACGACATTCCAAACACCGTACGCAAGGCTATGAGCGTACTCTCGCGCCTCGATGTTGATATGTGCAATGTTCACGCAGCAGGTACAGTAGATATGATGCGTGGCGCATTGGAGGGTTTAACCCGTGAAGATGGTACTCGTCCGTTGTTGATTGCTGTAACTCAACTCACCTCGACCAGCGAGGAGCGTATGCAGAAGGAGTTGTTGATTGACGCAACCATCAACGACTGTATCGCAAAGTATGCCGAGAATGCCAAGGAGGCTGGTCTTGACGGTGTGGTTTGTTCGCCACTCGAAGCATCGCTCGTGAAGGAACACTGCGGTAAGGAGTTCTTCACAATCACTCCGGGCGTGCGTTTCGCTGACGGCTCGAAGGATGATCAGGTGCGTATTATGACCCCTGCACAGGCTCGTGAGATTGGCTCGGACTACATCGTTGTAGGTCGCCCTATCACCGCAACAGAGGACCCAGTAGCGGCTTATGAGCGTTGCTGCAAAGAGTTTTTGGGAGAATAACAACTTAAAACACAAATAGTATTATGGAGAAGAAAATTGCAAAGGAGTTGCTTTCGATTAACGCTGTATTTTTGCGTCCGGAGCAGCCATTCACTTGGGCGAGTGGCATCAAGAGCCCGATATATTGCGATAACCGCCTTATTTTGACTGCACCACGAGTTCGTGAGCAGGTAGAGGCAGGCTTGGCAGAGTTGGTTAAAAAGCACTTCCCAGAGTGCGAGGTGTTGATGGGTACATCAACCGCAGGTATTGCTCACGCTGCGATTGTGGCTACTATCTTGGACTTGCCAATGGGCTATGTTCGTAGCGGTGCAAAGGATCACGGTCGTACAAACCGCATTGAGGGTAAGTTGGAGGCAGGACAGAAGGTTGTCGTTGTCGAGGACTTGATTTCTACCGGTGGCTCGTGCATCGAGGTTGTAGAGGCTTTGCGTGAGGCAGGTGCTGATGTTTTGGGTATTGTGAGCATCTTCACCTATGGTATGAAGCGTGGTGAGGAGCGCATCGCAGCAGCTAACACCGTAAACTATTCGTTGTCTAATCTCGACGCACTCGTAGAGGTTGCAGCAGAGGAGGGTTATATCGCCCCTGAGTGGAAGGAGCGCATCCTCGCATTCCGCAACAACCCAAGCGACGAGAGTTGGATTAAATAAAATAATTATGAGCCAATGGCCAATGGCTACCGCTGCAATTAAGCCGAGTACATAGGCTGCTTGCAGACTATGTTGAGGCGGAGCAGTGAAGACCGAAGGTCAATGGCTAAAAGCCTTAAAAGAAATTTTTATGAGACATTTAACTGACCCTACCGATATTACCCGCAAGGAGACCGATGATATTGTTGCTTTGGCGTTGGATATTATCGCTAATCGACAGAAATATAGCGAGGTTTGCAAGGGCAAGAAGTTGTCAACACTCTTCTATGAGCCTTCGACTCGTACTCGTTTGAGCTTTACCGCTGCAATGATGGAGTTGGGTGGTAATGTGCTTGGTTTCTCCGATGCAAACTCGTCGTCGGTAAGCAAGGGCGAAACAGTGGAGGATACTGTTCGTGTAGTGGGTAACTTCGTGGATATTATCGCTATGCGCCACCATATTGAGGGTGCGCCACTCGATGCTTCGATGGTGTCGAAGGTGCCTATCATCAACGCTGGCGATGGCGCACACGCCCATCCAACACAGACTTTGACAGACCTTTTGACCATCACTCGTGAGTTGGGACACCTCGACAACCTCACAATAGGCTTCTGCGGTGATTTACTCTATGGTCGTACCGTACACTCGTTGATTAAGGCATTGTCGCGCTACGAGGGTACTAAGATTGTCCTTATCGCTCCCGATTCGTTGCGCTTGCCAGACTATATCAAACACGATGTGTGCGAGAAGAATGGCATAGAGTACCGTGAGGTTTCGACTCTCGAAGAGGTTATGGGCGAGTTGGATATCCTCTATATGACTCGTGTTCAGCAGGAGCGTTTCACCGACAAAGCCGAGTATGAGCGTGTGAAGGATTGCTATATCCTCGACACCGAGAAGATGGCATTGGCGAAGGAGAAGATGGCTGTTTTGCACCCACTCCCACGCGTGAATGAGATTACCAAGGAGGTTGATGCCGACCCTCGTGCAGCATATTTCCGTCAGGTGGAGAATGGAAAGTTTGTGCGTATGGCGCTGATTTACACTCTCTTGCAGTGGGCAGAGCAGGGTGTAGAGCCATTGCGTAACCACGAAGGCGAGAAGGTCGAGGGCTTGACTTGTCCGAACAAGAAGTGCATCTGCAACAACGAGCCTGTTGATTACAAATTCCAATTATCGGAGGGTGGGGTATATCGCTGCCTCTACTGCTCGGCAAAAGCAGAGTAATATGAAAAGATTATTGTTGATGGTTGTAGGGGTACTTTGTGCCCTTACGACTTTTGCGCAAACATTGACATCGCCTGACGGCAACCTCGTAGCAACCTTTTCGCTTGCCGATGGGGGAGTGCCGACCTATTCGCTTACCTACAAAGGCAAAGAGGTTGTCAAGCAGAGCCGTCTCGGCTTTGAGTTCGTGGATAACGCATATAAAACCTATGGTTTCCACGACGGCAAGCCAGAGCGTCCAATCTACTCGATGCGTGAGGGCTTTTCGTTGCTCGGCACCGAAAATGCAACTTTCGATGAGACTTGGGAACCTGTATGGGGCGAGAGTAGCAAGATTCGCAACCACTACAACGAGTTGCTCGTAAAGTTGTGTCGTGATGAGCGCGGCTTCTTGCTGAATATCCGTTTCCGACTCTATGATGACGGTTTGGGATTTCGCTACGAGTTTCCTGCGCAAAAGTCCAAGAAACTCGCCTATTTCGTAATCAAAGAGGAGTACACCGAGTTTGCAATGGCTGGCGACCATATGGCATATTGGATTCCGGGTTGCTACGCTACACAAGAGTATGAGTATGCCGCTTGCAAGATGAGCGAAATTCGTGAGCGTATGCCTGAGGTTAGCCGTAATGTTGGTACCGCAAACATCTGCACATTCTCGCCTACGGGAGTGCAAACCTCGTTGCAGTTGCGCTCTGACGATGGTTTGTATATCAACATCCACGAGGCGGCATTGGTCGATTACTCGTGTATGCACCTCGAATTGAACGACAAAACAAATGTCTTTACCTCGCATCTTACACCCGATGCACTCGGTTATAAGGGTTGGTTACAGGCACCTTGCCACTCGCCGTGGCGTACTGTGCAGGTAACGGATAGCGCTTGCAAGATGCTCGCATCAAACCTTATCCTGAACTTGAACGAGCCTTGCGCTTTGGAGGATACTTCGTGGATTAAGCCGGTGAAGTATATCGGTGTATGGTGGGAGTTGATGCTCGGCAAGAGCAGTTGGAACTACACCAAGGGCTTCAATGGTGTGAAGCTCGGCGAGAGCGACTATACAAAGGTTACACCTCGCCCGAACCACGGAGCAAACAACGAAAATGTAAAGCGTTATATCGACTTCGCAGCCAAACATGGCTTCGACCAGGTGTTGGTCGAGGGTTGGAACATCGGCTGGGAGGATTGGTTCGGTTACAAGAAGGACTATGTATTCGACTTTGTAACCCCTTATCCCGATTTCGATGTCGAGGCTCTTAATAAGTATGCCCACTCGAAGGGAGTGCGACTGATGATGCACCACGAAACATCGTCATCAATTCGCAACTACGAGCGTCATATGGAGCAAGCCTACTCGTTTATGAACAAGCACGGCTACAATGCCGTTAAGAGTGGCTATGTGGGTGATATTCAGCCGTTGGGCGAGCATCACTTCGGCCAGTATATGGTAAATCACTACCTCTATGCCGTGAAGGAGGCTGCCAAGCATAAGATTATGGTAAATGGCCACGAGGCTGTTCGTCCTACGGGCTTGTGTCGTACCTATCCAAACCTTATCGGTAACGAGGCGTGCCGAGGTCAGGAGTACTACACCAATGCAAATAGCGGTATAGCACCACATCACGCTACAATTATGCCGTTCACTCGCCTGAATGGTGGTCCTGTGGACTATACGCCAGGTATCGTGAATTTGAAATTTGCCGAGCAGACCAAGAATAAGTCGAGGCAGAAGCGTTGTGGACAGAGTACTATCTGCTTCCAGTTGGCGTTGTATGTTACGATGTACTCGCCATTGCAGATGGCAGCCGACCTGCCTGAGAACTACGAGAAGCAGCCTGCTGCATTCCAATTCATTAAGGATGTGGCTGTGGATTGGAGCGAGAGCCACTACCTCGCAGCCGAGCCAGGCGACTATATCGTGGCGGCTCGCAAGGCAAAGGGTACGGGCGAGTGGTTTGTGGGCGGTATCACAGATGAGAATGGTCGCGAAATACCTATCTTGTTCGACTTCCTCGATAAGGGCAAGAAGTACGAGGCTACAATCTATGCCGATGGCAAAGATGCGCACTACTTGGATAATCCGCACTCCTATACCGTTACAAAAAAGACCGTAACCGCAAAGTCGAAGATGACTTTGCGACTCGCCCCAGGCGGCGGAGTAGCGATATCTCTGAAAGAGATAAAATAGGCTATTAGCCATTGGCCATTAGCCATTAGCATTTGGAGCGAGATTTCTCTCGCTCTTTTTTTTGCAATATCCTCTCGAGTGTTGTTCGTTTTGAAAATTATTTCTAACTTTGTAACGCTAAATGGCTCGTTTTGGGCTGTAAAGCAGACATTTTAGAAAGTGTTTTCGCAGTCCTTAATCGAAAATCTGACAGTTTTCACAAAGCAAAAGGATAACGAACAGCACTCATTTCTTGTATAGTTGTGTGGCTATGCACGCTTTGTGCATATACCCATACTATCCAAGTGTGGGGATATTGCATCGTTTATTTTTGCTTGGGTTTTGTCAGAGCCTTCGATTAGATGAACGGAAATCAGCCTCACACTTTCTTTTTGCACATAATACCACTATCGAGGGGCGGATAGTAATAGAATTTGAGATACACTTTTTGTTTAACTTAAATTTATATTACTATGAAAAAACTTTTACTATTAGTAATCCCCGCGTTGCTGTTTGCGTGCGTAGATTACACCGACGATTTGATTGCTATTGATGAGCGTCTTGACAAGCTGGAGCAAACCATTCCGACAATCGAAGAGCAGATTGCATCTATCCAAACCTCTATTGATGCTCTCAAAGCCATCGACAAAGAGTTGGACGATAACATCAAGGCTCTCGAAGAGAGCGACAAAGCAACAGCCGAAGAGATTGCTGCATTGAAGGAGGCAGACAAAGCCATTGAATTGCGCATTGCAGAGTTACAGAAGTATGTTGACGACTCACTCAAATCGGCAAAAGATTGGGCGATTGCGACATTTGCAACCTTGGAACAACTCAACGCCTTGTCAAGCGAGGTTGTTGCACTTAAAAACCTTGTTGGTGCCAACAAAATAGAGGCTGCTGCAAATCTTGCCACAGCAATATCAAGCCTCGAAACCTCCCTCAAATCGTGGGTAGGTACGCAGTTGTCAAACTACTATACCATTGTCGAGGTAGAGGCAAAAATCACAGCATTGCAGACTGCGATTACCGAAGGCGATAATTCATTGCAAGAGGAGTTGAACAAGTTAAAGACACAACTCGAAACTACAAAGTCGGAGATTACTGCCGCATATAAGAAGGCGATTGAGGAGGCTATCAATACCAATAATGGCGTAATAAACAATAAAATTGCCAGCGAAATAGCAACTGTAAACCAGCGTATTGACAGCGAGGTTGCAGCAATTAATGCAAAGATGGCCGAGTTACAAGCGCAAGTAAATCAAAATACTGCCGATATAGCAAACCTTTTGGCTCGTATCCAGTCGGTGTCGTATCTTCCGGAGTATAATGATGGTAAAGTTTTGATTGAGCGCTTGGGTACAACTTCTTGGGGAACTCTCTCATTCCGTATCTCTCCAAAGGATGCAGTTGCAGAGTTGGCAAAGGTTTTGGAGTCGGCTGTTTCGTGCGAGGCTTATTATCCAAAGACTCGTGCTGTATCGCTTATAAAGTTGGCTGTAACTGAGTTTGTGGGCGATGCGGAGAATGGCGTTGTTACTGTTAAAGTTTCGGGCGAGGGCTTATCAGATGAGTTTTTTGTCGGCACACAAGAGGCAAAGATTGCGCTTGTAATCTCTGATGGAAACAACCAAGTTGTTTCGGACTATGCTGATGCATACGGACAAGAGGTAACAAATGAGATTTGGTACACCACAACCGATGGTAATGTACTTGAGCCAAAGAATGCGGGCGTTGAGATCTTCGGTGCAAACATCGTATCGAACACCTACGAGAACGGCAAGGGCGTTATCAAGTTCGACGGTACGGTAACAATGATTGGAGAGGAGGCATTTGGATACTACGAGGAAATTGATGACGATAAGAATTATATGCTCCAGACTATTACACTACCAAACAGTGTAACAACAATTGCAAAACACGCATTTGCATATATTTGTGACGAGCTCGTTGAGATTACTATTCCGGATAGCGTAACATCTATTGGCAGAACCGCATTCGGAAACTTGGCAAAGCTCGAGCGTGCTACTCTTGGTAAGAATGTAGAATCACTCGGAATGTATGCATTCAGTAAATGCACCAATTTGAAGTCTATCAATATTCCAGAGAAGGTTACCGCTATTCCTGACCATTGTTTTAGAAATACAGCTTTTACAGACTTTGCTATACCTAACAATATTACTTCGATTGGAATACGAGCTTTTAGAGATTGCGATAAACTTGTTGAAGTTTACATACCAGGAAGCATTGAGATGTTGGCAGAGGGTGCTTTCCAGAGTTGTGTCGCATTAAAGAATGTTGTGTTTAATGAAGGTTTGAAGAAGATTGGATACCAGTGTTTTGCGAGTTGTAAGCAATTACAGACAATCGCACTCCCTAATAGTGTAGAGGAGGTTGAGCCGGGCGCTTTTGCCTATGCTAATGTTCTATATTTCGAGGGAAAATTTGCATCAGAGGACAAATGTTGCCTTATCGTAAATGGAGTGTTGAAGAAGTTGGCGGATAGTACTCCCGAATACTATACATTGCCGTCAACCGTCACAACACTTGGTCAAAATAGTATTGCATCCATTAAACCAGCAAAGGCTGTGCATCTGACATTCCCTGATAGTCTTAATGATATAGGACCGATGGCTTTTGGTCAGACTTATAATATTGCCGGTTTCTATGGCAAATATGCGAGCGAAGACCATCGTGCGGTAATTAAGGATAATGTTTTGTATGGTGTAACTGCTTATGGAATAACAAAATATAGTGTTGCAGAGGGTGTAGTAAAGATTGCTGAATATGCATTTGATACTATAAAGTACTTGAAAGAGATAACATTGCCTTCAACACTTGTTGAGATTGAAACAAGGTCATTAAAAGTAGGTAATAATGATATTTATACGCTCTACTGCAAGGCGGTTGTTCCTCCTGTTTTGGGTGCAGATGTTTTCAATGGATTGGAGTATGATAAAATTCCGACCATTTATGTTCCTACCGCATCGGTAAATGCTTACAAGACCGCTGACGGTTGGAAAGACTATGCTGATTATATTGTCGGCTACGACTTTTAAAATTGAGAGTTTAAGAAAGAGAGTGGAGAATTTTCTTCACTCTTTTTTTGTGTTATTGAAATTTTCTCTCGTCTTTTTATTATCTTTGTCCCAAAGATAACGAAATAGAGATTTATGGCGAGAAAACGAGGACCACACCCATTTATTGAGGGGTTGGAGATTACCACTTTGGCAGCCGAAGGTAAGGCTATGGGACACCACGAAGGGGTGGTAGTCTTTGTGCCTATGACCGTGCCGGGCGATATTGTAGATGTGCAGATTACCAAGCAGCACCGCCGATTTATGGAGGGCAGGGTAGTGCGCTTTGTCCGTAAGTCCGACAAGCGTTGTGAGCCTGTATGCAAGCACTTTGGCGTCTGCGGAGGTTGCAAGTGGCAGAACCTCCCATACCAAACCCAGCTCGACTACAAAACTCAGCAGGTGTGCGACCAACTCGTACGCATCGGCAAACTCGAAATTCCAGAGGTGCGCCCGTGCTTGGGCTCGGAGCAACAACTCTACTACCGCAATAAGATTGAGTACACCTTCGCTGACCGTCGTTGGCTCACCTATGAGGAGATTGCCGAGGCGGGAGATATTGCACCACAACCTGCGTTGGGCTTCCATATCCCGAATATGTTCGACAAGATTCTCGATATCGAAGAGTGCCACTTGCAGGCTTCGCCATCGAATGAGATTCGCAACTTCATAAAGGAGTTCTGCATCGAGCAGGGCTACTCGTTCCACAATGCAAGAGCGCACGAAGGATTGATGCGTGGAATGATTCTCCGCACCGCTTCGACGGGCGATATTATGCTCTCGGTTATCTTCAATGAGTACGACCAGGAGAAGATTTCGAAGCTGTTAGACGCTGTATTAGAGCGTTTTCCGCAGATTACCTCAACCATTGTATTCGTAAACGAGAAGTGGAACGACTCGACGGGCGACTTGACTCCGATGTGCTACGCCGGCAAGGACCATATTATGGAGGAGATGGAGGGCTTGCAGTTTAAGGTTGGTCCAAAATCGTTCTACCAGACCAACTCGAAGCAGGCGTACGAACTCTACAAGGTTACCCGTGAGTTTGCCGATTTGAAGGAGGGCGACACCCTCTACGACCTCTACACCGGTACCGGCACAATCGCCAACTTCTGCGCCAAGCGTTGCAAGAAGGTGGTGGGTATCGAGTATGTACCAGAGGCTATCGAGGATGCTAAAATCAACTCGCAGATTAACGGCATTGAGAATACGGTATTCTACGCAGGCGATATGAAGAAGGTCTTAAACAACGACTTCATTGCCAAGAATGGTCGCCCCGATGTGATTATCCTCGATCCACCGCGTGCAGGTGTGGATGAGCCGGTAATCGATGTTATCCTTAACGCCGCACCAGAGCGTATTGTCTATGTGAGTTGCAACCCTGCAACCCAGGCACGCGATTTGGCTTTGATGAGCAAGATGTATCGCATTGTGGCGGTACAACCTGTGGATATGTTCCCACATACGCACCATGTTGAGAATGTTGTAAAACTCGAAAAACGATGAAAAAGTTATTTGTGCTTATATTGACACTTGGCTGCGCTATTGCCTCCTGCTCGCCGAGCGAAGATGCAAAGCCTTTCTCGCCAGCTTGGTATATTGACCCGGAGTCGATTGCATTTGATGCGAAAGGTGGAACGCAAAATGTGCGAGTGATTACAAATTTCGACTACGAGATTAAGATCAATGTCGATTGGCTCTCGGTTGAAAGATGTGAAGATTTTTGGCTAAAAGTCACGGCTAAGGCATCTAAGACAACTGCGGAGCGTAGTGGTATGATAACTATTATGAGCCAACAATACGGCGTGGCAGAGGTTATAAGTGTGTCGCAAGAGGCCCACATCAATTGGGCTGAGTTGCCCGAAGTAGTAGAGAATGAGAATTGGGAGTATTGCTACCACGATAAGTTGCCGTCAAACAACAAGTTGCGCAACTACTCGTTCTGTTTCGATAAGGAGAAGTATTGCGCATTGTGGGTGGCATACCCGTTGCATAAGTGCTATATTGAGGGCAATGGCCACCGTACCGATGATTGGGAATACGATCCTTGCTGCATAGATGACAAGTATGAGCCAAACTTGCAAAATGCCTACTATCCGCAGGGTGGCTCATCGTATAGCCACTCGCGCGGTCATCAACTCCCTTCGGCAGACCGTTTGGCCTCTGATGCAGACAATGCCACAACCTTCTACTTTACCAATATGACACCGCAGTTGCAGTCGCTCAATAGTGGCACTTGGGAGACTCTCGAAAATAATATTCGCAAAAAGTGGATGTGTTCGGATACAATCTATGTGGTGACAGGTGCACACTTCGATAAGGGCTATGGTTACGCCTACGACAATAAGGGCGCAGGCAAGGCGTGTGCTGTGCCGACACACTACTACAAGGTTATACTTCGCACCAAGTCGGGCAATAGCGGCAAGTGGGTAGGTAACTGCTCGGCATCGGAGCTGAAATGCGTAGGCTTCTGGTTTGAGCATAAGGGCGGAGCTGCACAACAGATGATGTCGGTGGCAGAGATTGAGCGCAAGACGGGCCAAACCTTCTTCCCTAATGTGCCTAACGCCCCTAAATCGACCTACAACTCTTCGGATTGGCAATAAGACAAATAGAGCGGAGAAATTCTCCGCTCTATCTATTTATATCCTCTATTATCTTATTAGAGGTGGCTTGCAAGAATTTGAGCCTTACCCTCGATTACCACCTCGTTTGCAATGGCAGGAATGAGCATTACCTCGCCTGTGCGTAGCGTTTCGCTCTCCTCGCCATCGAGTGTAACCTTTGTTTCGCCCTCGATGCACATATAGATAGTGAACGAATCTCTCTTGCAGTAGTCCAACTCGGCTACACCGTCTACAACAAGCATGTCGGTCTTAAAGAACTCACAATCAACGATATTTACCTCCTTGTTTGCTATGGCAGTGTAGGTGCGACGACACTCCTCGACACCCGACTCGAAGTCGATAGCATCGACAGCCAACGCTGTGTGCAGTTTGCGCGATTTTCCCTCGCTATCAACTCTGTTCCAATCGAAAATGCGATAGGTGATATCCGAAGTCTGCTGAATCTCGATAACATTCAACCCCTTCGCCAAGGCGTGTACGGTGCCCGCAGGGATGAAGAATACATCGCCCTTCTTGACAGGTATAGCCTGCAAAATATCGGCTACCGTACCCTCGGCAACTGCCTGGATATACTCCTCACGGGTGATATTCTTATTCTTGAAACCGAGATAGATGACCGCTCCCTCATCGGCATCGGCAATATACCACATCTCTGTCTTGCCGAACGAATCGTGTCGCTCGGCAGCCAACTCATCGTTGGGATGCACCTGTACCGAGAGGGTGTCGTTGCAATCCAAGTTCTTGATTAACAACGGAAAGTCCAAACCAAACTGCTCGAATACCTCCTCGCCAACCAATTCGCCCATATAGACCTCGATAATCTCTTGGAGGTTGTTGCCTTTGAGAAAACCGTTGGCAACCTTTGAGATTGAGCCCTTTACGCCCGAAATATCCCAGCTTTCGCCGTATGCCTTCGATTTGTCGATAGTGCGTGAGTAGAGCCCCTTCTTGATATCGAGCAGACGCTGTCCGCCCCAGATATTCTCTTTAAGTTGTGGTTTGAATTTAATAGGATACATATCTTTATTGCTAAATGTTCTGGGTACAAAGTTAATGGTTAAATAACATTTAACCAAATAGCGTCTCGACTTTTGCAACAACATCTTGCTCTTTTGTCGCAATAGGGAATATATAACTCGGTTGGAGATAGGAGATCTCCCTATTCGCTCTATAATGCAGTTCGCCTCCGCCCGTGATATTTAGCATTATCGTTGCATCTCGCTCAATTCGTTCCGCTTGCACCTCCTTGATGAGCGAGGCAACAGCCACCGCAGCAGCCGGATGAATATCAATGTTCTCGGCTTCGAGAAATAGTTGCATCGCCTCTTCCACCTCTGCGTTCGACACTTGAAGAATATCTCCATTTGTCGCCTTCAATGCGTCGTATAATCCTCCGACAATAGAGTAGGGAGGTCGTCGATTGGATAGTACCTTTGCCATAATTGCTGACGCATCTTGACGGGCCTGCTCCGCATCGTAGGGTAGTAACTTCCTCGAATTGTTGCGCCACGCCTCGTACATGGGCAGAAATGGTGCATTCTGCGACACCATAAGGCGCATAAGGTGCGAGCCAAATCGCCCATCTTCGATAAGTCGCAAGTTCGCCTCCCAAGCCGCTATTGCACCCGTGCCACTGCCTACCGCCTGAAAATAGTAGTCGGGAATACGACCAATCTTTGCGACTGCCGACAAAACGGTCGTTCCCATACCATCGCGTCGAGCCACATTTTTGGCTCCGCCCTCGGCAAAGAATTTAGGCGATTTGAGCACTATTTCGCTCAATGCTATGGCATCGTAGTAGTCGCCACCGCGCTCGCAAGCTATAAGTTTTACGCAGTCGTTGAGCGGCTTATCGCTCCACAATGAATCGAGGTTATCCTCGGGAACTACCAGCAATAACTTTATGTTGTTGTCGGAGCAGACTTTGGCGAAAGCTCGTGCAGTATTGCCTGCCGATGCGACAACCATCACACGCTTTTCGTTCTCGCTTACGCGCGCACAAACACTATACGCCTCGCACTCTTTGAAGGTGCAGGTGGTCATCGTAGCTCCACGCTCAGGGAAGTAGCCGTTGAAGGTGATGTAGAGATTTTTTAGCCCTAACGCTTTTGCTAACCCTTCGCTCTTGTAGGTGGCGTGAGTAGCCTCGCAGTGCAACAATCGTTGTATCGGCAACCAATCGCGATATTTGTATAGTCCGTTGTCGTCATGGAGAGTTAGTTGCTTTTTGTTGTATTGAGTACGAATTAGCGAAGGCTTGTTGCAGGTGGGGTGGTCGAGCGACCAACCTTTGTCCTCAAACATTTCGCCCGTAGCAACACAAAGCAGAGTGTATTTGGCGGGAGAAAAATTTTCCATAGTTATCTCGATTTTGCTTGACTCGCAAAGGTAGATAACTATTTCATGCAGATTGAAATATTGGACTCTTTGAGGTATGTATAAACATAAATAGCCTATTGCTATTGAGAAAAACGCAATAAAAGCAAAATAAATTTGGCAATAATAAAAATATTACCTACATTTGCACCACCAAAAACGGATATACTCCTATTTGGAACGATGAATCCGTAGCTCAGCAGGTAGAGCACAACACTTTTAATGTTGGGGTCCCGGGTTCGAGCCCCGGCGGATTCACGGAAAAAAGACAGCTTTTTAGGCTGTCTTTTTTTGTGAATTATGGGTGTTGTTGTCCTATCGGAAGATAGTTTTTTGAGTGAGAACCCAGCCGATATTTTTATTTATAGTGTAATTATTTGATGTAATAGCAGAAAAACATCTTTATAATTTGCCGTTATCGGCAAGAATTGCTATATTTGCGCAGAAAATCGGTCTAAAACTTGCCGATAGTCGTAGCGTATGAAGTATATTTCAGTTACAGAATTTGCCGCCAAGTATGGCATCTCGGAGCGCACAGCGCGTAATTACTGTTCTCTCGGAAAGATTGATGGTGCAACCCTCGTGGGTAAGACTTGGAATATTCCTGCTGATGCGGAGTTACCTGGTAGAAAACCTCGTCGGCACAAAGCGATGCCATTGCTCGTTGTTCTGCGCCAGGAGAAAGAGGCAAAGCTCAAAGGTAGCATCTATCACAAGACGCAAATTGACCTTACCTACAACTCTAACCATATCGAAGGCAGTCGCCTGACGCACGACCAGACACGCTACATCTTCGAGACCAACACCATAGGTATTGAGGGCGAGAGTATTCGTGTAGATGATATCATCGAGACGACAAATCACTTCCGTTGCATCGACCTTATAATTGACCGAGCAGAGGAGAAGCTGACCGAGAGTCTTATTAAGGAGTTGCACCTAATACTCAAATCTGGCACATCGGATAGTCGTAAGGATTGGTTTACCGTTGGCAACTATAAACGCCTACCAAACGAGGTGGGTGGCAACGAGACTACCGCGCCCGAAGATGTACATCGTGAGATGAAAGCATTGCTCAAAGAGTACAACAGCAAAAAGCGAAAGTCGTTTGAGGATATTATCGACCTGCATCAGCGTTTCGAGGTTATACACCCATTCCAAGATGGCAATGGTCGTGTTGGCCGTCTTGTAATGTTCAAGGAGTGTCTGGCAAATGGCTATGTGCCGTTTATCATTACCGACGAGCTCAAAATGTTCTACTATCGCGGTTTGCGGGAGTGGAATAATGTCCGGGGATATCTTCTCGACACCTGCCTTACGGCACAAGATAACTATAAATCGGTGCTTGACTACTTCAAAATCAAGTATTAACTTTATGTTGGTAAAAGGTCAAAATATCACAAGTGATTATTCACTATGAGTGTGCTGTTAGTGTAACTCTCTAAGCACTCATAACTGTTTGATAATTTGAGAGTAATGGAAAAGCATTGAAGCCCCGGCGGATTCACGGAAGAAAGACAGCTTTTTAGGCTGTCTTTTTTTTCGTGGAGAATATTACTACTTATCTGATGCGGTCGAGTGAGCGGACAAGTGCCTCGTCACGGGCAATGCCGCGAATTGCCAAAGCTACGGGGATTATCGCTACAACAGGCATAAGTGATGCGAAGCCGAGCGTAAATACCAAATCGCCCGTCAGAATATCGCACAAGCGATAGCAATAGAGTCCGATAAGTGTCGCAGAGCCGAGCAGCAGCACAATTGCCGACACGCAGAGGCGAATCTGCACCAATCGTTTCTTATATATAAATATAATCACAAGCAACAACGCCGTAGTTACCGCCAAAAATGCGCCGAGATATACGGGCAGTGTGCCTTCAACTCCTTCAATACCATTTAGGGTAAACGCCTTCAAAATGAGTTCATTACCACCATAAACAATCGTTGCAAGTGGCAAAAATAGTGTCAGCGACATCATCGCAGTCGCCAACAAAAGATAGAGTGTTTGTATTCTTTGAATCATAATTTTTCGTCTATTAGGTATCTATTTCTGTCTGTCGCATTGCGGTTTATCAACTCGCCCAAAAAGCCTGCGAGGAACAACTGCACGCCCAAGACAATAGCCAAAATAGCTAAGTAGAACAATGGTTGGTCTGCAATAGCACGCAATGGGAGGTCGTTGAACTGCTTATACAACTTGTCGGCGATAACCCATAGGGTAGTGAAGCCTCCCACCAGGAACATCAGCGTTCCGAGCGAGCCGAAGAAGTACATCGGAGAACGACCAAAGCGCGACATAAAGGTTACCGAGATAAGGTCGAGGTAGCCCTTTACCATTCGCTCGATGCCAAATTTCGATACGCCATACTTGCGAGCTTGATGTTGCACAACCTTCTCGCCAATACGCTTAAAACCAGCATATTTTGCCAAAATTGGGATATAGCGATGCATCTCGCCATAGACCTCGATGCTCTTCACGACCTTCTTGCGATAGCACTTTAAACCGCAATTAAAGTCATTCAATTTAATGCCCGACACAAATCGAGCCGTAGCGTTGAAAAACTTGCTCGGCAGACGCTTTGAGAGTGGGTCATAACGGCGTTTTTTCCAGCCTGAAACGAGGTCGTAGCCCTCCTCCAAGACCATACGGCGCATCTCCGGTATCTCGTCTGGCGAGTCCTGCAAGTCGGCATCCATTGTGAATACCACCTCGCCCTCGGCAACCTCGAAACCGCAGTAGAGTGCAGCCGATTTGCCATAGTTGCGGGCAAAGCGAATCGCCTTCAACCTCTCGCCATACTCCGCTTTGAGTTGCTCGACAACGCTCCAAGAGGAGTCCGTAGAGCCATCATCGACCATTATAACCTCGTATGCAAGCGCATTTTCGCCACACACACGGTCAATCCACGCCACAAGTTCGGGTAGCGACTCCTCCTCATTGTAGAGGGGCACAACTACCGATACATCTATCTTATTGCTCATCCTGATTCTCTTGATTATCGAAAATTTTAGGCTCACGCTTGGTGAAAGCCGCAACAATCAGACCTACGAAAGTTCCAGCCATAAGGTAGGTCCATACGCCCGAGAAGATTGATGCTATCAACGAAGGCTCCTCCTGCGCCTGAATGGTCTTGAACATCTGGTCGTAGGTGCCCACCATTGAAGCAGGAATCTCTGCTTGCGAGAGCCAACCTTGAAGTAACTTTATATAATTGGTGATATAGTTCTCATAACCAATCACATAATGGCGGAACATATATCCTCCGAGAGCCACGATTACACCTGCCAACATCGACACACTTGTAGCGTACGAAAGACCATTACCGTATGTAAAGAATGGCATCTGCTTACGCTCTGATAATACGAGAGTTGCGTATCCTTTGGTAAAGCGATAGAGTAGGTAGCAATACACCACCAATGAAATCAGGTACTCAACACCCAAAACCATAATCCATTTTGTGCTGTTGCCATAGTAGAGCATCGCATTTTCGGCAATGTTCGAGAGCAACATCACGCCACCAAGAATAGCACCCTTGGTGAGCATATCATTCAAAAAAATCGAAGGTTTCATAACTTTTCTTTGCTGTTTAACATTGCAAAGATAATTAAAAATTGAGAATTGAGAATTAAGAATTGAGAATTATTTACAACTTTTAGCCATTGGCCATTGGCTATTTTATGGCAATAAATGACATGCGGGCTTTCGCCCTGAATGGCATGCGCACTCCTGCAGAGTGCTGAATGGCATAGAATAACAATTTTGTCGGCTTGCCATTAAGCGAGTGAAACGAGCGAATGCCATTTCTTTCTGCCGACTCGAAAAAAATCGCCCAACGATAATACAACTATGAAAAATTATTTCTAAATTTGCGTTGCAGTCTTTGGATTGCAGACATATTTTGATGAAAGTGTATTAGCTTTTATCCCTTTCGGAAATCTGGTAAATTTCTTAGGTACAAGGGAAGCAACACACTCGTCACTCCGTATTGACTCTTCAATATGGGTGTTTAGCCCCATTCTTGTAGATAGATACGAGTGTGGGGTATTGTTTATTTGTACCAGGCATACCAGAGCCTCCGAAAGATAAACTAATCAACCTCACACTTTCTTTTTTATAATAACCGCACATTCGGGGTAGGTGGGCAAACTTAAACTTATTTTATTATGATGAACTTTACATTACAAGAAAAGGCTGCCATTTTTCATATTGCAATGGCGATGATTCAAGCAGATGGTAAAAAAGATCCAAGGGAATTAGTCTTGGTGTCAACGCAGATGAGTGAACTTGACATTGATGATCCGGCAATGTCATTGAGTACAATGTTGTCAATAGATGAAGTATTAAGTACTATAAGAAATATGTCATATGCTCAAAAAGTCTATGTTACACAATTTTTAACAGCACTTGCGGGAATAGATGGAAATTTAGATAATAGAGAAAGAGAATTATTAGCAGTGTTGACAATAAAATGTAAATTGCCATTAGAAAGTGCATCAGAAACAAGTTTGAAACACTTTTTTGATAAGGTCTTTAATATTATGTAGTTATGTTTGATTTTTTATTTGGAACAAAAACGAATAGTGTTCCGTTGAGAAAAGAGTTCTCTACAATCATTGAACGATTATCAAATGATGGGCAAGCTGTAATCTTTAAGGAAAACAGCAAATCGGTATCTTGGGGCGTTGCCAATATGGGCGGAAAAGTTATTTTCTCTATCATGATAGAAGAAAATAAAATTGCAACATCTTGGCTATCTGAAAGTCCATTTTTTGGTACTCACTCAGAATCCTGGGAGTTTCCGAGAGATATGGACCAAGATCGCATTGTTGATGAAATGAATTATGGCATTCAAAGAGTTTTAAGAAATGGATTATAGACAAGAACGCCGATTAGAATATTACTGTAAAAGAATAGGCATAAGCAGAATAATACGGCAGGATGTATGGAATTATGTTGAGGCTGCTATTGATAATCCTGGCGGTGTAGATTATATGAAGTATCGAAATGTTTTGATACAGTTGGACATACTACCAATGGGTGAAGCACTTGTTCGATATATGAAGATGGAAGAAGAACTATTTAATAAGTATATCTTACAAGTGAATTATAATGAAAGTGCAGCTTGGAGTATTGTACACGATGAAATCGAAAAAGATTTATCAAAAGATATTGCAAGGGCAAAAGAGGCGGCAAAAGTGCAGAATATGAATAGAGGGTGTATGCTCCTTACGATCATTATCGTGCTTGGAATTATCGCATTGATCTTATTTTCTTAATAATTATGAAAAAGACATTAACCATTCTCCTTGCCTTGCTGTTATTGGTTGTGCAGCAGGGAGTTGCTTCGGAGAAGCGAGCGGAGCGAATTAAACCTACACGCCAAACCATGCTCCAAAAGATGGCAGAAAAAGGCGATGGGATTGCCAAGGGTGTTCTCGAAGCCTTAACCCCAACACCTATAAGCATCGTAGCCATACACGAGTATATACAAAGTAGGGGCTGCAAGTCCACATTGGAGGAGTCGAAAGATGTTGAGAAATATATAACTTTCCAAGCCGATAGTTTGAGTGGGCATATTCACGCAGAAGGTGAGTATATCACATTTCAAACAAGCCTTAGAAACCCAGGTTCGTATGTCGCACGAATGATAAGACAGGACAAAATAACAAGTAAAGCAAAGGCTATCGTATATAGAGCCTGTTTAGATTTGATGAATCGCATAAGGTGCGTAAAAGCCTCTTATTACGATGAAGATGATTGGATAACCATATATATAGAAACTTATATACCGACAATGCCTGTATTTGAACGATATTTTGATACCTATATGGCTATATTGTCAAATGCATCTGATCAGGTCGTATATTTGTTAGACCAACATATCGAATCGGCTAATAAGTAAATAACACTGCTTAACCATATTATATCGCCTCGCAGAAGAAACTGCGGGGCGATAGTTTCTTAATAAAAACCGTCATTCCGAAGGAGCAGAGCGACTGCGGGAATCTCCCGCTTTTAATTTTAACAGCAATATGGGAGATTGCCACGGCTTATACCAATCCTCGCAATGACGATATATAATTCTTCATTCTCAATTCTCAATTCTCAATTCTCAATTCTCAACCTCTCTATCGCCTTGGCGTACTTTTGGGCGTTGGCGTTATGCTCCTTCAAGGTGCGGGCGAAGTTGTGGCGACCATCTAATTCGGGGCGGGCGCAGAAATAGAGATATTTGTGTTCTGCATAGTTGAGTACCGCATCTATCGCCTCGATGCTCGGTACGCAAATAGGTGCAGGTGGCAAGCCACGATTTATATAAGTATTGAATGGCGAGCGATAGGTAAGGTGCTTATGCAGAATGCGTTGCAACTCGAAATCGCCCATCGCATATTTGATTGTCGGGCAGGCTCCGAGTGCTATTTTACCACGCAAGCGGTTGATATACACGCCTGCAATCATTCGCATCTCCGACGGGATTTTTGTCTCCTCATAGACTATCGAAGCGAGCGTCATAACCTCATATTTCGAGAGCTTGCAACGCTCCAATTTTGCGGTGCGCTCCGCACTCCAAAAGCGGTCATATTCTCGCTTTATGCGGTGCAAAAGTTTCTCTGGCGTGATATCCCACCACACCTCGTAAGTGTTCGGTACAAACATCGCAATCGTGCTATCCTTCACAAAGCCCAACTCCTTGCGTATCTGCTTGTTACGCATTGCAGAAAGTAGGGTAGCAGAGTCCGCCTCTATCTGATTTGCGAGTTTTCCTGCCAACTGCGGAAGGGTGCGAGCCTCGCCAACAACAAGTTTCACTGCGGTCTGCTCGCCAAGAACGAGTCGGCGCACCAAACGAATTACACTCTCGCCCTCCTGAAAGAGGTAGCGACCTGTGCGAAAACGCTCTTCGAGGTTGAGTCGCTCGGCATAGAAGTCGAAGGCTTGTTGGTGCATCTTCGAGCGCAGCGCAGGGTGCAGTTGCTCGACAATCTCGCTGTATTGAGTCGCTTGGTTGATATAGATAATACGCTCTGTGCCAATAGCTTTGCCATAGAAGGCGGAGTAGAGTAGTGTCACTCCGCACACTGTCACGATAGCCACCCACAAGAGAGATTTGAGAACTTTTTTCATCTTTTGTCGCTAAAATTTTTGCAAAGATATAAAAAAAGTTCTACTTTTGCACCTCGGGTAAGTCTTATACGACCAGCTCCTGCAGAACTCCCCCAGGCAAGGAATTGAGCAAGGGTATGCGGTTGTAGCGGTGCGATATAAGTAGCTTACCCTTTTTTGTTTGCATTTAGCCATTGGCCATTAGCCATTGGCTTTTTTATTTCGAATTAAAAATTCTCAACTCTCAACTCTCAACTCTCAACTTTTTTTGCTATCTTTGCGCGATTAGTATTAAATATAAGTAATAACACAACTATATGCAAAAATCTATGACCGGCTTCGGTAAGGCCGAGGTCGTTGTAAATGGCAAGACAATTACTGCGGAGATTCGCTCGCTCAACTCCAAGCAGCTCGATTTGGGTCTGAAAACTCCTGCCGCATATCGTGAACTCGAAAACGAGATTCGTTCGCTCGTGTCGAAGCGTGTGGTGCGTGGTAAGGTAGATATGTTAATTTCGGTCGCTTCAAATGAGGTTGCAACCGCTTCTCGCATCGACAAGCCCCTCTTCGCTGCCTACATCAAGCAGATGAACGAGGCGTTGGCTTACGCAGGTGTGCAGGTCGATTACGAGGCGATTATCCCTACGGTTATGAAGATGCCGAATGTTATTCAGACCGACACTGCGGAGGCTTCTGACGATGAGAAGGCTGCGATTATGACCGCCGTAGAGGGAGCAATCGATAAGCTTGATGCATTCCGCAAGCAGGAGGGTGAGATTTTGATTAACGACCTTTTGCGCCGTGTGGAAACGATTGAGCAGATGCGCAACGAGATTATCCCATTCGAGGTTCAGCGTGCAGAGGCTATTCGCGCCCGTATCCGTGAGGGCATCGAGAAGTTGGGCGTAGAGGTGGATAACAACCGCTTGGAGCAGGAGATGATTTTCTACATCGAGAAACTCGATATCACCGAGGAGAAGGTGCGACTTGAAAACCACTGCAAGTACTTCCGCGAGGTGGCTCACAACGAGGAGCAGGCTGGTCGCAAGCTCGGCTTTATCGCTCAGGAGATGGGGCGTGAGATTAACACTACGGGCTCAAAGGCCAATCAGCACGACATTCAGAAGTTGGTCGTAAAGATGAAGGACGAGTTGGAGAAGATTAAAGAACAAGTTCTTAATATCTTGTAGGCAAGAGCGAGGTTTTAACATTTATCATTTTTAACATCGTTTAACACCCTGTTAAAAGTGTTAAAAGTGATAAATTGATAAAAAACTACACACTACGATTACTCGTTAGTAACTACTAACTAAATATAGAGATGAACGGTAAACTTATTATATTTTCAGCACCAAGTGGCTCGGGTAAGACCACTATCGTGCGTGAACTGCTGAAACACTATCCGCAGTTCGAGTTTTCGATTTCGGCTACTTCGCGAGCACCTCGTGGCGTAGAGCAGAATGGGGTAGATTACTACTTCCTCACGCAGGAGGAGTTCGCAGCCAAAGTCGCATCAGATAGCTTCGTAGAGTGGGAAGAGGTCTATGCAGGCACCTGCTACGGCACTCTCAAAAGCGAGATGGAGCGCATCTGGTCGAAGGGTAATGTCATTATCTTCGATGTAGATGTTATGGGAGGTATTAACCTCAAACGCATCTTCGGGGATAAGGCTTGCTCAATCTTTATTATGCCACCTTCGATAGAGGAGTTGCAGAAGCGATTGGAAGGTCGTGGTACCGATGCCGCAGAGGTTATTGCCAAGCGAGTAGCAAAGGCGGAGTTCGAGATATCGAAGTCGCCAGAGTTCGACCACAAGGTCATAAATGACGACCTCGCTACTGCTGTAGCCGATACTCGTAAGATAATCGATTGCTTCTTAGCAGAGTAGATTTAACACTTTTAACACTTTTAACAGGGTGTTAAACGATGTTAAAAATGATAAAAACTAATTTTGAATTCGATGAAGAGCGTAGCACTATACTTTGGGTCGTTCAACCCCATTCATAAGGGGCATATCGCCCTCGCAGAGTGGGTGGTAGAGCAGGGATTGTGCGATGAGTTGATATTCATCGTGTCGCCCCAAAACCCATTGAAGGAGCAGTCGGAACTCGCTCCCGAATTTTCTCGCTACGAGATGTGCGAAATGGCGTGTCAATCCTCTCGCTACCCCGATAGGATAAAGGTCTCGGCTGTGGAGTTTGTGTTGGAGAAGCCGTCGTACACCATAAATACACTGCGCTATCTGCGTGAGAATTTCGGTGCCGAGATGGAGTTTTCGCTATTGCTCGGAGCCGACAATATTGAGTGTTTCGACCGTTGGCGCAACTACGAGGAGATACTCAGCAACTATCGCCTCTTGGTCTATCCTCGTGAGGGCTACTCGGTGGAGAAATTTGCCGAGAGGATTACTTTTTTGGCAGATGCACCGCTATTTGACTTTGCTGCAACCGACATACGCAAGGAGATAGCCGAAGGCAAGAACTTCACCGACAAGGTTTGCCCTGCGGTGGCTAAATACATAATACAGAATAATTTATACAAATAATATGGAGAGATTACAAATTGCACTTTTGGCAGGTGGTGATTCCTCGGAGCGTGAGATTGCGCTCAACAGTGCGCATCAGATTAGCGAGGCTCTCGATGCGGAGAAATACGATGTAAAGGTCATCGACCTGCACCACCGCAGTTGGGCATACACTGCGCCAAATGGCAAAAAATATGAGGTTGACAAGAACGACTTTTCGCTCACGGTAGAGGGCGAGCGCACCGAGTTTGAGTATGCGTTGATTATCATTCACGGCACACCTGGCGAGGATGGCAAGTTGCAGGGTTACCTCGATATGATGGGCATTCCCTACTCGTCGTGTTCGCAGGTGAGTTCGACAATCACTTTCGACAAGGTTTCGACCAAGCGAGCAGTTGCGGAGCGAGGTATAAATGTCGCACGAGAGGTATTCTTGCATAAGGGCGAGGCGTACTCGGCAGAGGCTATTGCCGAGGAGTTGGGATTGCCGTTGTTCGTTAAACCAAACGCCAGCGGTTCGAGCTTTGGCGTAACCCGAGTTACCGAGGTGGAGCAGATTGAGGAGGCTGTGCGATTGGCATTTACTGAGAGCGACGAGGTCTTGATTGAGGAGTGCATTACAGGTCGTGAGTTCGGCTGTGGAGTATTGATTACAAAGAATAAGACTCTTGTTTTGCCGATTACGGAGATTGTGTCGAAGAGGGCATTTTTCGACTACGAGGCTAAATATACCGAGGGTATGAGCGATGAGATTACCCCTGCACCAATCTCGGAGGAGTGGAGCGACACTATTGCCGAGGCGGCAGTCGAGGCGTATAAGGCGTGTCGTTGTCGTGGCATTGTCCGCATCGACTTTATCGTTACCGAGGAGGGCAAGGCGTATCTTATCGAGGTGAACTCTATCCCAGGAATGTCGAGTGGCAGCATTGTTCCGAAGCAGGCCCGCACCGCAGGCATCTCGTTGGGAGAGCTATATGATTTGGTTATCTCTGATACCAAATCAAATTGAGAATTGACAATTGAGAATTGAGAATTAAAAAAAAAGCTAATGGCTAATGGCTAAGAGCTAATGGCTATCTTTATGATTGAGATTGAAGGCAAAATAGTTAGTGCCGACCTTTTGACGGAGAAGTTTGCGTGCGATTTGTCGCAGTGCAAGGGTGCCTGTTGCATCGAGGGCGATGCGGGTGCGCCACTCGAAATCGAAGAGGTCGATATCCTCGAAGAGGAGTACGAGAATTACAAACCCTATATGACCCCCGAAGGCATTAAGGCGGTTGAGGAGCAGGGCTTTATGGTTGTGGATAGCGATGGCGACTACACCACACCGCTTATCAATGGTGGCGAATGTGCCTTCACCTGCTACGACGAGAATGGCGTGGCGTTGTGTGCCATAGATAAGGCGTATCGTGAGGGTAAGTGTGGCTTTCAGAAGCCCATTTCGTGCCACCTCTACCCAATTCGCGTGTTGAAGTTTAAGAATGGTGGCGAGGGGTTGAACTACCACCGCTGGTACATCTGCAAACCTGCCTGCGAGAATGGTTGCAAACTCGGCATACCCGTATATAAGGGTCTGCGTGAGCCTATTATCCGCAAGTGGGGCGAGGAGTTCTATAAGGCATTAGAAGCAGCGGAGGAACTGCTTCGTAAAAATTAAAAATTAAAAATTGAGAATTAAAAATTAAAAAATTTAAGCGCACCTCTAACGACTCTAACGCCCCTAACGACTCTAAAATCGTTGCGCCGTGATAAGAGAGAGAGTTTGCAAAACAAACAATGACGAGATTACTTACCATACTATTTACTTGGGTTGGTATTGCAACTACCTTTGCCAATCCGCTTGACTCTTTGGCAATTAAGCCTATCGAGAAGTTGCAGTCGGCGATTGTGGTGGACACACTCCCAACGGCTGACAAGCACCTCTCTATTGTGCTCTTCAACGACAATTCGTGGCGATATATCCGCACAGCCGAGATTAAGGCGGACTCCACCGCCTTCACTCGCTATTGGAGCACCGAGAAGATTTCGCCATATCGTGATTCGGTGGCGTTGTCGCAGATTCCGAGTGCAGTACCTATCGCTTTGGTCGATTCGTTGCGCTCGTATCGTTATCCGATTAAGGGGCGCATAACATCGCGCTACGGCCTACGCAGAAGGGTAAATCATAACGGAATAGATATTGCTGTAAAGGTGGGCGACACTATTTGTTCGACCTTCAATGGAGTAGTACGCTTCTCGAAAGCGACAACTACGGGATATGGAACACTCGTAATCATTCGTCACGATAACGGCATCGAGACCTACCATGGACACCTCTCGAAACGATTGGTCGAGGCAGGCGAGAGGGTAGTGGCAGGTCAGCCTATTGCTCTTGCCGGTAACTCTGGTCGCAGTACAGGTCCGCATCTCCATTTCGAGTGTCGCTATATGGGGCAGTCGTTTGACCCTGAGCGCATTATCAATTTCCATACGGGAGATTTGCGTCGCGATAACCTGCTCCTAAAACGCTCCTATTTCAGCATATATTCGAAGTACGAGCAGGATTGGAATGGCGAGAAGGTGCTTTCTGAGGCCGACAAGAAGGAGGCGGAACTCTCGGCTGAGCGCAGATACTATAAGGTGCGCCCAGGCGACTATTTAGGTAGAATTGCAGCACGAAACCACACCTCTGTTGCTGCTATTTGTCGTCTAAACGGAATTAAGGCAGATGCAGTATTGCCTATTGGTAAGGTATTACGCGTGAAATAGATATGGCTATTGGTGCAAAAATAAAGGAGTTACACGCATCGCTACCGCAAGGGGTAAAACTTGTGGCTGTATCGAAATTCCACCCCGTAGAGTCCTTAAAAGAGGCTTACGAGGCGGGGCAACGCATCTTTGGCGAGAGCCGTGTGCAGGAGTTGCTTGTCAAGCACGAAGCGCTGCCAAAGGATATCGAATGGCAGATGATTGGGCACTTGCAGACCAACAAAGTGCGCCAGATTGTGCCATTCGTTTCGCTCATTCAGTCGGTGGATAGTGTGCGTCTTGCCGAGTGCATCAATCGTGAGGCGGAGCGCATAGGCAGGGTAGTAGATATCCTGCTCGAAATACATGTGGCGCAGGAGGAGAGCAAAACGGGCTGGAAATACGACGAACTTACAACATTTTTGCAGAGCGAGGAGTTCAAAAGCCTGAAAAACATCCGTGTGCGTGGCGTTATGGGAATGGCAACCAACACCGACGACGAACAGATAGTTCGTGCTGACTTTGAGCAACTTGCAGAACATTATAACCACCTCAAACCACTCTTTGGCGAGGAGTTCGACACCCTCTCAATGGGAATGTCCGACGACTACGCATTGGCGATAGAGTGTGGTTCAACGATGGTGCGCATCGGCTCGTCGATATTTGGAGATAGAATTTACTAAACACAAAAACAATATGAAGAGATTACTTTTGACATTTGCACTTTTGGCAGGTACCGCTACGGCATTTGCCTGCACAAACTTTATCGTTACGAAGGGGGCCTCGACCGATGGCTCGGTAATGGTTACCTACGCAGCCGACTCGCACCAACTCTATGGCGCACTCTACAAGCACAACGGAGGTAAGCAGAAGGCGAAGATGTTGGCGGTAAACGAGTGGGATACAGGTCGTTACCTCGGACTTATCGAGCAACTCCCCGTAACCTATTCGACGGTAGGCAATATGAACGAGCACTCGCTCATCATCACCGAGACAACCTATGGAGGTCGCCACGAGTTGTTCGACGAGAAGGGCATTATGGACTACGGCTCGTTGATTTACATCGCTTTGCAGCGCGCAAAGAGTGCTCGTGAGGCTATCTCGGTAATTGCTGAGTTGGCAAATAAGTATGGTTACGCCTCTTCGGGTGAGTCGTTCTCGATAGCCGACAAGAATGAGGCTTGGATTATGGAGCTTATCGGCAAGGGCTCAAAGCTTGATGATAAGGGCAATAACCTCCGCAAGGGTATCGTGTGGGTTGCTCGCCGTATTCCCGACGGATATGTTTCGGGTCACGCAAATCAGGCTCGCATCACCACCTTCCCTTTGAACGACAAAGAGAACTGCCTCTACTCGGAGGATGTTATCTCGTTTGCTCGTGAGATGGGCTATTTCAACGGCAAGGATGAGGAGTTCTCGTTCTGCGATGCTTACGCTCCTGCCGACTTTGGAGCATTGCGTGGCTGTGAGGCTCGTGTTTGGGCATTCTTCCGCACCGTAGCCGAGGGTATGGACCAATATACTGACTACGCAATGGGACTTAACCCAAAGAATCGTATGCCGCTGTGGGTAAAGCCTACAAAGAAGGTTTCGCCAAAGCAGGTTTTCGACGCAATGCGTGACCACTATGAGGGTACTCCGATGGATATGACAACCGACATCGGTGCAGGTGGCAATGAGTGTCCATATCGTTGGCGACCAATGTACTTCAAGGTTGATGGCGTGGAGTATTGCAACGAGCGAGCTACCGCCACACAGCAGACGGGCTTCTGGCTCTGCGGTCAGGCTCGCGAGGGTAAGACCGGCATTCTCTGGTTTGGTACCGACGACGCTGCAACATCGCCTTTGACCCCAATCTACTGCAACACTACCGAGGTGCCTTGGTGTCTTGACGAGGCAAACGGTTCAATGTTGCACTACTCGGCAACCTCGATGTTCTGGGTTACAAACCGCATCACAAACTTCGCATACTTGCGCTACAATGTTATCGGTAAGCGTGTGCGTGAGGAGGTCGATAAGTGGGAGAATGAGAAGTTGGCTGAGGTTTTGAAAGTAGATGTGAAGGTTGCTTCGCTCTCGCCAAAAAAGGCTCAAAAGTTGCTTACAGACTATTCGACGGTTACGGCACAGGCATTATTCGAGAAGTGGGATACGCTCGATAAGTATCTGCTTGTTAAGTATATAGATGGCAACGAGAAGTCCGAGAACGAGAAGGGCTTTATCGACAATGGCAACGGAAAGAACATTCCTGACAAGATTAAGCAGTCGGGCTACTCGGAGAAGTGGAAGAGAGCCGTTGCAGCAGATAATGGCGAGATTTTGAAAGTCATCAACTACTAAAAACCAACAATATGAAAAAGACATTTTTGGCGGCAGTTCTAGCCGTTGTTGCAGTTGGTGCGCAAGCACAGATGCAGTTTCCTCGCTCGCTCGCCGAGGATACCAAGGGTTATATGAGCGAGGCGTATTGGAAGATTTGGAACGCCGAGGAGCAGGCTCGCATCGATGCCGATATCGAGAAGTATCGCAAGGCTGATGGCGAGTTGGTGCTCGAAAACATCGGTCGCAAGCGTGATGTGAAGATTGAGCAGGTGTCGCACGAATTTATCTTCGGTGCGCATATCTTCAACTTCAACCAGCTCGGCAAAACCGAGTGGAACGACCGCTACAAGCGCATCTATGGCGAGTTATTCAACTCGGCAACCGTACCTTTCTATTGGAAGGAGTTGGAGTTGGAGCAGGGCAAGCCTCGCTTTGCAACCGAACAGCGTGATACCGAGGAGTTTTGGAACAACTGCAAGGACCCATACGACCAACCACATTGGCGTCGCCCATCGACCGACCAGCTTGTAGAGTTCTGCGAGCAGAAGGGTATTCGTGCTCACGGTCATGTTTTGGTGTGGGGAAACCGCAAATTCCAACGCCCAAGTTGGTATTTCAACCTATTCACCGACAAGGAGTGTGCCGAGCATAAGCGATTGTTCCCTAACGAGCCTAACCGCTACCAAAGCAAAGATGCACAAAGCGATGAATGGACAGCAATGTCTTTTGAGGAGGTGGCACAGACCTTCCCGGAGTATGCCAAGACAATGCCGAAGGTTATGGAGGAGCGCATTCGCACCATTGCCGAGCGTTATAAAGGCCGTTTGCAGAGCTGGGATGTGGTAAATGAGAGTGCACTCGACCACGACCAAAATCTTCTGCCCGAGAACTATCCGATTTCGAAGAGCCGCTACGGTTTGGCGTATGGCGACTATCCATACCACGCATTGAAATGTGCTGAGAAGTATTTTCCAAGCGAAGTTAAGTTGAATATCAACGACTACCACCGCAAACCTGGTTATACGGCACAAGTGAAGCGTTTGCAGGAGCGAGGTTGCAAGATTGATATTATGGGTATCCAGATGCACCTCTTCAATGTTCAGCACTGTAAAGATATGGCAGGTGGCGCAAAAATTCAGACACCATCACAAGTGCGTGAGTATATCGGCTGGGCGTCGGAAGCGGGTATTCCGCTCCATTTGAGCGAGGTTACCATTACATCACCTTCGCAAGATGAGCGAGGTTTTATGATTCAGGCAATCCTCACCCAAAACCTCTATCGTTTGTGGTTCTCGCAGGAGAAGATGATGGGTATTACTTGGTGGAATGTGCTCGACAACTGCGGTGTTAAGGGCGAGCCTACCGTGTCCGGTATCTTTACTCGCGATATGAAGGAGAAGCCTTGCTACTACGCTCTTGACCAACTTATCAACCACGAGTGGAAAACCAATACCACGGTTAAGGCTGACGAGAATGGCAATGTGCAGTTTCGTGGTTTCAAGGGTAAGTATCGCATCACCTACAAGGATAAGCGAGGTAAGACTCAAACAATGGAATACATTTTGAAATAGTAGAGGCGTATGAACTACGATTTAATAGTTATCGGTGGCGGTCCTGCTGGATATGTGGGAGCCATTCGTGCAGCAGAGTTGGGCGCAAAGGTAGCCCTTGTGGAGCGTGCAGAGTTGGGCGGAACTTGCCTTAATTGGGGTTGTATTCCGACCAAAGCACTGCTCAAAAGTGCGCAAGTCTATCACTACTGCAAAAACGCAAAGTCGTTCGGAGTGGCGATTGAAGGCGAAGTTAAAGCCGATTTGAAGGCTATGGTGGCTCGCTCTCGTCAGGTGGCACAAACCACAGGTCGAGGTGTCGAAATGTTACTCAAAAAGGCTGGTGTGGAGGTAATTATAGGCTCGGCAGAGTTGCTTTCGGCTCACGAAGTAAAGGTTGGCGAAGCCACATACGATGCTAAAAACATCCTTCTTGCTACGGGGGCTTCGCCTCGCGAGGTGCCGTCAATTCCTATTGACCACCAATTCGTTCTATCCTCGCGTGATGCGCTTGTTTTGGAGGAGCTACCCGAAACTATGGTTGTTGTGGGTAGCGGTGCTATCGGTAGCGAGTTTGCCTTCCTCTATGCATCGTTGGGCGTGAAGGTTACCGTGGTGGAGTATATGCCACAGTTTATGCCGTTACTCGATGCGGAGGTATCGGCAGCAGCCGAGCGAGCATTCCGCCGTCAGCGCATCACCGTTATGACCGATACCGCCGTAAAGGGTGTTTCGGTGGTCGATGGCAAGTGCGTAGTCGAGGTGGAGCAGAAGGGCGAAGCAAAGCAACTCGTTGCCGACAAGGTACTCTCTGCGGTAGGTATCAAGTCGAATATCGAGGCTCTCAATCTTGATAAAGTAAGAGTTCAGGTAGAACGAGATAAAATAGTAGTAGATAGCGACTTCCGCACAAGCGTTTCTTCAATTTTTGCAGTGGGCGATATCATCGCTTCGCCAGCCTTGGCGCACATCGCATCGGCTGAGGCGGTAAACTGCGTGGAGCGCATCTTTGGCAAGACTCCAAAGGCTATTGACTACACTTTGACTCCTGCCTGCATCTTCACTACACCGGAGATTGCATCAGTCGGTCTGACCGAGGAGCAGGCGCAGAAGCAGGGCGTGGAGTACAAGGTTGCTCGCTACAACTTCGCTTCGTCGGGTAAGGCAGCAGCGGCAGGCGATCGCGATGGCTTCGTGAAGTTGATTTTCGATGCAGAGAACAAGCTGATTGGCGCACACATCATCGGTGCAAATGTAGTAGAGATGTTGGGCGAGCCATCTGTTGCGATGACTATGGGTGCTACGGCAGAGGATTTGGCGAGCACCATCCACGCTCACCCATCGCTCTACGAGGGTATTATGGAGGCGGCAAAAAACATAGAGATAGAGAAGTAAACGATGCGTTATTTCATTGAGTTACAATACGATGGCGAGGCTTACTGCGGTTGGCAACGACAACCCGAACAGTCTACTGTGCAGGGTACGATAGAGGAGGCTCTATCCAAGTTGTTGCGCAAATCTACCGAGATAGTCGGCGCCGGTCGCACCGATACGGGCGTAAATGCCTCGTTCTACATAGCTCATTTCGATACTGAAATGGAGATTGATTGCGACCACATCACTCACAAATTAAACGCGATGTTGGCGCAGGATATCGCAATAAAGCGCATTTATCAGGTTGATGATAATCTCCACGCCCGATTTGATGCCATAGAGCGTGAATATACCTATCTGCTTTCGCCCGTAAAATCGCCATTCCGCAGACATTCGGCATGGATTTGCTACTATCAGCTCGATATCGAAAAGATGAACGAGGCAGCAAAGGTTTTGCTCAAAACCGAAGATTTCACAACTTTTGCCAAGTTGAACTCTAACAACAAAACCAATATCTGCCATGTATCGCACGCAGAATGGGTGGTGGAAAACGATGGTACTCTGCGCTTTACAATTCGTGCAGACCGCTTTCTGCGCAACATGGTGCGCTCAATTGTTGGCACACTTGTAGATGTCGGTAGAGGCAGATACTCGGTTGCGGAGTTTGCCGAGATAGTAGCCTCGCGCGACCTCTCCCGAGCAAGCAGTGGAGCACCTCCGCAGGGGCTATTTTTGAGCAATGTTAAGTATAAAGGGCAAATGCAATAGCATTTGTCTTTTATTTTTCACATAAAATGGTTATCTTTGCGAGTTAAACCATTCAAAGCACGAAAGAATTATGAAAGTTGCAATTATCGGCTACGGCAAAATGGGACACGAGATTGAGCAGGTCTTGCTCGACAGAGGACACTCCGTAGCACTCATTATAGACCAAGATAACACCCACGACCTCTGTGCCGAGAAGTTGGCAGAGGTTGATGTAGCAATAGAATTTACTACCCCTACAACCGCCTACTCGAATGTTCGCACCTGTATTGAGTGCGGTACGCCAATCGTGAGTGGTACTACGGGTTGGCACGATAAGTTGGAGGAGTTGCAGGCGTTGTGTCGTGAGAAGGGTTCGACTATGATTTGGTCGTCGAACTACTCATTGGGCGTAAATATCACCTTCCGACTCAATCGCTACTTGGCGGAGTTGATGAATCGCTTTGAGGGCTATAATGTTGCTATCGAGGAGATTCACCACACGCAGAAGAAGGATGCTCCGAGTGGCACCGCTATTTCGTTGGCAAACGATATTATCGCAAGGGTAGAGCGCAAGCAGAATTGGGTAAACGAGCCTACAACCGATGCAAAGGAGGTCGAGATTGTATCGTTGCGAGAGGGTACAGTGCCAGGTACTCACACCGTAACCTACGAGTCGGCAGATGATAAAATCGAGATTAAGCACACCCTCTTTTCGCGCCGTGCATTGGCTCTCGGTGCGGTAGTTGCAGCGGAGTTTATCGCCACAAAGAAGGGTGTATTCACTATTGACGACCTATTCGAGTAACTGAAAACGGAAAGCGGAAAACTATGAAGAACTTTTTGACTAATCGCTGGACAAAGTTCGCTATCGCCAGCATCGCATATATCCTATTATTTGTCGTTTGGACAGGCAATCCGTGGTTGTTGCTCGGCTTGCCGTTGATTTACGACTACTTTATCTCACGCCTTGTGTATCGCTACATCGGCACAAAGAATGACGCTCTGCGTGCGAAATATCCGCTCTACAACTCCATTTACGGCTGGATTGACGCTATTGTTTGGGCTACCGTGGTGGCACATTTGGTACATCTCTTCATCTTCCAACTGTATGTAGTACCTACATCTTCGATGGAAAAGACCATTCTGATTGGCGACTATCTATATGTCAGCAAGTTGTCGTATGGTCCGCAAGTGCCAAATACCCCTATTGCGATGCCGTTTGTCTATAATACAATGCCGTTCTCATCGACCAAAAAGTCTTACTCGGAGTGCGTAAAGTGGGATTATCATCGTTTGCGAGGTCGTGGCAAAGTGGAGCGTGAGGATGTCGTGGTATTCAACTTCCCTGCGGGCGACACCGTACTACTCGAAAATCAGGCTGCAACATACTACGATGTATTGCGCGAATACCAGGAGGCTCTCGGTAAGGAGGAGGGTAGAAAGCGACTCTATCAGGACTACACCGTAATTGCTCGCCCTGTCGATAAGCGAGAGAACTACATCAAACGATGCGTAGGCATACCGGGCGACACTTTGCAGGTCAAAGATACCGAGTTATTCGTCAATGGCAAGGCGCAACCTGCCTGCGAGGAGCGTCAGCACATATATCTTGTAAAGACATCGGCCCCGTTGTCGGCCTACGCATTCAGCAACCTCGATATCACCGAGTACGATGGCACTGCGCCATACTACTACGCTGCAACCACCGAGAAGGGTGCCGAGCAGTTGCGCAAATACAAGAGCGTAGAGAGCGTAGAGCGCTACAACAACACAATGCCTTCGCTCGACGCCTTTCCGCACCACGCAAATTATGCTTGGACACAAGACAACTTCGGACCATTGTGGGTGCCACAGAAGGGCGCAACCATCGAACTTACAACCGCCAATCTTCCTCTCTACGAGCGTATTATCGACCAATACGAGGGACACGATTTGCGTGTAGAGAGCGACAAGATATTCATCGATGGTGTGGAGAGCGATTCCTACACCTTTGCAATGGACTACTACTTTATGATGGGCGACAACCGCCACAACTCGGCAGACTCACGCTTTTGGGGTTTCGTGCCTGAGGACCATATCGTAGGTAAGGCGTTGTTTATCGCCTTCTCGAAGGGCGAGAACGGTATTCGTTGGAACAGAATGTTTAAGGGTGTAAAATAGGGTGGCAGAGCAGAAGGACTCATACTTGACCATTGCAGAGCCTGCGGAGGCGATCTACAAGGAGCGCAGTAGCAAGTTCCTCACCTACGCCTACCCCGTAGAGAGCGAGGAGGAGATTAAGGAGTTGCTCGATGCTCTGCGTAAGGAGTACTACGATGCCACGCACCACTGCTATGCCTATCGCTTGGGAGCGCAGGGCGAGGTGTACCGCGCAAACGACGATGGCGAGCCTTCGGGAACGGCTGGAAAACCCATTTTAGGGCAACTTCTCTCGGCTGATTTGACCAACTGTCTGGTGGTTGTAGTGCGCTACTTTGGCGGCACGAAATTGGGCGTTTCGGGCTTAATACAAGCCTACAAGGAGTCCACTGCCGAGGTTATTGCCGTCAGCAAAATCATCGAAAAGACGGTAGATAGAGTTATCAAGGTTGATTTCTCGTATATCTCGATGAATGGCGTGATGCGAGTGATTAAGGAGATGTCGCCACGCATTGACGAGCAGGTATTCGACAACCTCTGCACGATGACACTACGCATCAGAGAGAGCGAAGCCGACCAACTAATAGCAAAACTCCTCAAAGTTGAAGGAGTTTCGATAAGTTAGGAGTTAGGAGTTAGGAGTTAGGAGATATTTTGGAGAACAAAATCTACATAAAAGGCGCGAGGGTACACAACCTCAAAAATATCGAACTCGATATTCCCCACGAAAAGCTGATTGTCGTGACGGGTTTGTCGGGCTCGGGCAAATCTACCTTGGCGTTCGACACCATTTTTGCCGAGGGTCAGCGTCGTTATGTTGAGAGTTTGTCGGCATACGCTCGTCAGTTCCTGGGGCGCATCTCCAAACCCGATGTCGACTTGATTTCGGGCATTGCACCCGCTATCGCTATCGAGCAGAAGGTCTCTTCGCGCAACCCACGCTCTACGGTGGGTACAGTAACCGAGATTTACGACTATCTAAAACTCTTGTATGCCCGTGTCGGCAAGACAATTTCGCCAATTTCGGGCAAAGAGGTCAAGTGCTACAACACCGACGATGTCGTGGAATTTTTACTCTCGTTGGGCGAGGGCGCAAGGGTAGTCGTGACTGTGCCAATGCAGTTGGATAAGGGCGAGAGCATTATCGAAAAGCTACTCACGCTGGTAAAAGACGGCATTGTGCGCCTTGTGGTAGATGACAAGACCGTGCTGATTGACGACTTCATCAAGGAGGTCGATTTGGAGCGCTCGGCAGATGGCATCTACATTATTATCGACCGTCTGCGAGTATTGAGCGATGACGACACACTAACCCGTATGCGAGAGTCCGTATCGCAGGCATTTGGATATGGCACAAGTAGTTGCGTAATCATAGAGGGTGAGAATAAGCACCTCTTCAACTCCAACTTTACGGCTGACAGTATCGAGTTCGAGCGACCTCACGAACACCTCTTCTCGTTCAACAATCCGCTGGGTGCTTGCCCACGATGCGAGGGTTGGGGCAAGGTTACGGGCATAGACGAGGATTTGGTCGTTCCCGACAAATCACGCACCATTTTCGACAACGCCATAGCGTGTTGGCGAGGCGATACGATGAAGTGGTTTAGGGACCAACTCGTAATGAACGCTCACAAGTTCGACTTCCCGATTCACGCACCGTATTACACTCTGACCGATGCCCAAAAGCGACTTTTGTGGCTCGGAAACGAATATTTCGAGGGGTTAAACTCCTTCTTCGATATGCTCGACAGCCAACGCCACAAGATACAGTATCGTGTTTTGAAGGCTCGTTATACGGGCAAGAGCATCTGCCCCGAGTGCGAGGGCAAACGCCTACGCCCCGAAGCGTTGTATGTGCAGTTTGGAGGGAAAAATATCGCCGAGGTTGTGCGTATGACCGTTGATGAGGCGATAGAGTTTTTTGGGGGCGTACAACTCAACGACCACGAAAAAAAGAGTTCCGAGCGCCTCTTGACAGAGGTGCGCAACCGCTTGCAGTACCTCAGCGATGTAGGCTTGGGTTATCTCACTCTTGACCGAGGTTCGGCAACCCTTTCGGGAGGCGAGAGCCAGCGTATAAACCTTGCAACCTCGCTCGGTAGCAACCTCACAGGCTCGTTGTATATCCTCGATGAGCCTTCGATTGGTCTTCACCCACGCGATACCCACCGTCTTATCGAGGTGCTGAAACAGTTGCGAGATATGGGCAATACGGTGATTGTCGTGGAGCACGAGGAGGAGGTAATTCGCGCTGCTGACCACATTATAGACATCGGTCCCGAAGCGGGTAAAAATGGCGGTAGAGTAGTGTATAGTGGCGATTTGGAGCATCTTGCCACCGCTACCGAGAGTTACACTGCCGACTACCTTTCGGGCAGACGAGAGATTGCCGTTCCGCAATCGGTGCGTGGTTGGAGCAACTATATAAAGTTAAACGGTTGCCGTCACAACAACCTCAAAAATATAACAGTCAATATTCCGCTTGGCGTTATGACCTGCATCACGGGCGTAAGTGGCTCGGGTAAATCATCGCTTGCAAGGGATATTCTCTATCCTGCACTGCATCGTGAGTTGGCAGATACGGGCGACCACCCGGGCGACTTCGATGGTTTGAGTGGCGACACTGCACTCTTGAAGGGTGTGGAGATGGTCGATCAAAACCCTATCGGCAAGTCCTCTCGTTCAAACCCTGCGATATATATCAAGGCGTGGGACGAGATAAGAAAACTCTTTGCCGAGCAACCATACGCCAAGCACAACAATATCACCGCCTCGCACTTCTCGTTCAACTCGTCGGGAGGTCGTTGCGAGGTGTGTCAGGGCGAGGGCTCGATAAAGGTTTCGATGCAGTTTATGGCGGACATTACGCTCACCTGCGAGGCTTGCAATGGCAAACGCTTCAAAGACGAGGTCCTCGAAGTGAAGTATCGCGATAAGTCCGTTAGTGATATCCTCGATATGAGTGTCGATGAGGCGATAGCCTTTTTCAGCGAAGATGCCAAAGAGTGCCGTCGCATTATCGAGCGATTGAAAACACTGAGCGATGTAGGCTTGGGATATGTAAAGCTCGGACAGCCCTCATCAACCCTTTCGGGTGGTGAGAGTCAGCGAGTTAAGTTGGCTTCGTACCTTGCACGCGAGTTCACCGACAAGCGAATGATGTTTATCTTCGACGAGCCGACTACGGGACTGCATATCCACGATATAAACCGCCTTTTGAAGGCGTTTAATGCGCTGATTGAGGCTGGGCATACAATAGTCATCGTGGAGCATAATATGGAGGTTATCAAATGTGCCGACCACATTATCGACCTCGGTCCCGAGGCGGGCGCAGAGGGCGGTACAATCGTCTTTGAGGGTACTCCTGCGGAACTCGCCAAGTGCGAGCAAAGTCACACTGCCAAGTTCTTGGAGTTAAAAGTTAAAAGTTAAAAATTAAAAGTTAAAAGTTTGAATAACGAATTTCACATATACGAACTTTCAAACGGCATTCGTTGCATACACCGCCAGACAAAGAGTGGGGTGGCACGATGTGCGATAATGATAAATGCCGGCACTCGCGATGAGCGCAAGGGCGAGGAGGGTATTGCCCACTTCACCGAGCACGGATTTTTCAAAGGTACCGAGCACCGCAAGGCATACCAAGTGAACTGCCGCCTCGAAAACCTCGGTGGCGAGTTGAACGCCTTTACCTCGAAGGAGGATACCACCGTACACGCTACCGTCTTGCGTGGCGACTTCACGAAGGCTGTGGAGTTGTTGGCGGATGTGGTATTTCACTCGACATTCCCCGACAAGGAGTTAGACAAGGAGCGAGAGGTTATTCTCGATGAGATAAACACCTATCGTGATTCGCCAAACGACGACATCTACGACTCTTTCGAGGATTTGATTTTCGCAGGCTCGGAACTCGGACACAACATTCTCGGCACACCTCGCTCGTTGAAGGGCATCGACTCGGCTGCGATACACCGCTTCCGCCAGCGCACTCACACCACCGACAAGATGGTGTTTGCATCTATCGGTAATATATCGCCCAACCGCATCAAGGAGATTGCCGAGCGATATTTGGGTTGCTATGCACCGACAAAACGAGAGTTTGAGCGTGTTGCACCCGTTGTGGTTGCTCCATTCGAGAAGGTTTTGAATAAGCGTACCCATCAGGCGCACTGCATCATCGGTGCGCGCGCCTACAACCTCGCTGACAAGCGCCGTTTGCCCTATGCGTTGCTGACGAATATCTTGGGAGGCCCTTGCGCCAACTCACGACTCAATATCAGCGTGCGTGAGCGCAACGGACTAACATATAATATAGGTGCAAGCTACTCGTCACTCTCGGACTGTGGCTTGGCAAGCATATATTTCTCGTCAGACCACGAGAATAGCGACAGATGCCGTGAGATTATCGCCGGCGAGATTAAGAAGTTGCAGACTACGGCTCTTACCCCTCGCCAACTCTCTATGGCAAAGCGTCAGTTTATAGCGCAGTTGGCTATCGTGAACGAGGGTGCCGAGGGCTATATGATGGGCGCAGGCAAGAGCCTCTTGGCGTATGGCGAGGTTGATACCTTGGAGGAGTCCTACCGCAAAATCAACGCTGTCACCGCCTCAGAGATTATGGAGGTCGCCAACGATGTCTGGGCACAACCTTCGGTGTTACTTTATAAATAATGACTATGGACAAACTTGACCAATACATCAGTGATATGTCGTCGCCGCAGGGCGAGTTGTTGCATGAGTTGGAGCGCGAAACATACTTGCGTGTCATCAACCCACGAATGATTTCGGGGCATATTCAGGGTAAGCTTCTCGAAATGCTTGTGCGTATGTTGCAACCACGCAGAATACTCGAAATTGGCACCTTCACGGGCTACTCGGCTATCTCGATGGCTATGGGCTTGGAGGAGGGTGCAGTGATTGACACCTTCGAGGTTGATGACGAGTTGGAGATGATTGCAGCCGACTTTTTCGAGCGCAGTGGCTTGGGCGACAAGATTCGCCAGCACATTGGCTCGGCCCTCGACCTCGCACCGCAGTTGGGAGAGAAGTACGACCTCGTATTTATAGATGGCGACAAGCGAGAGTATCGTGCCTACTACGAGATGTTGTTCGAGCACGATATGGTACACCCGAACTCGTTTATCTTGGCGGATAATATCCTTTGGTACGGTAAGGTTGTCGAGGAGGTCGGTCGCAAGGATAAGCAGACTGCCGAGATTATCGCCTTCAACGACTATATCCGCAACGACAGCAGGGTAGAGAATGTTATCCTTCCACTCCGTGACGGAATAAACCTGATAAGAGTGAAATAGAAAAGGCACCACGAAAGGTGCCTTTTCTATTATTATCACAAAACTTATTACTTTGTATATCTTGCCTTGATATTGTCCGTTGCCTTCTTCAACAACTCGGTAGGGCAGCAGAGTGTAATACGAACATATCGCTTACCCTCGGTACCGAAGATACCACCAGGAGTGAGGAACACATCGCACTTCTCCATTACATCGTCAGAGAAGTCGTAGCCATCGCCCTCGAAATCGGCAGGAATCTCAGCCCAGATGAACAAACCCGCCTGATTTGGCTGGTAGGTACAGCCGAGTGCATCGAGCAACTCCATTCCCTGCTTCTCGCGCTCACGGTAGATAGCGTTCAACTCGGTGAACCAATCCTCGCCCAAAGCGAGAGCAGTCTCGGCAGCCGCCTGAACAGGGTAGAACATACCCGAATCCATATTCGACTTGAAGGTCAAGATTGAGTTAATCCACTCCTCCTTACCGATGATAACACCCACACGCCAGCCTGCCATCGAGTGGCCTTTCGACAACGAGTTCATCTCCATTGCAACATCCTTTGCCCCCTCGATTGCGAGGATAGACATAGGCTTGTCGTTGTTGCGGATAAACGAGTATGGGTTGTCGTGGATAACGAGAATATTGTGCTTGCGACCGAATGCAACGATCTCCTCGAACAACTCCTTGGTTGGAGTCTGACCTGTCGGCATACCTGGGAAGTTCGCAAACATAATCTTCACGCCCTCTACGCCAGCAGCCTCGATAGCTGCAAAGTCAGGCTTAAAGCCGTTCTCCTTGTTGAGCGAATATGGGAGCATCACGCCGCCGGTCATAGTTACAGCCGCCTTGTATGCAGCGTAACCTGGGTTTGGCACGAGTACCTTGTCGCCAGGATTGATGAAAGTCTGGCAGATGTGCATAATTCCCTCCTTCGAGCCGATGAGAGGCAATACCTCGGTATTGAAATCTACATCTACACCGTACCACTTGCCGTACCAATCAGCAAAAGCCTTACGCAATACAGGCTCGCCCTTGAACGACATATACTTGTGAACATCAGGGCGGAGAGCCTCCTTCGAAAGACGCTCAATAACCGATGGGTGTGGTGGGAGGTCAGGGCTACCCATAGCCAACTTAATAATCTGACGACCGGTAGTCGCCTCAATCTCTGCAATCTCACGGAGACGACGAGAGAAGTAGTACTCGCCTGTTCCGTCCATACGATGCGCACGCTCGATAGTAACCTTGCTCATAATATAATTTGATATTGTTGTTTCCTGATGCGCAAAGATAATAAAAAGACGAGAGACAAAAGACGAGAGACGAGAGATTTTTCAACAAAGAATTAAAAAAAATGGCCACGCAGAAATTTCTCTCTGCGTGGTCGCCTATCAATATCCGTCATTCCGAGGCTTGGTACAAGTCGTGGAAATTTCCTTTGGTGCTTTATTTATCGCAAACCGTTTTTTGATAATAATAAAGAGAGTTTTAAATAGCTACTGAATTGTGATAGATTCAATCCACGCACAACCGTCGCCTGTTGCAACTGTCTCCTCAACCGCAGCACTGTAAATGTGGTTGTACCAGTTGGTTTCGTTGAGGACACCCGGAGTATCTTTGTATGTTACTTTACCTCCGACACCATAAATTTCCTCTAGTTCGAATACTAAAGTACCACCTACCTTGCAGTTTATCGCCTTCGTCGCTTCAGCGCGAGCCTGCCCCATAATCATACCAACCATACCTTCAAAACCTATAGCCTTAATGTCACAGTATGCCTGACAATTTGCAATGGTTATCTCGCTGTCGCCAACAATACCTCCTACAAATAATTGCGGATTCAAAACATTTATATTGTCCTCTACAATAATATCTCCAATATTTGAAAGTGAGGCATTTGCAAAGAGTTCACTATCACCATCCATTTTCCCTACACATCCCCCTATGTAAACGTAAGTTGCTTGTGGAGCAATGTCTATACAAGCGTAATTAACAAACGAATCTATAATTGTGTTACCGCCTTTTGTTTGATTTCCATTCGCACGACCTATTCCACCTCCTACATATAGTTCTTTATATCTAGTCGCAGAAACAGATATTTTACCTTTATTGTAAGAAGAACATTCTGGATAAAAGGTTGAGTTCTGTATGAATGTGTTAGCCATACTATTAGCACAAATTCCTGCGACATACAATCTTCTAGATACCACCTGGCCTTTTACATCTATTGTACCTTCGTTACAGCATCCTTCGATTATAGACCTATTGTTCGAATATGCAAGGATTCCGGCAATCTCCGCATCTCCCTTACTGGTAATAGCATCGGCTGTATAGGTTATTTCGCCAAAATTCTTACAACCAATATATTCTATTGGCCCTTCATGTACATGTGCAGAAATTCCTCCCATCCATATCTTTGTAGCGGTACCATCAAATTCTAACTTTCCACGATTTTCACAGCATATAATTTTTACGCCCGCTTGCCGAGGAGATGTTATTCCTGAAACACCTACTCTAGTAAAGGTTCCATCGGCATACAAATCACCATTATTGATACAATTTGTCATATCAACATTAGAATGTGCAACACCTGTGATATTAACATCTTTTTCATTATATGTACTACCTATGACATTTATCGAACAGTTGTTTGTTAAATTCGAAAGAGATCCTGCGGTTGCAAGACCTACAACCCCCGAAATATAACTAGTATTGCTTTCGCTCATAGCAGTCATAGATATCTTTCCCGACACATCACAATTATCTACTATTCCATTGCTTGAATTTGCCAATCCTCCGAGTTGTACAGCCGAAGTTTTGGTAATATCCACTGAAATTTGAAGATTTTTCACAGTTCCAGAAATATTCTCAAAAAGCGGAGCGGATAGATTCTTTATTTCATAGCCTTTACTACTATTGCCATCGAAAACTCCTGAGAAATTTTCTATTGGAGTCCAATCTACACTACTCATATCAATAGTGGACATCAAAGTCGCAGATTCAACAAAAGCATCATCAAGTTTTGCTAAATCTTCCGCAGTGTAAATATTCAATACCATTGAAGTAACCTTTGAAGTAACCATCGGGATATAGTCGCTTGTAACCGAGTTATTTCCATCAGAAATTGACAATCTTACGCTTGCCGATTGTGTGCCATTAAAGAACTCCTCCGATAGATTTTCGCCCGAAGCGGTAACAGTGATTATACCATTTGTCGCATCTGTTTCAAACTTTACAATTGGCATATCGACAAATGACACTGCACGAGTTTGGGTATATACTGCCTTAACCGATACTGCACTCTGCCATACCTTTGCCAACTCTACAACAGCGTCCTTTGGTGAAATTTCAAAATCAAGTACTACTTGGCTGATATCGTTGTAATACTTAACCGTTGCCTTACCATCAGAGTAGGTAGGAATATACGACACCGACTGAATGCGTGCAAGCAACTCTGCAATCTTTGCCTCAACATTATCCAAACGAGCCTCGATTGCTGTAATGCGCTGATTTATAGTTTCAACCTCGCTGTTAATACGCTGATTAACCGATGCAATCTCATTTGCAATCTTGGTATCAATTACGCCATTATTGGTGTTTATCGCCTCCTCAATTGCCTTTTTATATGCTGCGGTAATCTCCGACTTTGTAGTTTCGAGTTGTGTCTTTAACTTGTTCAACTCCTCTTGTAGTGCATTATCGCCTTCGGTAATCGCTGTCTGCAATGCTGTGATTTTTGCCTCGACCTCGGCAATGGTATAGTAGTTTGCAAGTTGCTCACCCACCCACGCTTTGAGTGATGCATCAAGAGCATTGATTGCATTTTGAATAGCAGAGGTGTAAGTAGCGGTGATATCCTCCTTCGCACTCTTAATGGCATCAGTATAGGCATCGGTAATCTCCTTAACCTTCTGCTGAATATCTGCATTGAGAGTTGATACTGCATTTGCAATATCCTCGTTAATCTTGGTTGTGAGTTTAGTTTCGAGGTCGGTGATGCTTTGGTTGATTGCCTTGATTTGCTCCTTGATAGTTGCCACTTCCGAAACGAGTGCGTTGTATTGCTCCAAAGTTGCGAAGGTAGCATTTACC